>CAYLTE010000021.1:10271-33077 GCA_964386195.1 uncultured Burkholderiales bacterium | reverse complement strand
GCGAGCCGTCACATGGCACGCCTCGACTGGGACGCACTCCGCCTGACCCAAGATGAGGCAGAAGTGATCGCCACGCATCACGGCATCATTGAGTCCGATGTCGTGCACACCATGTACGCGCGCACCGACGGCTGGGCGGCGGGGCTGATCCTGATGCTCGAGCGCGCGCGGCAATCGGGTGGCTCCGCGCAGGACGTCGCCAGCGTCACCCGCGAAGACCTCTTCTCCTACTTCGCCGGTCAGCTGTTGCGTGAGATGCCACAGGAGCACGTCGACCTGCTGGCGCTGACCGCGCTGTTTCCCAACTTCACCCTGACTCAGGCAGCCGAACTGACCGGCAGCCCTGAGGTCGGCGATGTGGTGGAGCAGCTGTATTCCCGCCAGCTCTTCATCGACCGGCGTCACATCCTGGACCCGGATGCAGGGACTGCCGGCCTGAACGATCAGATCGTCTACCAGTACCACGCGCTCTTCCGCGAGTTCCTGCTGAGCGAGTTCACACGGCAAACGCCGGCTGCGCAGCGCGGCGAGGCGATGGTGCGCGCGGGCGAGCTCCTCGAGCGGGCGGGGGCAGGCAGCGCCGCCTATTCCCTGTACCGCTCCGCACAAGACTGGAACCGCGCATCGGCATGCGTGAAGGCCAATGCACCGGTGCTGAGCGCGCAGTCCCGCTCCAGGACACTGCTCGAGCAGATCGACGCCCTGCCGCCGGCAAGCGTGGACGGTGACGTGTGGCTGCAGTACTGGCGGGGGATGTGCCTACTGGGCATGAATCCGGTCGATGCACGCAGGTCGCTCGACGCGGCGTACCGGCTTGCTCAGCGCGCCGAGGATGCCGTCGCCCAGGTCCTCGCAGCATCCGGCGTTGTCTGGACGTATTCCATCGAGGGCATCATCGCACCGCAGATGGCCGACTGGGTACCGATCCTCGACCGGTTCGCTTCGCTGGAAGGGCAACTGCCGCCACCCATCGAGTTCGTGGCACAAGCGGGCTTTCACACCGCGGCCACGTGGATCCAACCTGACCATCCACGCCTGCAGGCCTCTGCCCGGCGCCTGCTCGACCTGATGGACCTCGAGGTCGACGTCAACCAGAAGATGGTCGTGGCGACTTCGCTGCTGCACTACTTCGTGCTCACCGGGGAAATCGATCTCGGGCGGATTCTCCTCGAGAAGGTGGACGCCGAGGCACGCCGGCCGGAAGTCGCTCCCATGCACCTTGCAGCGTGGCTCTGTGCCAGGGAGAACCAGCTCGGCGCATTGGACTTCCACCGTCATCCGGAAGGCCTGTACCAAGCCATCGAACTCGCCCGCGAGCACTCGCTACCGCCGCCGCTGACGATCGCCTCGTCGTTCCTCTGCACGCGTCATGTGCTCGACCGGCACTTGCACGACGCGCAGCGCTTACTGACCGAGATCGAGAAGTCGCACGCGCCCCATCGCTTCATCGAAGCAGGCCTCTACCACGTCACGGCGTGCATCTATCACCAAGCAGTCGGCCAGTTCGATCTAGCGGTGCGACACGCTCAATCGGCCTTCGATCTCGCCTCCGCCATCGGTGGGACAGTCTTCCGCATCATGTGGGGTTGCCTCTCGGCGGGTGCGATGGCCGAGGCCGGCGACGCAGCGCGCGCGCGCGCCATCCTGCAGGAAGTGGTGACGCTGCGACGTGGCACACCCTTCGGCACTTACGACGCGCTGGTCGCACTGGTCGAGGCGCGCCTGGCCCTCAGAAGCGGCGAACGTTTGGCTTGTCATGAACGTCTGGGGGCTGCCATCGCGCTGATGCAGGCGCAGCCCTGCCAGGCCGCCTACGCGCGGCTCATGGTTCTCGTGTTTCCGAACATGCTCGCCGAGGCCCTGCGCGCCGACATCGAAACGTCGTCCGTCGTCGGGCTCATCCGTCGGCTCAAAGTTCAACCTCCACAGGACGCTCCGTCGACCTGGCCGTGGCCGGTGCGCATCCGCACGCTCGGCCGATTCCAGGTGGAAGTCGATGGCAAGGAAATCGCGTTCTCGACCAAGTCGCCGAAACGGCTGTTGCAGCTTCTGAAAGAACTCGTGGCCCATGGCGGTCGCGATGTCGATTCCGGGGTGCTGATCGATCAGCTGTGGAGCGAGTCCGAGGGCGACAAGGCGGTGCAGGCGTTCACCAATGCCCTGCATCGCCTGCGCAACCTGCTGCAGTACCCCGAGGCGCTGACGCTGACCGAATCGCGCCTGTCGCTAAATCCTCGCGTGTGCTGGCTCGACCTGTGGGCCCTCGAAGGCGTCGAGCGCCTAGTCAAGGAGCGCGGTGAGGGCAACGGCACCGAGGACTTGCGCATCGCCGCGCAGCTCGCACTCGATGCCTATGCGGGTCCATTCCTGCCTCAGGAACAAGCGGAATTCGCGCCGGCACGGCGCAAGCATCACGCACAGTTCCTGCGCATCGCCACCGATCTCGGCGCCCGGATGGAACGTGGCGCGATGTGGCGGGATGCGACGGAGTTCTGGGAGAAGTGCCTGGAGCGCGATCCCGTCTGCGAACCCTTCTACCTTGCACTGATGAGGTGCCTCAAGGCGTCCGGGCGGATCGACGAAGCAAGAAACGTCTTCGAACGTGCAAAAGCAGCGCTCATCGTCCAGGGCAGACAGCCCTCGCGCCAACTGGAGGACATGCGCGACACCTAGCCCCGGATCCCACACCTCGTCCAACAAGAACACCAACGACTCGAGACCATCATGCCTCACCGCCTTCGTGACATCCCGGCGCGGCTGGGACCGTTTACCCTCGCGTTCGCTCTGAGCGCAGCAATCCCGGCCTTCGCCAACAACGGATTGAACCTGATCGGTTTCGGTGCCCAGTCAGTCGGCATGGGTGGCGCCGACCTGGCCGTCGAGACCGGCGCCTCGGCGCTCAACATCAATCCCGCCGCGGTCCCGCGCGAGGGCCAGGCATTCGAGAACAGTGCTGGCCCCGCCGTCGGCATCGACAACTACCACACCGATGCAAATGGGAAGAAGGTCTCGATCGAGAGCCCGTTCGCGCTGGTCGGATCGGCCGGCTACACGCGCGCCCTCGGGCGAGTGACGCTGGGAATCGGTTTGTTCGCCCAAGGGGGCTCGGGCACGGCCTTCAACAACATCGCCACGCCCTTCGGCACGGTCGATGACATCGGCGCGCAGATCGGCGTCATGCGCATCACCCCCGGCGTGGCGTGGCACGCGTCCGAGCGTCTCTCGCTGGGCGTGTCCGTTCCCCTCAACATCGCGCTCGCGAAGCAGGATGTGTATCCGGACACCTCCACCGCGACGTTCTCGGGGTACGCGATCCGGGACGCCTTCTCGTTCAGCCCCAGCATCAAGGCGGGTGCGCTGTTCCGGGTGAACGATCGCGTTTCGATCGGCGCCACCTACAGCTCGAAGACGAAACTCGAGTTCAGGAACGCCGAGATGGAGGTCAACTACACGGCCCAGGGTTTCGGTTACGTCACCTACGACGAAACCAAGCTGGAGGGCATCTCGCTTCCCCAGCAACTGGGCATCGGCATTGCGCTGCGTCCGACGCCTCAGCTGACGCTTGCGCTGGACGTGGACTGGCTCGACTGGAGTTCGGCGGTGGAGCGCTCGACCCTCACGGCGAAAAATCCGAACTCTTCCCTTGCGCCGCAGACGATCCAGGCCAGCTCCGATCTGAACTGGAAAGACCAGGTCGTGTTCGCCATCGGCGCCGCCTACGATGTGAGCGATCGGCTGACGCTACGCGCCGGTTACAACTACGGACGTTCGCCGCTGCCGGAGAGCACGCTGTCTCCGCTGCTCGCTCCGATCGGCGAGCACACGCTCACGCTGGGGATGGGCTATCGAATGCAGGGTGGATGGAAGCTCGATGGCGCCCTGGAGTGGCAGGTGGCCGAGGAAGTCACGTACACTAACCCGATCAGTCTCACCGGCAACCCGTCCAGCCTGCAGATCGGCTACATTGCGATTCATCTGACTGCTGCGAAGGTCTGGTGAAGCCGATGCGAGGATCACGATGAGCGACGTCCACACTGGCGGCTGTGTATGCGGCGCCGTCCGTTACCGGGTGACCAGCCAACCCGCCTTCGGCGTGGTCTGCCACTGCAGGTTCTGCCAGCAGCGCCTGGCAAGCGCATTCGCCGTCGTGGCGCAATTCGAGGAGAAGAACGTCGAGTTCACGCAGGGTGAACTGCGCGAATACGAACACCGCTCGGACGAGTCGGGACGGTGGATCCGGATTGGATTCTGCCCGGTCTGCGGCACCACGCTCACCCACACCGGAGAAGCGCGTCCTGGCATGCGGGCGATTGCCGCCGGCACCTTCGACGACCCTGCCTGGTTCACGATCGACCGGCATATCTGGATGAAGTCGAAGCTGCCCTGGGTCGCCGTGCCCGAAGGCGTGACCTGCTACGAGCGCGGCATCATTCCGCCATCGAAGTGAAACCCTGACAGCTGGTTGAGGAACCGTCGCTCCCGGCGACTTCTCCTCGCACGCGCATCCAGGCGGCCGCTCCTTCGCGGAACGGCCGCTGCCCGTCTTCTACAGCGATTCGAGGTAGTAGGCCAGAACCTGAATGTCCTCGATCGTCAGGTTCTTGATCACACCGTGCATCACCGGGGATTCGCGCAACTTGTTCTGCAACGCCTGCATCTGCGTGCCAAGGTAGTAAGCGTGCTGGCCGGCCAGACGCGGGAACACGGACATACCTTCCGCCTTGGTGCCGTGACAGGCGGAACACGCTGCAATGCCGCGCTCGCGATCCCCGCTCTGGTACAGCCTCTCGCCCTGCGCGATCTGGATTGCGTCACGACCCGACTCGCGCCCCTTGCCTGGCGTCTGCGCGGCGTAGTACTCGGCCAGCCCGGCGACGACATTGTCGTTCAAGGTCGAGGCGATGCTGGACATGAAGGTGTGCGCCTCGGGGTCGTTGCGTGACCGGGCGCGAAATGCCTTGAGCTGGACTTCCAGATAGTCGCGCTGCTGGCCGGCGAGACGCGGCACCTTCGGCTCGGTGCTGACGCCGAACTGTGCGTGACAGGTTGCGCACATGTTCACTGCGAGGCTCTCCGCCACCCGCCGGCTGGTGGCGTCCGGCGGCGTCTGCGCGAAGATCTGCGAGGCGAGGGCCGACAGCCCGACGAGCGCGACCGCGCGTGCAAGGCGCGCGGCCGACCAGGATGCTTGCGAAACAGATTGGCGCTTCATGATGTTCTTCTCGTTCGAAGGCGCACGCGAACGGCGTGCTCCCCGTCACGCTACGCCCGCAGAAGAAGCGATAATCTGATCCAGATCAAACGATGCTGCTATGCAGCGAACAGGACGGAGGAGATTGCGATGGCCGACGTAGGGACCAAGCTCGTGTTCGAGAACGAGCGCGTGCGGGTGTGGGAGTTCACGCTGCAACCGGGGGAGAGCACCGGCATGCACACGCACGAGTGCGACTACTTTTTCTACCCGATCGAGGGGGGAACGCTGGAAGTCACGCGCGCCAGCGGCGTGACCCAGGCGACGCTGAAGGAGGGCGAGGTCTATTACCGAAAGGGCGGAGACACGCACGACGCGAAGAACATCGACGACCACCGCTACCACGAGATCCTGGTGGAACTGAAGGGTTGAGCCGGGCGCGGTCAGGATGATGGGGAGGTGACCGCCGCGCGCAGTTTCCGCGGTCTGCCGCGACTCCTACGCTCGTGCGATCGAGCTGCTCGCGCCACTGATAGTCCAGCCACTCGGATGCGCGATGCACAAGCTGGACATCGCGGCGCAGGAGCGCGCCTACCGCGGGTAGCGCACCGCCGGAGCCGCGCACGGCGGTGATAGCATCGCGGGTCGTCCCGTCCCAGACATCGACCGCGATGCCGCCACCGCCCCGCTCCGATACGCCGCCCGATCCGCGCCGCTGGCTCGGTCTTGCCGGGATCGGCAGCGGCGTGTTCATGTTCACCCTCGACGGCAGCATCGTGAACGTCGCGCTGCCCACGCTTGCGCAGTACTTCGGTGCGTCGCTGGCCACGCTGCAGTGGATTCCGCTCGCCTACCTGCTGGTCATCACGTCGCTGGTGCTGGGGGCGGCCCGGCTCGGGGATGTCCACGGGCGGCGTCGCGCCTACCTCTTCGGCCTGGGCGTGTTCACGGCCGCCTCGGCGCTGTGCGGGCTCGCGCCCGGTGTCGGCTGGCTGATCGCCTTCCGCGTGCTGCAGGGCTTCGGAGCGGTGTTCGTCTCCGCCCTTGGCGGCGCCATCATCGCGCAGACTTTTCCGCAGAGCGAGCGCGGGCGCGCCCTCGGGGTGATCTCGTCCTGCGTCACGCTGGGGGTGGCGCTCGGGCCCACGGTCGGCGCCTTCATCATCGACTGGGTTGGCTGGCGCTGGATGTTCCTGGTCAACATCCCGGTCGGGCTGGCCGCGATGGCGATCGTCAGCCGGGTGATTCCCGACCTCGCGCCCTCGCCGACGAAACTGCCGTTCGACTGGCTCGGTACGCTGCTCATCGCCGTGGCGATCGGCGCGTTCTCGCTGGCGCTGACTTTCGGTCAACGCGCGGGATTCGGCGCTCCCCTGCCGATCGCCTTGTTCGTCGCCGCCGCTGCCGGATTGCTTCTGTTTCTCGTCGCCGAGGCGCGCGTCGCCGCGCCCGTCCTCGACGTCAAGCTCTTCGTCAACCAGCCCTTCTCCGCCGGTCTTGCCATGAGCGTGCTTGCTTTCGTCTCCATCGGCGCAATGAGCTTCACGCTGCCCTTCTTCCTGCAACTCGGCCTGGGGCTGCCGATCGCCACCGTCGGCCTGCTGATGGCCATCTCCCCGGTGATCGGCGCAGTCACGTCGCCGATCGGCGGCGCGCTGGCCGACCGCTTCGGCCCGCGCTGGGTGTCGCTGATCGGCCTGCTCGGCATGGCAGTCGGCGGAGTGCTGCTGGCGCGCCTGGGCGAGGCCACGACCACGTGGAGCTTCGCGTTGAGCATCGCGCCGGTCGGATTCGGGATGGCGCTGTTCTCCGCGGCCAACAACAGCGCGGTCATGAACTCGGTGGCGCGCGAACGGCTGGGGATCGCCTCCGGACTGCTCTCGCTGGCGCGCACGTTGGGTCAGAGCGCCGCGATCCCCATCGCCGCCGCGATGTTCGCGCTGTTCGCACTCGGCCACGCCGGCGTCGTGGACCACGCTGCGCTGCTGCGCCTGCCGCCGTCCTCGCTGCTGCGGGGGACGGAAGTCGCGTTTGTCGTAACCGCGGTTGCGGCGCTCCTCGGCGCCGCCATTGCAACGTGGCTGTTGATGCGCGATCGTCCTACGAGAACCTGAGAGGGGTATGAATGTTCGATGCCTGCACGCCCGCGGATTGGTTGGAGACGCTCAATTACCTCGTCGTCATCGGCGGCGTTGCGGTGGCCGTCTGGTTCTTCCCGAAGAAGGCCGCGCAGGAGGAGACACTGGACCGGGAACGCTCGTATCGTTCGCTGAACGACCAGTTCCTGCGCTTTCTCGAACTGCAGCTTGCCAATCCGGGGCTGGGCACGAACACCACCGATCGGGAACCCGTTTGGGATCAGCTGAGCGAGACCGACCGCAAGCGCCAGGTCCTGCTGTTCGACTACCTGGCCTCCGTGCTGGAGCGCGCTCAGTACTTCCTGTGCAACGGTCCGGTCGGCACCAGCGAGTGGGGTGTCGAACAGTGGAAGACCTGGGAACACTGGCTCGATCGCTACCTGCAGAATCCGAATTTCGTCCGGTTCTGGCAACACCTGGCTGCAGCCAAGGACGAGGCATCCTACGGCGAACAGTTCATGGACCTCGTGCGAGCCAAGCTCAACCGATCAGCAGGTTCGGCAGGAACGTGATGATCGACGGAAAGAACACCAATACGACGATGCCCATCAGCAGCGCCAGGAAGAACGGCATGGTCGCCCAGAACACCCGCTCCATCGGCAGCTTCGACACGGTCGCCACGCCATAGAGCGCCACGCCGACCGGCGGCGTGATCAGGCCGATCACGCACACAATGCAGAACATCACGCCGAAGTGGATCGGGTCGATGCCCACGGCCTTGACCAGCGGCAGCATCACCGGGACCGCCATCAGGATGATGGGCACCGCATCCATGAACATGCCGAGCACGAGCACGACGCCGAGCAGCATCAGCGTGACGTCCGCCTTGTCGCTCGATACGCCCTGCATCGCCGCGGTGAACCGCGCGGGCAGCTGCTCGTAGGTGAACACCCAGCCGTCCACGCCCGACAGGCTCACCACCAGCAGCAGCACGCCCACGGTCGCACCGGCCGAGACGAACTCGCGATAGATCGCACGGAAGCCGGCGCCGCGGTACCACACGCCCAGCGCCAGGACGTAGAGCACCGCGACGGTCGCAGCCTCGGTAGGCGTGAAGATGCCACCGAAGATGCCGCCGATGACGATGACCGGCGTGAGCAGCACCAGGAACGCGCGCTTCGACGCACCCGCCACGCGCCTTGCGGCGAACGGCTCTCCGCGAGGGTAACCTCTGCGACGCGCGATCAGGCTGACCGTCATCAGCAGCACGAGCGCGAACAGCAGGCCGGGCAGCACGCCGCCGACGAACAGCTTGCCGATCGAGACGCTGGCCGTGGCCCCGTAGATGATCATGATGATCGACGGCGGAATGATCGGTGCCAGCGTCGATGCGGCCAGCGTGATCGCGGCCGCGAATTCCGGGTCGTAGCCGCGCTCGCGCGCCGCCTTGACGGTGATCGTGCCCACGCCGACCGCATCGGCCGCGGCGGAGCCGGACATGGCCGAGAACAGCAGGCTCGCCATCACCACGACGTGGCCGAGCCCGCCGCGGATGTGGCCGACGATGGCGAGCGCGAACTCGAAGATGCGCTCGGTCACGCCGAGCAGGTTCATCAGCCGCCCGGCAAGCAGGAACATCGGCACGGCCAGCAGCACCGAGTTGTTGAGCGTGCTGTACATGCGCTGCGAGGCCACCGCCAGCGGCAGGTCGTTGAGCACCAGCCACACCAGCGCCGGCAGCCCGAGCGCAACCGCAACCGGCGCACGCAGCACCAGCAGCAGGAACAACAGCGCGAGCATGAGCCAGATCATTCGCCCGCCTCGCCCGGCGCGTAGGCGGTGACCGGGCGGATCCACGCCATCGCGAAGTGAAACGCGATCAGCGCGCAGCCCACCGGCAGCGCCGCATAGCCCCAGGCGACCGACGCCCGCAGCGCCGTGAGTTCCTGGATCGCGCCGAACCACGTGTGCCACGCCGCCACCGCGGCGAGGACCAGGAAGAACGCGACCACGATCGCGTCGACCGCGCGCACGACCGCGTCCTTGCCCGGAAAGCGCGCCCGTCGCATGAACAGATCGACCACGAAGTGCTCGGCGCGATGGGCGCCGACCGCCGCGCCGATAAACACCAGCCACAGCTGACCGACCCGGGCCAGTTCCTCGGTCCAGTCGATGGGAAAGGGAAACACGAAGCGCGATACCACCTGCAGGGTCAGGGTCACCAGCAGCAGGACGAGGACGGCGAAGACGACAGCCTCCTCGACCGCCACGATGCGCCGCTCCAGCGCGACCAAGCCGTCACGCCGCGTCGCACTGCTAGCGGGCGGCACGGATGGCCTCGACCAGTTCGCGCCCGAAGCGCTTCGCGTAGCGCTCCTGCACCGGGATCACCGACGCCTCGAGCGCCGCGCGATCGGGCGTGGTCACGGTGATGCCGGGCTGTGTGGCGAACCACTCGAGGTCGCTGCGGGTGTTGCGCACGGACAATTCGCGCTGCAGCTGCGTGGCCTCGGCCAGCGCCCGGTCGAAGGCATCTCGCTGTGCGGCGCTCAGCCGCTTCAGGGCGTCGCGATTGGCGATGACGACCTTGAACAGGAAGAAGTGCCCGGTCAACGACAGCTGCGGGGCCTGTTCGTAGAACTTCATGTTGCGATAGCCGGTGGTGTCGTTCTCGGCACCGTCGACGGTTCCCGTCGCGAGCGCGGTGTAGACCTCGCCGTAGGGCATCGGCGTCGACTTCGCGCCCATCGCGTTGAACGTGTCGATGTAGACCGCGCTGCCGATCACGCGGATCTTCAGCCCGGTCAGATCGGCGGCGCTGCGTACCGGCGTCCTGCGGGTGAAGACGTGGCGCATGCCGGCGCTCCACCAGCCTAGCACCGCCAGTCCGCTGTCGCGCTCGACTTCACGTGCGAGACGCCTGCCGACCGGCCCGTCGGACACCAGCCAGGGGTGCCGGTCCTGATCGCGCAGGAGAAAGGGGATGTCGAGCACGCCCACCGACGGGGCGAACGACGACAGCGCTGCTGCCGACACGCTGGCCATGCCGATCGCGCCCAGGCGCACCTGTTCGATCATGTCCTTCTCGTCGCCGAGCTGGCCGCGCGGGAAGACGCGCAGACGCACGCCGCTGTCGCCGGCTTCGAGCAGGCGCTTCATGTGCTCGAACGCCTCGTAGGTGGGCTCGCCCGGGGGATTGATGTGAGCGGCGGTGAAGTCGAGCGCGAACGCGCGCGCTGCGAGGGACATGGCGAGCCACGCGGCGACGACGAACGCCCCCGCCCGTGCAGAATTAATTCCACGACACCGGCTGCGCCGGGACATGGCTGATCTCCCCCTTGGCTCCGGACTCCGATGAACGTGGCCGCGCCGATGCCTGCCGGCGCGTGCATTTGCATGAACCGGTCCGGATCGTATCATCCCGTCAAACGAGGGAGGAGAACATCATGGCGGAGCGTCGGCTGGGCATCATCCTGAGCGGTGTCACCGGACGCATCGGCGTCAACCAGCACCTGGGACGCGCACTGGTGCCGCTGCGCGACACGCCGATCGTCCTGAGCGATGGCGATCGCCTGGTCATCGATCCGATCCTGGTCGGCCGCAACGCCGGCAAGCTCGAACAGGTGGCGAGGCGATTCGGCATCGCGCGCTGGACTACGGACCTCGATTCGGCCCTGTCCGACCGCGACGACGCGCTGTTCTTCGACTCCGCGACCACCCATCTGCGCGTGGACAACGTGCGGCGCGCGCTCGCGGCCGGCAAGCACGTGTTCTGCGACAAGCCGCTCTCGCCCACGCACGCCGAGGCACTCGACCTGGCCGCCACGGCACGGCGCAGCGGGCTGAAGAACGGCGTGGTCATGGCGAATCTGTGGCTGCCAGGCCTGCGCAAGCTCAAGAGCCTGGTGGACGCGGACTTCTTCGGCAGAGTGCTGCACGTGCGCGGGGAACACGGCTACTGGGTGTTCGAGGGCGACACCCGACCGGGCCAGCGCCCGTCCTGGAACTATCGCGCAGCCGAGGGCGGCGGGATCGTGCTGGACATGATGTGCCACTGGCACTACATGCTCGAACACCTGTTCGGTCCGATCCGGCGGGTGACCTGCGCGGCGCGCACCTTCATCCCCCGCCGCTGGGACGAGGCCGGCCAGCCCTACGAGGCGGACGCGGACGACGCGGCCGCCGTCGTGTGCGAGATGGCCTCCGGCGCGCTGGTGCAGATCACGCTGTCGTGGTGCACGCGCGTGCGTCGCGATGACCTGATGGTGATGCAGGTCGACGGCACCGGCGGCTCAGCCGTCACCGGCGTGTTCGACTGCCTGACGCAGCATCGCAGCCAGACGCCTTCACTGGTCTGGAATGCCGAGGACCGGCCCTCGATCGACTACCGCGCCGCCTGGCTGCCGGTTGCGGATCTCCCGCCGCTGGGCAACGCCTTCAAGGTGCACTGGGAGCGCTTCCTGCGCCATGTCGCGGAGGACGCACCCTACGCCTGGGACTTCGCCATGGCCGCGCGCGGGATCGAACTGGTGGAGAAATGCCACTTGGCTTCGCGCAACGGCACGTGGGAGACGCTGAGCGCTGCGTGAGCGTCTAGCGGAAGTGCGCGTCGCCGTCGCGCGCGATCTGCTCGACCAGATTCACTTCCCAGGTCAGATAGTCCTGCATGGCGGCCTGCGCCTCACGGCGCTGATACGGTTTGACCCAGACGTCGTCGGGCTCGCCGATCGTCCGTCCCGCTCCGCTCTCCAGCGAGCGCCCCGGTGCGGACCACGCGCGATTGCCACCGTCCAGCACGCGCACCGCAGCACCCGGCCGCAATCGCGCCAGGTCGCGCGCGCAGTAGTGCGCGTAGACGCCATTGGGCGAGGTGACGACGTAATCGTCGCGCGCCACCTCCTGCACGAGCCGCGCGAGTCGCGCACGCATGCACCAGATCGCGCCCGGTACGTGCCCGCGACGGTACTGGACGCTGGTGCCGCAGTCGATCACCTTGACCTCGCCCCCCTGGGCGAGCAGGGCGTGCAGCGCGTCCGGACCGATGACGGGCATGGCCTCGAAGCCGAGCAGAACCGGCTCGTGCGGTCCGCGCCGCAGCTCGCCTTGCAGCCCATCGCGCAAAACGAACACCTCGTCCCAGCCGAGCTGGCGCAGCCAGGAGCCGGTCATCGTCGCGCGCACACCGTCGCTGTCGATCAAGACGATGCGCGCGTGTCGCACCGGAGCGAACTCGTCGGTGGCCTGCACGAGCTGTCCGCCGGGCGCGTACCGGCTGCCCGGGTAGTGCCCCGCCTCGTACTCCTCTTTCGTGCGCACGTCGAACAGGTAGAGGGTGCGGACGTCGCGCTCGGCCTCGAGACGCCTCAAGTCGTCGGGATCGATGACGCGCACCCCGTGGCGGGTGCCGACTGCCGTAGCGGCCGCCTGGGCCCGGGCGAGCCCTTCTTGGGACGGCGCCGCAGCATGCTCAGTCCGGCCATGCGCCGGCTCGAAGCCCGCCAGTTGCCATCCCATGGTGCCGTCCTTCAGGGCGACGACACGATTCGGCACGCCTGCGTTGATCAGCGATTGTGCGCCGATGATGCTGCGCGTACGGCCGGCGCAGTTCACCACCACCAGCGTGTTCGGATCGGGCGCCGCGTCGAAGACGCGATACACAAGTTCGGCGCCCGGACAGTCGATGCCGCCGGGGATGCTCACGTTGCGAAACTCCTCCGGCGGACGGCTATCCAGGATCACCAGATTCGCGCCGCTCGCGCGCAGCGCGTGCAACTGTTCCGCGGCGATGCGCGGCGTGTCGTAACGGTGCTCGACGTACTCCCCGAAGGCCTTGCTCGGCACGTTCACGCCCGAGAACACCTCGTACCCGGCCGCGCGCCAGGCGGCGACACCGCCCTCCAGCACGTTCACGTCGGCATAGCCGAAACCGCCCGCCATCGTCGCCGCGAGTTCCGCCTCGTCGCTATCGCCGGCGTCGCACATCACCAGCCGCACGCTGCGACGCGGCACGAGGTTGGCGAGCATCGGCTCGAGCCGCGAACGCGGAAGATTGCCGGCGAAGAGCAGATGCGCATCCGAATACTCGCCCTGCTCGCGCACGTCGAGCACGGCGAGTTCCCCTCCGTCCCGCAACCAGGCCTTCAGGGTGTGCGCATCGATCCTGCGGTGTGCGCTCATGCGCGGACCCGCGCCTCGCGGATGTCGCTGCGCGCGGGAAAGGGCAGCCAGGCCCGCTCGGCCGGTGACCAGTACCGCCGCGCGCTCAGTTGCTCGAGCGCCAGCCCGTACATGTGGAAGTTGAGCATCGGCGTGCGCGCGTCGATATCGAGCGAGTGCAAATCGTCCGGCAGGAAGGTCAACCCCGTTCCCGGCCCGACGATGGCCGTGCCGGTCTCCTCGATCCCGCCGTCCGGCAAGCGTTTGTACAACCGGTTCAGCTCCTCGCCGTACACGCCCACGATCACCGCCCAGGTGGCGTGGTTGTGCGCGGCATTCGCGTAGCGGCCCAGCGCGGCGTTGACGTACAGCGCGAAGCGGTGATCGTCGTCCTCGGAGACGCGGTACAGGCAGGAGTGCCGCGGCCCGCCTGGTGCAGGCGGCGGGAAATCCTCCACGCGGAACAGATCGTGACGTGCCGCGAGGCCCAGCAGCGCCTCCCGGACGGCATGCAGCGACTGCGCCGTCACGCCCTGCGCGGCCTCGATGGCGCGCACGTGCGAGACGGTCTGGGCAATAACCGTCGCACGCTCGGTGCGCCTCGAATCGGATTGGTTCATCGTTGCACCTCCACGGCAGAACCGGCCCGTGACGAGGCCAGCATCGCATCGATCAGCGCATGCACCTTCAACGCACTGCGCCCGCTCGAGCGCGGCTCGCGTCCATCGCGCACCGCATCGAGGAACTCCTCGATCAAGCGTTTGTGAGGCTCGTGCGAAAACGCCATCGGGTCGGCGCCGCCTCCGCCCGCGCTCGAACCCTCCACCACCAGCGCATCGCGCCCCTGACGGTGCAGCGTCAGCTGCTCGGCTTCGATCAGCAGGCTGCCACGCGTGCCTGCCAGTTCGATACGCTCGGGATAGCCAGGATAGGCGACCGTCGTTGCGTCGATGGTGCCGATCGCCCCGCATCGATAGCTCACCGACCCGCAGGCGATGTCCTCCGTGTCGATGGCGCGCATCGGGCTGGTGCGGCAGAAGGCGCTGACCCGCTCGACTTCCCCGGCGAGGTCGAGCAGCGCATCGAGCGTGTGGATGGCCTGGGTGAGGAGCACGCCGCCGCCGTCGCGCGCGAGGGTCCCGCGTCCCGCCTGTGCGTAGTACTCGGGCGGCCGCCACCACCTGATCGAGCAGGACGCGCTCAGGAGGATGCCGAGCTCGCCCTCTTCGAGCAGACTGCGCGCACGCTGCACCGCGCTCCTGAAGCGTTGCTGGAACACCACACCGAGCCTGCGGCCGGTGGCCTCCACCGCCTCGACCAGTGCACGCGCCTGCGCGTAGCCGACATCGACGGGTTTTTCGAGCAGCACGTGCTTGCCGGCCTGCGCGCACTGCAGTGCCAGTTCCGCATGCGTGCGCGGCGGCGTCAGCACGAGGACGACATCCACGCGGTCGTCGTTGAGCAGAGCGCCCATGGTGTCGACGGTGGGAAGCGCGTAGTCGCGCTCGAACGCGCGGCGGCGCGCCGCGGTCGGGCTGTACCCGCCGACGAAGTCGACCTGCGCCGCCAGGTCGCGCAGGGCCAGTGCGTGCGGCTTCACCGCAAGCCCGAGACCGACGATTCCCACGCCCAGTCGCTTCATGCGCCTCCCCTCCTTCGTAGTGCGGTAGTGTGCACCATCGGGCTCGGCCGCACCGGCCGGGGAACATCGCGCCCCGCGGCGTGTCCGTGGAATAGTGCCTCCGGAGACGCCCGTCATGGATTCGCCCTTCTCCCTGTGCCGCATCGAGCAGTACGAGCGCTTCATCGGCGCCGAGGCGGTCGAGCGTATGCTGGTCAAGGCGCGCCGCTTGAGCGGCATGCGCGTGATCCACGTCAGTTCGACGTTCTACGGCGGTGGCGTGGCGGAGATCCTGTCCTCGCTCTCGCTGCTGCAGCGCAGCCTTGGCGTGCGCGCGGACTGGCGGCTGATCCAGGGCAGCCCGGACTTCTTCGGCGTGACGAAGAAGCTGCACAACGCGCTGCAGGGCGCGTCGATCAATCTGAGCGAACTCAAGAGAAGCATCTACGAGGAGATCAATTTCCAGAACGCCACCCGCATGGACCTGGATGCGGACTTCGTGGTGGTGCACGATCCCCAGCCCCTGCCGCTGGTCGCCCACTACCGCCACACCTGCCCCTGGCTGTGGCGCTGTCACGTAGACCTGTCCGAGCCGAACGCGGAGGCGTGGAGTTACCTGCAGGGCTTCGTCGAGCAGTACGATGCCGCCGTGCTGTCGCTGCCCGAGTACGCGCGCCAGCTGTCGATTCCGCAGCTGTTCTTCATGCCCGCCATCGATCCGCTGTCGACGAAGAACCGCGAACTGAGCGAGGCCGAGATCGACGATCGCATCCGCCACTACGGCATCCCGGACGACCTGCCTCTGGTTGTCCAGGTGTCGCGCTTCGACCGCTGGAAGGATCCGGAGGGCGTGATCGAAGCGTTCAAGATCGCGCGCAAGGAGGTCGACGCCACGCTGGTCCTGGTGGGCAACGTCGCCACCGACGATCCGGAGGGCCAGGCGGTGTTCGAGTCGCTGCTCGACCAGCGCGAGGAGCGCATCGTCATCCTCACGGCGGAAGACAGTGCGCTGGTGAACGCCCTGCAGCGCAAGGCCGCTGTGGTGCTGCAGAAGTCCCTGCGCGAAGGGTTCGGGCTCACCGTGAGCGAGGCGATGTGGAAGGGCACGGCGGTCATCGGAGGTAATTGCGGCGGCATCCGCCACCAGATCCAGGACGGCATCAACGGCTATCTGGTGTCCACCGTCAGCGAGGCGGCCGAGCGCATCGTGCGGCTGCTGCGCGACGAGAAGCTGCGGCGCCGCATCGGCAGCGCCGCCCGCGACAGCGTGCGCGACCGCTTCCTGATGACCCGGCTGGCCGAGCAGTATCTCGACGTGTTCGCGGCGTTCGAGCCTGCGTTTCCGCTGAGCCTGCGCAGGGCATCGGGGCTGGAGATGCAGCCGCCCCAGAAGCACCACCCTGCATCGGGGACCGGCGGACGCTAGACTGCGGCGTTTTATTCGCCCGGTCCATCGAGATGTCCACCTTTTCCAGTCGCCGTCAGCGCTTCCGTGCACTCCTGTCCGCTGGACGATGCGTCCATCCCGCGTCCGTCCACGATCCCATCGCCGCGCGCATCGCCTGCGATCTGGGCTTTGAACTGGGCATGCTGGCCGGCTCCGTCGCCTCGCTCACCGTGCTCGGTGCACCCGACATCATCGTGCTCACGCTGTCGGAGTTCGCCGACCAGGCGCGCCGCATCGGCCGCGCCGCCGATCTGCCCCTGCTGTGCGACGCCGATCACGGCTACGGCAACGCGCTGAACGTCATGCGCACCACGCAGGAGCTGGAAGTGGCCGGCGTCGCCGGATTCTCCATCGAGGACACCGTGCTGCCGCAGGCGCACGGCACCGGCGGCAAGGCGCAGCTGACTTCGCTCGAGGAAGGCGTGGGCAAGATGAAGGCGGCCCTGCAGGCGCGCGTGGATGCCGACCTCGTGATCGCGGGACGCACGAGCGCGCCGTCGATCAGCGGCATCGACGATGCGATCCGGCGCGCGAAGGCTTATCAGGCGGCGGGCGTCGACGCAATCTTCCTGGTCGGCGTGAAGACACGTGCCGATCTCGATGCCGTGGCGAGCGAGATCCGGCTGCCGATCATCCTCGGTGGCGTGAGTGCTGAGCTGATGGACCTCGACTACCTGTCGTCACGCGGTGTGCGGGTGTGCCTGCAGGGCCACCAGCCGTTCGCGGCCTCGGTGCAGGCGGTGTACGCGACGCTGAAGGCTCTGCGAGAAGGCACGCCCCCCGCGCAACTGCAAGGCGTCGCGCCGGACGCCCTGATGAAGCAGTTCATGCGTGCCGACGACTACGCGGCGTGGGGGAAGGGATTTCTGTAAGGCACCGGCCTTGACGCGCCTTCACATCCCGAAGTTCGCCGCGTACACCCGCTCGAGCTTCTCCATCGCCTCCCCCGGCAACGGCCCCATCGCCTGCGCTGCCAGCGCTTCCTCCAGGTGCGACGGTTCGGCCAGCCCGATCACGGCGCAGGCGATGTCCGGATTACTCAGCGCAAAGCGCACGGCCGTCTGGGCGCGCGAGCCGCAGGCATCCCCCAGCGCCGTACTCACCGCGTGGGCACGGCGCTGCTCCAGCGACAACTCCGCGCCCTGCGTGATGACGACTTCACGGCCGTGCCGGACGTCGGTCGCGAGCACGCCGGCAGCGAGGATGCGAATGGCCATGACCGCTGTCCCCTGCGCCTTGCACGCGGCAATGACGCCGTCGAAGCGATGGCCCTGCCAGGCCGCCGGCATGGCGCGCGCGGCACTGGGATTGAGTACGTTGTAGTAGACCTGCGCGGCGTCGAACCCACCGCTGCCGATGACCTCGACCAGGCTGCCTGCCTCGCCCAGCGCAGTCATGCCGATGAATCGCGTCAGACCCTGCGCCTGAACGCGCCGCAGGCCGTCGAGCGCGCCGCCGGGCCGCAGGATCTGCTCCGGCGTCAACGCGCCGTCGCCGCCCTGCGCAGTCACCGGATTGTGCAGGATGAACAAATCGACACCTTCCCGGTTCATCCGCTTCAGGCTGTCGTGCATGCTCTTCTCGATCTGGCCGGGAATGTCGCGCAGGTCGCTCGTGTCGACATACACCTTGGTGGACACGTACGGTGTGGCATCGACCTCCCGCAACAGCCACCCCAGCGCCTGCTCCGACTGGCCTTTGCCGTACATGGCGGCGGTGTCGATCCAGTTGATGCCCGCGGCCAGGGCGCGCTCGAGCACGCGCCGCTTGGTCTCGTCGTCCTGATGAATCAGCACGCCACCCACCCAGCCGCCCCCGAACACGAGTTCGGAGACCTGCAGGCCGGTACGGCCGAATGTTCGTGTCTTCATGTCCACCTCGCCCGATATCGGTCGTCCTCTCGCACCTACTCCCGTGCCGCGCGCGCCTTCGCACGACGCGCACGCCACATCACCACCAGACCCGCGATCAGCAGAAGAAACCCGCCGCCCTTCGCCAGGTCCGCACGCTGCGCCAGCGCATCCAGTTCCCCGGTACCGCCGAGCATGACGACACCTTCCTGGCCCGGCAGGTAGGTGACCTTCACCACGCTTCCCGGCGCGAGGGACGCATACTCCTCGGCCGATATGGACGCCTGCAGCGAGACCGGAGGCTGTCCCTCGACCTCCAGGAACGCGCGGTAGCGTTTGGTCTGCGCCACGCCGTGCGAGACCACGCGCACGACGCGCGCCGGCACCTCGATGCCCTGCTCGGCAAGCGTGCGCGACTCCTCGCCGAGCAGGAACCCGACCGCGATCGCTGCAGCACCGAGCAGAGCGAGCGCGCCGCCGATGAGCGGTCCGCCCGCCCCTGACTTCTTCGCCACGCGCAGACGACCCGCTGCTACTCGGCGGAGCCGAGCACGTGAATGACGCGGCCCGCGATCAGATCCTTCACCTTCGCCGCGTAGGCCGCCATGTGCGGCGCAGCGGCGTGTGCGCGCAACGCGTCCAGGCTCGCCCACTTCTCGATGACGAAGATCACCTCGTCTCCGGCTTTGGTCTGGAATGCACCGACGTCGGGCAGGTCGATGGCAGGGCCGTACTCGATGCAGCCCTCTTCGGCACGCACTGCCGGCAGGTTGGCTCGAATGGCCTCCAGAATGTGGCTGCGTTGCCCGGGCTTGGCGGTGATGATGGCGATGACGTGCACCATGGAAATGACTCCGTTGTTGTCGTGTTGGACTTCCCGGCGATGAACCCGCCGGTGACGCGGCAGATCCTCGCCTGGTGATTCTACGGTGTGGCGGCGAAGTTACTCCTTGGGCTTGCCGCCCGGCCACACCGGAGATTGCGCGAGTTGCGGCCACGCGATCGGCGCCCGCAGCCGTCGCTCCTCGCCAGCCTGGTCCGCGTCCGGTTGCCATTCGGCCGCGATGTAGCGGTTGCCGGTGATGCCTTCGGCCGCGTCGGAGCACAGCCAGACGATCGGCGCGACCATGGCCGAAGGCGGGACCAACTTCTGCTGCTTGAGCGGCGAACTGTCGGGGATCATCGGCGTGTCCGCTGGCCCCCCAGGCACCACCACGTTCACGGTGACTCCCGTGCCTTCGAACTCCTTCGCGTGCGCGGCGGCCATCGCTTCCATCCCCGCCTTGGACGGACCGTACGGCTGGAAGCTGCCCCGCAGCATGGTGAAGAAGCTCGTGGTGACATCGACGATGCGGCCCCAGCGCTGCGCGAACATCGGCTCGATGCACACGCGCGTCATGTTCCACGCCCCGGTGAGATTGACCGCGATGAAGCGGTTCCACATCTGCGGCGTGAGCTCGCGGATGCCGACCAGGTTTTCCATCGAGTCCTCGCGGATCGCGTTCATGCCCATCGCGGCATTGTTGATCAGCACGTGCACACCGCCGAACCGGCGCGCGGCCTCGTTGACACTACGCGCGCAGGCGTCGTAGTCGGCGATGTCAGTGACCGCGCACCACAGGCGATCCGCCTGACCGCCCAGTGAATCGCGCAGATCTGCGAGACCTGTCTCGGTGACATCGAGGGCGGCCACGCTCGCGCCGCGCTCCAGCATTCCCCGCACCAGGACGCGGCCGAACCCTCCTGCCGCGCCGGTGACGATCGCAACGCGTCCTTTCATCTCTCCCCCTTGCGGCGTCTTTCTGCGCCGAACGATCAACCCGCAGCTTACAGTGACTGCAGGAACGCGACGAGCGCGTCACGATCCCCGCGGCTCATCCGGGCGAATGCGTCGCGCGCGACTGTCGCCTCGCCCCCGTGCCAGAGGATGGCCTCGACGAAGTTCCGTGCGCGGCCGTCGTGCAGGAAGCCGTCGGCACCGTTCACCGTCTTGGCGAGACCGATTCCCCACAAGGGCGGCGTGCGCCACTCGCTGCCGGTGGCCAGATAGTCCGCTCGTCCATCGGCGAGCGCCTCGCCCATGTCGTGCAGGAGCAGGTCGGTGTAGGGGCGAATGGTCTGGTTCGCAAGTTGCGGCAAAGCCGGGAACGGTCCCGTCTTCAGCTCCGGTACGTGGCACACCGCGCAACGCGCCTCGGCAAACAGCGCCTCGCCGCGCCGCACCTGCGGATCGTCGACGTTGCGGCGCGCGGGCACGGTCAGCGCCCGGATGTACAACTCGGTCGCGTCGAGGCGCAGCGGCGTGATCTCCGGTTTTCCCGCCACCATCTGCACGCTGCAGGTCTCGCTCATCGGCGGGCAGTTCTGGTCCGGATACACCGGCGTGCTCAACCCGATGTCGTTGAAGAAGGCGATCGCCACCTGCTCGCGGATGCTGCCGTGGTTCGCCTTCAGGCCGAAACGGCCGAGCGCCATGCGACCGGCACTCTCGTCCCACACGCGATTGGCCTTGCCGCGGATGCCGTCAACCGCCTCGCGCGCCGCCAGCGCGAGAATGGTGTCCTCCGGCACGGCCTCCAGCAAGCCGAGACCAACCAGCGCCGGCGCCAGGCGCAGCCCCATGCGGATGTCGTCGCCGAGCGGACCGTACCCGAGGTCGGCGATGGTCAGAACCGGCCTGCGCAGCATCACCTGCTCGCCATCGGGCAGCGTGACGGCGCGCTCCTCCCACTCGACCGCGAAGCTGGCCTCGGGTGGTACCACGCCCTTCACGCCGAAGATCTGCAACTGGTCGCCGTACTGCGGATGAAACTTCGGCCCGCCGTGCGCGTCCTCTCCCGGCAGGCTGACACGCACGACCATGTTGGGCGCGGGCTCGAACGGCACGGTGATGTGGTGGTCGCGCACTTCGCCCGCTGCACCGACCGAGGGAAGCGGCGGTGTACCGGTGGTCAGGCCGCGCCCGTTGTTCGTGTGGCAGGAAGTGCAGGCCTGCGCGTTGGAGGTCGGTCCGCGTCCGAACTCCGCATTCTCGAACCAGAAGAACGCCCAGCGGTTGCTGAACATCTTGTGGCCGAGCGCGAACAGCTCGCGCTGGCGAGCGTCGAGCCCGAGGGCAGGATGGGTGTAGGCGGTCGCACCAGTGTCGACGACCGTCAACGTACCGCCGGACAGCGCCTCCGACGGCAAGGTGCGCGCCGGATCGAGCCGCGCGGACACTGGGGTCAGTACGAGAGCGATGGCGAGCAGTCGCGAAGCGAGGCGATGCATGGGAATCGGTATTGTTCGTGCGGTATTGTTCGTGCGGCCTTGTTCGGTGCGGTGCTGCTCCCGTCGGTGTCATTCCGAACGCAGTGAGGAATCCTCGCCTTACCACACTACACGTCGAGGATCCCTCGGCTTCGCCTCGGGATGACACCGTAGCACGGAGCCACCAACCACCGGCCCCTTCCTCGGGATACCACCGGAGTCTCATCCTACTACGCGAACTCTTTTCGTCGTGCCCCACTCCAATCGCCTGTCCCACCGGAGTCCGAACATGACCGAGCAAGAGACCAAAGCCGTGCTGACCCTGAGCCTGATGGCTGCATTTGCCGACGGCAGCAAGGACGAGCGCGAGCGCGAGGAAATCCGCCGCATCGCCGACAACCTCGCCCCCGAGAGCGGCGTGAACCTCTCAGCACTCTATCAGGACGTGCTGCTCAAGCGCAGTTCTCTCGACGACACGGCCGCACAACTGCATTCGGACGAGTTGCGCCACCTCGCTTACGAGATGGCGGTGTGCACCTGCGACGCCGACGGCGTGGCGACCGAAAAGGAGAAAGCCTTCCTGGCCCGCCTGGCCTCGGCCCTGGGCCTGCCGTCGGCGGACAGCAACGCGACGCTGTCAGCGGTTGAGGAAGTCGCCGCCCTGCCCGTCGCGACGCAAGTCATACCGGCCGCCGCAGTCGGCGCGAGCGCGGCGGCCGCGAACGCTGCGAAGCCGGTCGGCGGCTTGCTCGTGGACGACGCCGCGACCGACAAGATGATCCTCAACTACGCGATCCTCAACGGCGCGCTGGAACTGCTTCCCGAGTCCGTGGCCTCGATGGCGATCATCCCATTGCAGATGAAGATGGTGTACCGGGTAGGCAAGCAGTACGGCTACGAACTCGACCGCGGCCACATCAAGGATCTTCTCGCCACGCTCGGCGTCGGCCTGACCGGACAGTACCTGGAACAGATCGGACGCAAACTGATCGGCGGACTGCTCAAGAAGGCCGGAGGCGGCATGCTCGGCTCGGTCGGCAAGGCAGGCATCAGCGTGGGCATGTCGTTCGCCACCACCTATGCGCTCGGGCACGTGGCCAAGCAGTACTACGGCGGCGGCCGTTCCATGAAGGACGTCGACCTGAAGGCCCTGTTCACCAGCGAAATGACCCGCGCCCAGGGACTCTATGGCGACTACGCGGGCGCGGTGCAAC
>CAYLTE010000021.1:0-10261 GCA_964386195.1 uncultured Burkholderiales bacterium | reverse complement strand
GCTCGATGCCGCCCGGCTCAAGCAGGCGTTCGAATCCACGCTCGGGCAGGGCAAGGGCATGTACCAGCGCTACGCCGGAGAGATCCAGCAAAAGGCGTCGACCATCGACACCAGACAAATCGCCAGCCTGGTGCGCGGAGGGTGAGCGTTAACCCGCGTGTAATGAAACTCCCTGCCTCCTCCGAGAACTAAGTGTGCGTAAGGCGGTTGTTCATCCGCCTGCTTCTTTGCCTTCTTTCAACCTGACCAGGAGACGACAATGCACGCACTTCGACTTTCACTGGCGGCGGCTGCGCTGACCACCGTATCCGCTTTCGCGATCGCCTCGGACGCGCAGGCCGCCCAGATCTACGGCCGCGACAAGATGAGCGCAGTCGATCGCATCGAGCACTCGCCGACCACGGTGGACAAGGACCTCGTCGGCATCTCCGGGCGGCAGGGCCGTCTGCCGACCGACGCCATGCCGAGCGCACAGCAAGAGGGCGGATCGGCTGATGTAGCAGACATCGCATCCGAACCCGGACGCGCGTAGGTCCCGCAACATCCCAAAGCGGCCGCGGGCCCGTCCCCGCGGCCGCTTTGTTTTTGCCGCGTCCCGGATGAAATCGATTGATCCGGTGTAAGGATTCGGCCCGCCTCCTTCTCTACTCCCACAGAAGCGACGAACTCCGACACGACAGTCGGAACTGCTTCTCGAAGAATCGAACCGATTGCCCACTTCAACGAAGGAGATGACCATGAACTCGATCCGTATCGCTATCGCTGCCATCGCGCTGTCCACCAGTTCCATCGCATTCGCCGGTGACGCCAACGCCGCCCAGACGTTCGGGCGCGATACCGTCACGCGCAGCGTGCCCGCTGTTTCCGGTCATGTCAGCGCGCAGGACGTGAGCGCCGTGGCAGGCCGTCAAGGCGGCCTTTCGCAGGAGGCGAAACTCGACGCGTACGGCAAGGCGCGCACCACCGCCAACGTCGTCGAACGTGACGGCCGCGCCTGAGGCGCTGTGCTGTAAGGAATCCGGCGGTGTCCTTCTCTACTGCTGCAGAAGCGAAGGATTCCGCCTCACCGAACCCCAGACTGCTTCGAAACGATCAACCGACTCGAACGACTCATTCAGGAGATTCAAATGAACTCGATCCGCATCGCCATCGCCACCGCCACGTTCGCAATTGCCTCGTCCGCAGCCTTCGCCAGTGACGCCAACGCAACACAGGTCTTCGGCCGCGACACCGTGAGCGCGCAGGGCAAGAGCATCGCAACCGTCCAGAGCAAGACCCGGTACGCGAACGTCGTGCCGGGACGCCAGGGCGGACTGTCGGCGGAGTCCAAGCAGGCGCTGACCGGCAAGGCGCCGATGACGGCCGATCTGGTCAACCGCAACGGCCGCGCGTAGTACTGCAGTCACGACGGCGGGGCGTTGCCCTGCCGTCTCGCGCCCACAACGCAACGCAGTCGAATCAATCAGCGTTGCCGCACGTAAAGCCGGCCACCCACTCGTCTTCCAGCCAAGCGCGCAGCAGACCCGCGGCAAGTGCCGGCGCTTCGTCCGCGCTGGAGAACTCGACGATTCCCTCGCAGAGATCGGAAAGCGTTCGCCCCTGAAGCACCGCATCGACGCACCAACGCTCGTAAGAAGGAAGTGAACGGAAGTGCGGATCTCCCGCCTTTCGCCACACCGCCCAGTGAACCGCCTCGTCCTCCCTCCGCACTTCAGGCCGTTGCGCATCGCCCTGTAGCGCCAATCGCAACGCGGGCGCATTGGTGTGGAGCGTCAGCCACTGGAGTGACGGGTGAAACACCAGTTGCAGATCGGCCCACGCTTCCGGGCTGAGCTGAGCCAGATCGTCGAATCGGAGCACCGCGCGATCCTCCGCGTCGAACGCCAGGGTGAGACTCCATTCGAACCGCGCGATCTCGGCCAGTTCGATGCGTCTGCACCAGGGCTCGCTCGAAGCGAGGAACTGGGAAAGATGGCCGCCATACCAGCGGACGTTGCGAAAGGAGGAAGGTGTTGCCTTGACGTATGCCTCGCACATGTCCCGGAAGCGGTCTGGACCCAGCACCGCCGCAAGCGTCTCGAAGTCGGTCGAGAGCGCCTCGATCAATCGTTGCCGGTACCCCGAGCGGTAGATCGCCAGTCGCCGTTCGACGCTCGCACCTGCGCTGTGGGACACCAGCGGCGAGATCCGGTCGCGACCATTCAGGATGTAGTCCTGCAGCAG
Source organism: uncultured Burkholderiales bacterium (assembly GCA_964386195.1). Taxonomy (GTDB): domain Bacteria; phylum Pseudomonadota; class Gammaproteobacteria; order Burkholderiales; family SHXO01; genus SHXO01. The sequence goes on along the minus strand of CAYLTE010000021.1, from coordinate 8,038 downwards.
CGTCTGCACCGTAGTCAGAGCGGACACGCGACCTCCTTTCCGGTCGACGCCACGATGCGGCGGGCGCGGCCCAGTTCATCCAGAAGGCTGGACAGCGGCGGTATCCGATCGTCGCGCTCGATCATCGTCGGCACCGCGCCGAAGCGCTCGACCGCCTTGCTGTAGAGGGCCCAGACCGGATCGATGACTTCCGCATCGTGCGTGTCGATGATGATGTCGCCGCAGTTCGAGTGCCCTGCGAGGTGGATCTGCCGGACACGATCCGCCGGAATGCCGCGCAGGTAATCGTCCGCATCGAACCCGTGGTTGAAGGCGCTCACGTAGATGTTGTTTACGTCCAGCAGGATGCCGCAGTCGGCTCGGGCGCAGATCTCGGCCAGGAACTGCCACTCGGTGAATTCGGCGCCCTCGAAGGCAACGTAGCTCGACACGTTCTCGAGGAGGATCTGGCGTCCGAGAAAGTCCTGCACGCACTGCACGCGCTCAGCCACGTGGCGCACGGCTGCCTCGGTCTGAGGCAGCGGCAGAAGATCATGCAGATTGATCGAACCCACTCCGGTCCAGCACAGATGATCGGAGATCCACAGCGGTTCGATCCGCCGGGCGAGCCGCTCGACGCCACGCAGGTAATCGAAGTCCAGCGGATCGCTGCTGCCGATGGAGAGCGAGACGCCGTGCATGGCAAGCGGGTAGTCGGTCCGGATTCTGTCCAGCCACTGCATCGGGCGCCCGCCGGCAACCAGGTAGTTCTCGGTGAGGATCTCGAACCAGTCGACCCGCGGGTTGCCAGCAGCGATCTCCTCGTAGTGCGTCGGTCGTAGACCCAGACCGAAGGTACCCGTCATGGAACAAGTCATAGTCGGCATCCAGTGGCCGCGACCGTACCTCGATGCGAGGCCGGTGCGCGGCGCTTCGAGCGAGTGATACGATCGGGCTTGGATCAGCCGCGACCCAGGTGGTCCACGCAGGCGAGTTCGTCCATCATCATGAAGCCCTGCCCTTTGCAGGCGTTGTGTCCCTTGCAGGCGTTCGCTGCAGTCTTGCACTCCGCTTGTCCCTTGCAGGCGTTGGCGCCGTAGCATTTGATCTTCACGGCTCCGGATGCATCCGCCATCGAGGTCTTGTCGCCCCCTGCCTGGCTCGCACATCCGGCCAGGAACAGCGAAGCAGCGGCGGCTGCCACGGCGACCGCATTGATCTTTCCCTTTTCCACTTTGACCTTCCTCCTCGTTGAAGCGGCCCTGTTCGATGCATGGGGAATGCGGCAGCGAGGACCGGGACGCACGCCGCACGAGCCCGTATACGTCTCGCGCGCCGAAACGGATGCGCAGCCTCACGTTTTTGTCTGCCGCATGCGCGTCATTGCTGCGGGATCCGCCTGCCATGCATCCGCCGCTCGCCATGGCGCGTATCAGCGCGTGGGGACCGGAGCAGATTGAGATGGCCCCTCGTTCATCCAACAACCGGAGACATGCAATGAACAGGAATCGCAGACTTCTTGGTATGGCGGTCGCATCGGCCGCTGCCGGACTGCTGCTCGCGGGCGCGCCTGCGTCGCAGGCTGCGGAGGGCGGCACGGTAAAGGTGAAGTGCTATGGCGCCAACTCGTGCAAGGGGCAGGCCGAATGCAAGACCGCCACGAATAGCTGCAAGGGCCACAACGCCTGCAAGGGCAGAGGCTTCGTCACCATGGACGAGGCGTCCTGCATCGCGCAGTTGGGACGCAGCTAGCTTTCTCGGGCGCTCTCTCAACTCCATCCCATCCGTTCGAACGCCCGATCCTGCCGCATCGCCCCCGCCGCCTCGCGCGGCGGGCGCCTTCTCCTCGTTGCCCGCATTCCGGGCCGCCGCGTCGCCAGCGCTCCCGCGCAGTTCCCGATCGCCCACGGCCCGGCCCTCGGCCCGGCGAACCGGAAGGATTCAGGTGAATGCGCGACGAAGGCTGTAAGGATTCCCCTTCTGCCCGTCTCTACTCCATCAGAAGCGAACGAAATCCATCGCACCCGCTTCCCGATCCACATCACGATCCAGGAGACGACCATGAAAGCCATCCGCATCGCACTTGCCGCCGCCGCGCTTACAGCGATTTCTTCCATCGGCTTCGCCGCCGACGCCAACGCCAACGGGCGCAGCAGCGTCTACGCCACCGGCAAGAGCGCCAGCGCCAAGACGACCCTGAGCACCCGCATCGACGTCGTACCCGGTCGCCAGGGGGGCTTGTCCGATGCCGCCAAGCAGGCGGTGCGTGACACCCGGCCCGTGGCCGCCGAACTGACCGGCAAGTTCGGTCGGGCGTGATGAGCACCGCTGTGCCCGGCGTGGCCACGGCCACCCCGGGCGCACGGAGTCCAACCTGAGTCCCCGATGCACTGCGGCGCTGACTGCCTGACGGCATCCCGGTTATCCTTTCCCCCTTCTCGTGCTGAAGGGCTGGGGATGGACCAGCGCGCGTTCGAATCGGTGGTGCGCACGTACTCGTCGGATCTGTACCGCTTCGCCTATTGGCTGAGCCGGGACAAGCACGTCGCACAGGACCTGGTGCAGGATGCGTTCTCGGCGGCCTGGAAGGCGTTCGACTCCTTGCGCGACGTCAAGTCGGCCAAGCCGTGGCTGTTCTCGATCCTGCGCAATGAGTACGCGCGCAGCTTCCAGCGCAAGCGGCTGGACATCCAGGACGATGTCGAACTCGAGGAGTTGTCCATCTCGGTGCCAGCCGACGGACAGGAGCGTGTCGAGCTGGAGAACCTGCTGCAGGCGCTTCCGGAGACGTATCGCGAACCGCTCATGCTTCAAGTGCTGGGAGGGTTTAGCGGCCGCGAGATCGCGCAGATGCTGAACATCACCGAGCAGAACGTCATGGTACGGCTGACGCGCGCACGTCAGGCGCTGCGGCGCCTGGCAGTGCCTGACGACGCGGCCGAGGATGTGAGTCTCGCATGAGGAACGGGAGCACGAGATGATCGACTGCAGGAAGTTCAAGGCGCGCAAGTTGGCAGATCCACTCTGCCGGGAGGCTGACGTGCGGTTGCACGCAGCGCTCTGCCCTCCCTGCGCAAAGTATGCCGAGAAGCTGGAGCAGTTCGAGAATCGCTTGCGCCGCTCGGCCGTGGACTGCTGCGGCGACGTGCCTGGAGATCTCGCCGATCGCATCATCGCGCAGCACACCCTGCCGCCGTCCGCGCCGCCCCCGCGCAAGTCGCTGTTCGCGGCCCTGCTCGACAAGCTCCGCGGTGGTGCTGGAGGCCCGGGCGTCTGGTTTGCGCCGACGATGGGGGCAATGGCGATGACCCTCGTGCTGGGCGTCGCAGGTCTGATCGCACTCAACCTGTCGGACGAACCCAGCCCGCTGGCACGCAGTCTGATCGCGCACGTGATCTCGGAGCCCGGCGTGTTCGAACTCGACGAAGACGTTCCGGAAAATGCCGTTCAGCTCGCCTTCGCGCAGCTGGGGGGACGTCTGGAGGGCTCGCTCGGAAACGTCCGTCACCTGGGCACATGCCTGTTGGAAGGCAAGCTGGTGCACCACCTGCTGGTGGAGACGCCGGACGGTCAGGCGACGTTGATGCTCGTGCCGGGCCAGGCGGTCAGCGCCGACGCGCGAAACCACCAGGGCTTCAGTGCGTCCATCATCCCGCTGCCCAAGGGAAGCCTGGGCATCGTCACCCGCTCCGAAGAGGAAGCGCAGCGGGTCAAGGCGCGCCTCGAGAAAAGCGTGCGCGTCCAGGGCTGAGCGCACCTGCGCCTTTCTTCCGGCATGCCGGAGGCAGCGGCCGAATCGGCCGCCCCGCAACACCGCTGCTCGCTAGTACTCCATTCGGGTGAATCCGAACGGCATGGGCGTTCGTATCACAGGTCGCGGTCCAGAGGACCGCTCACATGACCTGATCCCACCTCTGGAGTGATTCAACGATGATGCGTCGCGCCCTGCTCGTCTTTCTCGCCATGCTCCCGTTCACCGCCTTCGCCGGGGGACAATCCTACGATTCGGCACGCTTCAGCGCGGCACAGCGCGCGGGCGATGCGATCCTCGTCGTCGTCAGTGCCGACTGGTGTCCGACCTGCCGCAAGCAGGATCCGACGGTCGCGCGCCTGCTCGAGACCGACGAGTTCTCCAGGATCCGCATGTTCAAGGTGGATTTCGACAATCAGGAAGACGCGCTGAAGGCGTTCAACGTCAAGAAGCAGAGCACGCTGATCCTGTTCAAGGGAAAGCAGGAGATCGCCCGCTCGATCGGCGAGACACGCAGCGAGGCGATCGCGCAGATGCTGCGCAAGGCGCTGTGATCCGCCGGTGAGTCTGGGCATCGCAACGTACGGCCTGGCCGTCGCCGCCGGCGGCCTGTCGACGCTTTCTCCCTGCGTGCTGCCGCTGGTGCCGATCCTGGTGGCGAGCGCAGCTTCCGCGCACCGCTACGGCGCGATTGCGCTGGCCACGGGCCTGGCCGCTTCGTTCACCGCGCTCGGCGTGCTGCTGGCGTCGGCGGGCTCTGCTCTGGGCATCAGCGAAGGCGCCGTGCGCATGGTCGGGGCGATCCTGATGATCGCCTTTGCGCTCGTGCTGCTGTCGGACAGGCTGCAACTGCGCTTCGCGCAGTGGGCATCGATGGTCTCCGGCTCCGGGCAGACTGCCCTGGCGGGCTGGTCCTTCAACGGCCTGCACGGCCAGGCGATGCTCGGACTGATGCTCGGCCTGGTGTGGACGCCTTGCGTGGGTCCCACGCTTGGCGCCACCATCACGCTCGCCAGCCAGGGCGAGAGCCTCGGTCAGGTCGTCTTGACCATGGCGCTGTTCGGCATCGGGGCGGGCATTCCCCTCGTCCTGCTGGGACTGGTCTCACGACCGGCGCTGGCACGCATGCGCGGCACGCTGTCGGCGACCGGCAAACGCGGCAAGCAGATCCTCGGCATCGCGCTGCTGGCCATCGGGATCGCCATCCTGACCGGTGCCGACAAGCGTTTCGAGGCTTGGGCGCTCGATCGTGCGCCGGCCTGGCTGATCGACCTGACGACGTCTATCTAACGCTGCCCGCACCCAGCGCAAACCCGGCGTACCCCGCTGCGACCACTTCCTCGCACTTGCGAACGTAGTCGGGAAAGCCGCCGATGTAGGGCATGAACACGCGTGGCTTGCCAGGCACGTTGGCGCCGATGTACCAGGAACTGCACACGGCGCGCAGGTTCGGACCCGCCACCTCGCGCACGTGCTCGACCCAGTCCTCTTCGGCCTCGCGCGTGGGTTCGATGCATTCGAGTCCGCGCTGGCGCAGGAAGTTGATGCAATCCGCGATCCAATCGACGTGCTGCTCGATGGAGGGCAGCATGTTGGTGAGCACGGAGGGGCTGCCCGGCCCCGTCACCGTGAACAGGTTCGGGAACCCCTCGATCATGAGGCCGAGATAGCTCTTCGGTCCCTCGCGCCACTTGTCCTTGAGGGCGCGCCCGCCTTTCCCGCGTATGTCGATGCGGTTCAGCGCGCCGGTCATGGCGTCGAAGCCGGTTGCCAGCACCAGCGCGTCGAGTCGATGCAGCCGACCGTCGACGCGCACGCCCTGCGCCTCGATCCCCTCGATGGGCGTTCTGCTCACGTCAACCAGCGCCACGTTCGGACGATTGAAGGTGGCGTAGTAGTCGGTGTCCACGCACAGGCGCTTGCAGCCGATGATGTCGTGAGGAGAAAGTGCATCGGCAACCGCCGGATCGCGCACGATGCTGCGGATCTTCTCGCGCACGAACTCTGCAGCGGTTTCGTTGGCCCCTCGATCGAACAGCAGGTCGGCGAAGGCGCCCATGAAGGTGGTGCCGCCGTACGCCCAGCGTGCCTCGTACTCGCGCCTGCGCGTCTGCGGATCGACGGCGAGGGCCGAGTCGGGATTGAGGCGGACGTCGATGCCGCTGAACATCTGCCTGGCGCGGGCACGCAGCGCGCGGTAGTTCGCCTTGATCTCGCGGACATACGCCGGATCCAGCGGCGCATTGTGCGCGGGAATGGTGTAGTGCGGCGTGCGCTGGAACACCGTCACGTGCTCGGCCTCCTGCGCGATGACCGGGATCGACTGGATCGCGGACGATCCGGTTCCGATCACGCCCACGCGCTTGCCGCCGAAATCCACGCCCGCGTGCGGCCACTCGCCGGTGTGATAGGTCGCCCCGGCGAACGATTCCAACCCGGGTATGCGCGGGCGGTTCGTCGCGGACAGACAACCGGTGGCCATGATGCAGTAGGGGGCGCGGAACACCTCGCCGGTGCTGGCGCTCAGGCGCCACCGGGCGGCACGCTCGTCGTACACCGCATCGAGGACACGCGTGTCGAACTGGATGTCGCGACGCAGATCGAAGCGGTCCGCGACGTGATTGGCGTAGCGCAGGATCTCGGGCTGGGTGGCGTAGCGCTCGCTCCAGGTCCACTCCTGCTCGAGTTCGGACGAGAACTGGTAGGAGTACTGCACGCTCTCGACGTCGCAGCGCGCGCCGGGATAGCGGTTCCAGTACCAGGTGCCGCCCACACCGTCGCCCGCCTCCAGCACCCGCACGCGCAGCCCGAGCTGGCGCAGGCGGTGCAGCATGTACATGCCGGCAAACCCGGCGCCGACGATCAACGCGTCGTAATCACGCGGCGCGGAATCTTCTGCGCGTTCTGACGGAGTTCGTGGCAACTGCATGACGACGCACCTCGTGCTGCAAGATCGATCAGCCGCAGTGTAGCGGCTTTCACCGTGTTCCGAGGGTCAGGGCAGACAGCCTTGATATGATCGAGGCTCGATTTCTACCCGATTCGTCATGACCGCCACCGCTTCGCTTTCCAAGGGCCTCCCCGGCACACGCGGCCGCAAGCGTATCTATCTCATGCGTCACGGCGAAGTCAGCTACCAGCGCGCCGACGGCCACACCGAGTTCTCCACCCAGGTCGAGCTCACCGAGGAGGGCATCGAACAGACGCGGCTGATGCGCGAGTTTCTGCTGCAGGTGCCCTTCGATCTCGCTGTGCACACCGGCCTGACGCGCACCCGGCAGACCGCCGAACGCGTGCTCGAGGGTCGCGCCGTGCGGCTGGAAACGGTGGACGAGCTGCGCGAGATCCAGGCCGGCTCGCTCGCGCACCTCACCGAGGACCGCATCGACGCGGAACTGACCTATGGCTTCGAGCGCGCCGCCCAGCCCGGCGCGGGATTTCCGGGCGGCGAGACCTTCGCCGCCTTCCAGGCGCGCGTGCTGCCAGCCTTCGAAGCGCTCGTGCTGCGACCCGACTGGACCACCGCGCTGGTCGTCGCGCACGGCGGGACGAACGCCATGGTGCTGTCCTGGGTGACGCGCGGCGGACTCGCCGGATTGTCCGCGTTCGAGCAGGACGCCGGCTGCGTGAACATCATCGACGTGGACGTGGTGGATGGCGAGATCCTGCGCCGCATGCTGCGCGCGGTGAACCTGACGCCCTACAACCTCACCAAGCACGAGCACTACCTGACCGTCGCCGAGCGCATCGTCGGCGCGATGCGGGCCATGCGGCGGTAGTTTTGGCAGGTCAAGCCAAAGATAGCTCGTTCCAATCGGGGTTGAGCTGTCTCACGAGGTCGTCTTTCCTGCTTCTCCGCCAGGACTTGATCTGCTTCTCGCGCTCGAGCGCGACGCGCACGTCTTCGGTCTCCTCGAAGTAGACCAGCTTGTGTACGTTGTACCGTGCGGTGAAGCCCGGGACAGCCTTGGCTTTGTGTTCGTACACGCGCCGCTGCAGATCGCTCGTCACGCCGACGTAGAGCACGCGATTGCTCGGATTGGCGAGGATGTAGACGAAATACCGTCGGCGGGAGGACATGGAATTTCGTGCCCGTTAAGGGAGGCATCGTAATGCTTATGTCATTGTACCTGCAGTGTCATTCCGAACGAAGTATGGAGTCTTCGCCGTGGACACTGCCCATCACCGGTGTCATTCCGAACGCAGTGAGAATCTTCGCCGCGGACACTGCACACCGAGGATCCCTCGGCATTCGCCTCGGGATGACACCGTAGCGCGCAGCGAGCACTCCCGCCATGGACGATCCCC
>CAYLTE010000020.1:0-33239 GCA_964386195.1 uncultured Burkholderiales bacterium | reverse complement strand
TGGCGATGTCGATGCCGCAGGTCCACATCGTGGCCTACTGCGCCGACCTCGGCTATGGCCCGGCGGTGGGCGCGCGCATGCTCTCGCTCATGCTCGCCTGCGGCATCGTCAGCCGGGTGGGGTTCGGCTTCATCTCCGATCGGATCGGCGGCCTGCGCACGCTCCTGCTCGGCTCCGGCCTGCAGGCACTGGCGCTGATGCTGTTCCTTCCCTTCGACGGCCTGGTGTCGCTGTACCTGATCTCGGCGCTGTTCGGGTTGTTCCAGGGCGGCATCGTGCCGAGCTACGCAATCATCATTCGCGAGTACTTCCCCGCGTCCGAGGCCGGCTGGCGCGTCGGTTTCGTCATCACGGCCACACTCTTTGGCATGGCGTTGGGCGGGTGGATGTCCGGGGCGATCTTCGATCTGAGCGGGTCGTACCGTGCCGCGTTCGTCAACGGCATGCTCTGGAACGCGCTCAACCTGACCATCGCGGCGATGCTGCTGCGCCGTGCCAGGCAGGTGCTTGCCACGGCGTAAGGCCGTTTCCCGCCAAGGGCTTGCAAGGCACTGGCCCTCAAGTTTGGGTGGGCCGGACCGTTAGGCCCACGGTAGCCTGCCATCCCATTCCACGTGAACGCGCCCACGCGGCCCGATGCCGCCCCCACTGCTGCCGTAAAGGCCAACGAGACCATCGGCCGGTTTCGGGTGGTGCGCATGCTCGGCCGCGGCGCCCAGGGGACCGTGTTCCTTGCCTCGGACCCCCAACTCGGCCGCCTGGTCGCCATCAAGACCCTGGCGCTGGCAGGGGAGAGCGGGCCGGCGCGCATGCAGCGGCTGATGAAGGAGGCGCGTACGGCGAGCGGCCTGTCGCACCCGAACATCGTGCCGGTGTACGAGGTGGGCATGGTGGCCGACATCCCCTACGTCGTGTTCGAGTACGTGGAGGGGCGCACGCTGAGCCACTTGCTCAAGGTCGACGGCGCCATGCCGATGGCGCGCGCGGTCATCACCATGAGCCAGATCCTTGCCGGCATCGCCCACGCGCACAGCAAGGAGCTCATGCACGGCGACATCACCCCGGCGAACATCCTGTTGTCGGGATCCGGGGTGCCGCGCGTGACCGATTTCGGCATCTCGCGCGACCTGTTCGCCTCGCCCGATCAAGCCCCGGCGGGCACCCTGCGCTACATGGGTCCGGAGTACTTCCAGGGGCTGGTGCCCGATCTGCGCGCCGACGTGTTCGCGCTCGGCCTGGTCTTCTGGGAAATGCTCACCGGCGAGCCGGCGATCACCGGAAACGACAGCGTGAGCACGATCTACCAGACGCTCAACGGCACGATCCCGCTGCCTTCGGTGAAGGTCCCGGGCATCGATGCCCGCGTCGACGAGATCGTGCAGCGCGCGCTGCAGAAGGACCGCGAGGCGCGCTTCCGCGACGCGGCCGAGATGAAGGAGGTGCTCGACCGCTTCCGCGTGCCGGGAAGTGCCGGCGGCGGCGCGCAGCTCAATACGGCGGCCACCCACAGCACCGTCGACTTCCTGCTGCGGCGCATGCGCCACAAGGCCGAGTTTCCGGTTCTGTCCCAGCGCTTCCACGAGATCAATCGGCTGACCTCCGAGGAGTCGGAGACGTCCCTGCCGAAACTCGCCAATCTCGTGCTGCAGGACTTCGCCCTCACGCACAAGCTTCTGCAGCTGGTCAATTCGGTCGCCTATGCAGGCAACGGCCGCGTGACCAGCGTCACGCAGGCGATCCTCACGCTCGGACTCGAGCAGGTGCGCGTGGTCGCCACCAGCCTGATGCTCGCCACGCCGCCGCGCGGCAAGGACATCCATCCGGGACTGCACGAGGTGCTGCTCGGCGCGTTCATCGCCGGGGTCGTGGGCCGCAACCTCGGCCGCATGGCCGGACTGAAGAACGTCGAGGAACTGTTCATCTGTTCGATGTTCAGCCGCCTGGGCGAGATCCTCGCCATCTACTACTTCCCGGACGACTACGACGAGATCGTGCGGCTGGTGCGCACGCAGAGCCTCACCGAGCTGGACGCCTCGCGCGACGTGCTGGGCATCGGCTTCGACGAACTCGGCATCGAGGTGGCGCGCCGCTGGAACTTCCCGCCCAACGTGCTGCACGCGATGCGCGCGCTGCCGGAGGGTCTGCTGGCTGCCGCGCCGACCGAGAAGGAGCGCATCGCGCACTGCGCCGGATTCGCGCGCGAACTGTGCGACGCCGCCTGGCGCACGCCGCCGCAGGAGCGCGAAGCGGTTCTGTCGCAACTGATCGAGCGCTTCCAGGCCAGCATTCCGAAGGCGGCCACGCACCTGCGTCCGCTCATCGAGCACTCCCTCGAACTCGGTCGCAAGTACTGCGGCATCATCGGCGTCGACACCCGCGGCAGCGCGCTCATCGAAGGCCTCAGCGCGTGGGCACATCCGGCCGGGGCGCCGCAGCCGGCCAAGCCGGCGCCGCCGGTCACCACCCGCGAGTTCGCGGCGACCGGCACGCACAAGCTCCCCGCTCCAGTGCCGACAACCGAGACGCTCACGGTCAAGGCCGTGGCGCCTGCCGGAGTGCAGCCGCCGCGCAATGCAGGCAGCTGGCTGCGGCGGCTCTGGGCCAGGATCGCGGCGTAGCCGCGCACGCAGGGTGCTAGACTGCCAGGGTGACCTTCACGCACACCCTGGCATGACATCCGACGTGCAGTCCACGGCGCTTCCCGCCGCCTCGCTGGTTCGCATCGCCAACATCGTCTACGGTCTGCACGCCATCAGCCTCGTGCTCGGCGCGTTCGGCGCGGCGACGGTGGTCGGCTCCTTCCTCTTCGGATGGCCTTCGATCATCGCGGTGGTCATCAACTACGTAAAGCGCAGCGAGGTGCGCGGCACCTACCTGGATTCGCACTTCTCCTGGCAGATCCGCACGTTCTGGTTCGCGCTTCTGTGGGCCATCGTCGTCGCCCTGGTGTCCATTCCGCTGACGCTGGTGGTGATCGGATTCGGCACGTGGGTACTGGGCATGTTCCTACTGGGCATCTGGGCGATCTACCGCGTCGCCCGTGGCTGGCTCGCGCTGCGCGAGGGCCGTGCCATGCCCATGTCCTGACAGCCAGGTTGCGGCACCGGCCCCGGCGACGCGGCCGCTGGCGAAGCAGGCCGTGAGCAGATAGCCCCCGGTCGGAGCCTCCCAGTCGACCATCTCGCCCGCGCAGAACACGCCCGGCACTGCGCGCAGCATCGCCGTGTCGCCCAGCGCCCCGACGCGCACCCCGCCTGCGCTGCTGATCCCCCCGTCCAGCGGACGAGGCGCGTCCACGCGCAGAGGCAGCGCCTTGAGCAGCGCGGCGAGGGATCGGCTGTCGCCGGGCACGGCAGGGCAGAGCTCCCGCACCAGCGCCGCCTTCACGCCCGCGAGCCCGACCCCGCGCAACCGATTGGCGAGAGAGAGGCCGGCACGCTGCCGGGCGAGCTTGTCGGCCAGGCGCTCGTGCGGCACGTCGGGCACGAGATCGAGCGCGAGCGCAGCGCTGCCGTGCGCCGCCAGCGTCTCGCGCAGCTGGCGCGAGAGCGTGTACACCAGCGATCCCTCCACGCCGTAGCCGGCGATCACGAACTCGCCGCGCAGCGGCCGCGAATCGCCTTCCAGCCGCGCGGCGACACTCTTGACGGGTGTCCCTTCGAAGCGCTCCCGGAAGTGCGCGCTCCACGCGCGCTCGAAGCCGCAGTTCGCCGGAGCCAGCGGCGCCACCGCAATGCCCCGATCCCGCAGCAGCGGCACCCACGCGCCGTCCGAGCCGAGGCGCGCCCAGCTGCCCCCGCCCAGAGCGAGCACGGTCGCCGCGCTGGCAATGCGCCGCATACCGGTGGGAGCCGAAAAGATCAGGCGGCCCTCGCTCCATCCGAGAAAGCGGTGGCGCACGTGCAATCGCACGCCCTGGCGGCGCAGGCGCGCAAGCCAGGCACGCAGCAACGGCGCCGCCTTCATTCCGGCCGGGAACACACGTCCGGAACTGCCCACGAAAGTCTCGATTCCGAGCGCATGCGCCCATGCCCGCAACGCATCCGGTGGCAGCGCGTCCAGCCACGGCCGCACCTGGGCGGAGCGAGCGCCATAGCGCGCCACGAACGGCTGCAGCGGTTCCGCGTGCGTGATGTTGAGCCCGCTCTTGCCGGCCAGGAGGAACTTGCGTCCCACCGACGGCATGGCGTCGTAGAGATCGACCGTCACGCCAGCGCAGGCGAGCGTCTCGGCAGCCATCAGTCCGGCCGGACCGCCGCCGACGACTGCACATTCGATGCGTGTCGGCTCGTCCCGGAACTCGCTTGCTGGGGTCATATGACGGTGGGCGCCTGTGACAAATCGCTAAAGGGCTGAAAGCGGCCACCGTTATGGATGGCGCGCCTCGTCTTCAGGCCCGCCCCGCGAAGGCATGTCCAGTTCCCACTCCTCACCCGCACGATTCGAGATCACCGATACCCCGCGCGGCCAGTGGATCGCTTTCGTCGTGCTGGCGATCATGCTGTTCGTGGCCGGGTGGGCAACGCTGGAGAGCTGGCGCCATGCCGGACACGACGCGCGCGACCGGCTCGAACGCGACCTCGGCGAGGAGGCTATCACGCTCGCCGAGCGCATGCGTGCCTATGAGCAGGGCCTGCTCGCGGCCACCGCGCTGTTCCTGCGCGACGGCAGGGTCTCGCGCGACCAGTGGCAGGCGTTCGACCGGCACATCGACTTCACCGCGCGCAGTCCCGGTGTCCTGGCGCTCGGTTTCGCGCCTCTTGTCCCCGGTGAACGCAGGGCCGGCTTCGAGCAACAGCACCGCGAAGAGGGGCTGGCCCGCTTCCGCGTTCACCCCGACCCCGATCCCGACGTCTCGAGCGCACCGGTGCTCTACATCGAGCCGGTCACCGCGGACAATCTCGCGGTACTCGGATTCGACCTGCTGAGCGAACCCACGCGACGCAGCGCCGCCCTGCTGTCGGCCGACACCGGCAAGCCGGTGCTCAGCGGGCGCCTGACCTTGCTGCAGGAAAAGGCCGAGGGGACTCCGGGGGTCATCCTGTTCGCTCCCGTGTATCGGCCGGGACTGCCGCTCGGCGATGCGGCACAGCGCCGTGCCGCGCTGCAGGGATGGGCCTACTTGGCGTTTCGCAGCGAGGCCTTCATCTCGGGCACGCTGAGCGAGCGGGCCGGTTCGCTGGGCTTGGCGGTGTATGCGGGCGATGCGCCCGGGGCCGGGCAGAAGCTGTTTTCGAACCTGAGCAACGATGACCCGGCAGGAAGCGGCGCGCTCCAGGCACGTCTCGATGTGCCCGGCGGACACTGGCTGCTCGTCGGCCGGGCTGCGGCGCTTCCCGGCAGCGTCGACTGGCGCTCGGTCCTCGTGGCCGTGCTCGGGACGGGGCTCGCGATCACGCTCTTCGTCCTGACGCTGTTTCTGTCACGCACCCGCGACCGCGCCCTCGCCGCGGTGCGCTCACGCGAGAACGAGCTCCGGCGCAGCCACCAGTTCCTGCATGCCGTCGTCGATGCGATCCCCGTCCCGTTGTTCGTCAAGGACGCACAGCATCGGCTCGTCCTGGTCAACGACGCGCAGTGCGCGATGCACGGACGCACGCGCGAGGAGATGATCGGCAGGACCGATGCGCAGATGTACACGCCCGATCTGGTCGAACGCAACTATGCCCAGGACGATCGAGCTCTCGCCAGTGCCGACCCGCTGTTTTCGGAGGAGCGCACCGTTTCGCTCGACCGGCAGCCGAAGTGGATACTCAAGGCCAAGGCGGGTGTCACACTCGCCGACGGCAGCCGCTACGTTGCCGGCATCATCATCGACATCACCCAGCGCCGAGCGGCGGAGTTGGAGGCGGAGGCGAACCGCGAACTGCTGACGAAGGTGCTCGACGCGAGCCCGAGCCCGCTGATGGTGAAGGACCAGGCGGGGCGGTGGCTGTTCGTGAACGAGTCCGGCGCCCTCTTCCTGGGCGGTCGTCCCGAGGACTTCATCGGACGCCAGCCGGGCGAGGTGTATGGCTCGACGGCGGCGGCGCGTGCGGCCGAGGGTGACCGAGCGGCCCTGGGACGCGACGAGGAGGTGGTCTCGGAAGGCGATATCCTGGGGATCGACGGCGTCGCGCGTTACGGCATCGAGCGCAAGCGCGGCGTCACCCTGAGCGACGGCCGCCGCCTGGTGCTGGTGTCGATGACCGACCTCCAGGCGCGTCGCCGGGCCGAGCTGGAGGCTGCGGCCAGCCGCTCGCTGCTCACACGCGTTCTGGACGCCATCCCCGTCGCGGTCGTGCTCAAGGACAGCGCCCATCGCTTCATCGTGCTGAACCGCGCCTGGGAGGCGCTGCACGGGCGCAGCGCCTCGGAGATGCTGGGCTGCAACGACCTCGACGTGCACGGCGAGGTGCTTGGGCGGCAGCGACTGGAGGAGGACACGCGCGTTCTCCGGACGGGCGAAACCATCCTGAGCGAGACCGCTCAGGTGGATGGCAACGGCATCGAGCACTTCGGCATGCGCAAGAAGCAGCGCATCGAACTCGCCGACGGTCGACCCGGCATCCTCGTGACGTTCTACGATCTGACGGAGCGGCGCAAGGCGGAACTGGAGCTCGAGCGCACCCGGGAGCTGGAGGCTGCCAAGGAAATGGCCGAGGCCGCGAACCACACCAAATCCGAGTTCCTGGCGAACATGTCGCACGAATTGCGCACACCGCTGCACGCGATCCTGTCCTTCGCGCGGCTGGGCGAGGAGCGTCTGACTCAACGGCCTCCGCCCGTGCACAAGTTCGAGCAGTACTTCATGCGCATTCAGCAGAGCGGAGACCGCCTGCTCGTCCTGCTCAACGACCTACTCGATCTCGCCAAGCTCGAGGCGGGCAAGATGCGCTACGACCTCGGTCGCTGCGACATTCGCGCGGTGTTGCTGGCCGCCGTCCAGGAGCTGTCTGCGCTGGCCGGTGCGCGCGGCGTGACGCTGAGCCTGTGCTCGTCCCTGTCCGATTCGCATGCCTGGTGCGACGGGGTAAAGATCGGCCAGGTCGCCCGCAACCTTCTGAGCAATGCCATCAAATTCTCGCCCGTCGGCGGCACGGTCACGGTGTCGATGGAGGAGACGGGTGCGGCCGAGGCGCCGGAGCTGATGGTCAGCGTGTGCGACGAAGGTCCCGGCATTCCCGTGGAGGAACTGGAATCGATCTTCGACAAGTTCGTCCAGAGCAGCCAGACGAAGAGCGGCGCAGGCGGAACCGGCCTCGGCCTCGCCATCTGCCAGCGCATCGTGCAGGATCAGGGCGGTCACATCTGGGCGGAGAACCTGCCGGCGCACGGGGCACGCCTCGCCTTCCTCCTGCCGCGAAGCGCGCCGACACGCCTCGGCGCGCCGATGGCCGCGAGCTAGCCGGCCGCTGCGCTTCCTGCCTTTGCCTTGCGGCGATCGGCGAGCGGTTGATCGGGACGTCCTTCCCGATGGTTGCGGATGACCGAGTTCACCTCCGCGCCGAACAACAGGACGACCGCGGAAAGATAGAAATAGAACATCAGGATCACGATGGCGCCGATGCTGCCGTAGGTGGCGTTGTAGTTGGCGAAGTTGCGCACGTACAGGCCGAACGCCACCGAAGCGGCGATCCAGATCACCACCGCCAGCACCGCGCCCGGCGTGATGAAGCGGAAGCGCTGACGGATGTTGGGGCCGGCGTAGTAGACGATCGACACGGTCAGCATGAGCAGCACCACGGCGATCGGCCAGCGCACCCAGGTCCAGATTGCCACGAACGCATCCCCCATCCCGAGCTGGCTCGCCACCCAGCCGGCGGCCTGCGGCCCCAGCACCATGAGGACGGCGGCGCCGATCAGCAGCACCGCCAGGCCGACCGTGTAGACCACGGACAGCAGGTACAGACGCCACGTCGGTCTGCGTTCCGCGACGTCGTAGGCCACGTTCAGCGCTTCGATCAGTGACATCACGCCCACCGAGGCGGACCACAGTGCCAGCAGGATGCCGATGGAGACCAGGCCGCCGCGCGGCGTCTGCAGTTCGTCGATGACGGTATTCACCTGACCCATTGCGTCGGACGGCACCACGAGCGATGCCTGCTCGCGCATCCACGCGAACAGCTCGGGAATCTGCAGGAATGCGAGAAGCGCCACCAGGAACAGCAGGAAGGGGAACAGGGAAAAGACGATGCGATAAGCCAGCGCCGCGGCATAGGTGGTCATGCTGTCGGCACTGAAATCCTTGACGGCGCGTTTGAAGACTTCGACGGCCGATAGGCCGCCCAGTGCAGCGATGCTCATCGATGGAGTCCTGGTGCGGGTATCAGTCCCGTCATCAGCAAACGGGATGCCGCCGCGTGGCGACAGCGCCAAGAGCGCCAGCTCCGGGAATGCCGGTTGCGATCACTCCTGTATGGGGCCGCGGCATCTGCCGCCCCGCCTACTCACCGGAGACTCGAATGAACACCACTCGCACACTGATCGCCGCCGCGGCGGCGACGCTGCTCAGCGCCCCGGCATTCGCGCAGCAGGACAGCCAAACCCCGCTGGAGCCCGGAGCCTCGGCGACGCAGTCGCAGACCGCAGGCATGGGCCAGGATATGCAAGCGATGCAGAATGACCCACAGACTGTCCGGCAGATCCAGCAGAAGCTCAAGGACGAGGGCTATCGCGTCGGAGCGATCGATGGCATCTGGGGACCGAAGACGTCCTCCGCGCTCAAGGAGTTCCAGCAGGCACAGGGTATCGAAGCCGACGGCAAGCTGTCGCAGAGCACGATCAGCGCGCTGGGCATGGAGATGCAGGGGGGCGATTCCATGGCCGCTGACCAGTCGAATCCCGCTGGAGGTGGGGATGCGACCGGCTCGGCAGAGGGAATGAGCGGTACGCAGGATGCCACCGGCACCGGCGGCGGCGCGGGTGGCGGACAAGGTGCGGCGGGAACAGGCCAGGGCGGCGCGGGCGGTGCCGGCGGGGCACGCTGAACGATAACCATCGCCCCGATCTCCCCGGTCGGGGAGAACGCTCTTACGGACCGGCGCGCGGCGGATGCCGAGGCGCCGGTCTCGCGTCGACGCCAGCCCGCTCGGACTCGCGCTGCCTGCTCAGGCTCTTGGAGTCAGCCCCTCGCTGGGGGTCAGCCCCTCGTGCGCCCGGCGACCTGGAACCAGATCACCGCGCCCACCACCAGCACTGCGCCCAGCAGCTGCACGGGACGCAACACCTCACCCAGGGTCGCCCAGGCGATCAGCGCGACGACGACCGGCTCTAGGTTGAGGATCACGGCGGTTTGCGTGGCGCCGAGCAGGGGCAGAACCAGGAACAGCACGCTGATGCCCACCGCATAACACAGGCCCAGGCCGATCAGGCCGACCTGGCCTGCGTGCGCCTCGGGCCAGTGTGGACCTCCGGAGACGAGCAGGGCGCTGCCGAAGATCAGGCTCGCCACCGCCATGGTCAGAAAGGTGCGCAGCGGCGATGGAAAGCGCGGGGCGATTCGCGGCGTGAGCACGAGAACGGCAGTGAATGCGGCAGAGGCGCACAGGGCGGCCAGCACGCCGAGAAGATCGAGTGCAGCGCCGTGCACGCCGAGTACCAGGCTCAGTCCGGCGAAGGCGAGCAGCAGAGCGCCGAAGGCATGTGCACCCAGGCGTTCGGTCCCCAGTGCGCCGCTCACCGCGCCGGTAAGGAAGGGATAGGTGTAGAAGAGCAGGATGGCAAGCGTCACCGGCAGGCGGGCGACTGCCCACTGAACCGCCAGGGTCTGCACGCAGATCAGCGCGCCGAGCGCGACCACCGGCCGCGGCGACGCCGGCAGAGGCAGGATCGGCATCGTGCGCAGGCGCAGCAGGGCAAACAGGAACAGGCTGGCGCACACCACGCGCACCCCCGCGGCGGTGAGCAGGTCGGCGCCATTGCGAAAGGCGAGGCGGGCGAAGACGTGCCCCGAGCCGAGGGTGAGGGCGACACCGAGCAGGGCAACGAGCGCGAGCAGGCGTCGCGAGGAAGGGGACATGGCGGACGGCGATACGGATCGTTCTCGGTCGCGGCGGCCGTGAACGACGCGGCGACGGGTTATGATCGAATCCTACACGTCTGCTGGAACTCCCATGAAGATCGCCTCCATCGAGTGCATCGTCCTGCGCATCCCCTACACCACGGGCGGCAGCAAGGACACCGGTGCCTGGGGCGGCCGGGCATGGACCACCGCCGATGCGCTGCTCGTCAAGGTGAGCACCGACGATGGGCTGGTCGGCTGGGGCGAGGCATTCGGCTACAACGCCATCCCGGCCACGCGCGCCGCCATCGAACACATGATCGCGCCGATGTGCATCGGCCGCAGCGCCCTGGACATCGAAGCGCTGATGGGTGACCTGCACGCGAAGCTGCACATCTTCGGACGTGGCGGGCCGGTGATATACGGGATGTCCGGCATCGACATCGCGCTGTGGGACATCGTCGGCAAGGCCGCCGGACTCCCCGTCGCGCGTCTGCTCGGTGGCCGTCGCGCCGAGCGGCTGCCCGCGTATGCCAGCCTCATCCGCTATGCCGAGCCGGCACTGGTGGCGCGCAATGTCGAGCGGGCGATCGGCGACGGCTTCCGCCACATCAAGCTGCACGAGGTCGAGGTCGCGCCCACCCGGGCGGCACGCGAGGCGGCCGGCCCGTCCGTGCCCATCATGCTCGACGTGAACTGTCCCTGGTCGGTGCAGGAGGCGGTGCAGATGGCGCGCCGTCTGGAGCCGCTCGACCTGCTGTGGCTGGAGGAGCCGGTGTGGCCGCCGGAGAACGTGGCCGGGCTCGCCGAGGTGCGCGCCGCGGGCGGCATCGCCGTCGCCTCCGGGGAGAACTTCGCGACGCTCGCGCAATACCAGCAGTTGCTCGAGTCCGGTGCGGTCGACTACGTGCAGCCGAGCCCGACGAAGATGGGTGGCGTGTCGGAACTCGCGCGGGTGTTCACGCTCGCGCGCGCGCACGGGGTGAGCGTGATGCCGCACTCGTTCTACGACGGGCCGGGTCTGCTCGCGGCGGTGCACGTCAACGCCGCACTGGGCCACGATGCGCTGGTCGAGTGGCGCTACTTCGACCTCGAGGCACGTCTGTACGGCGAGCGCATGGTGCCGCGCGAGGGCTTCATCGAGGTGCCGGAGGGTGCGGGACTGGGATTCGATCCCGACCCGGAGGTTCTCGCCCGCTACCGCGTCGACTGAGCTCAGCCCGAGGCCGGCAGCGTGTAGTGCTTTTCCACCGCTGCACGCACGCGCGCGCGGCTCTCGTTCGCGGTCAGCCCGGACTCTTCCTCCACCGCGGCGACCTCCGCGCTCAGTTCCGCGTCCTTGATGCAGTCGTGCATCCACACCGAGTAGTGCCCCGCGTGCAGGTGGTGCTGCCAGGTCTCGTCGTCCACGCCCTCGCCGATCTGCAAGAAATCGAACAGATTGCGCGCGCGCAGCCTGAGTTTTTCCTGCGGACCGCGAAACCAGAAACTGCGGTCCTCGGGCAGTTCGCCTTCGGCGTACTTGCGCCGGTGGCGGCGACGCTGCGCCCGCTCCCCGGCCACGGTGAAGCGCCGGGTCTGCGTGTGTCCCACCTGCCACAGCAGGGCCTGGCCCGACGGCAGCGAGGCATCGTCGAGCGCCGGAGCGGGCGTGTCACTCGCCGCCGCCACCGCAGCGAGCGCCTGTGCCGGAGAGGTGCCCAGCACCACGACGCTGTCCACGCTTCGCAGCACCGCCGGCGCGATCCATTCGGGATGGACGGTGACGTAGAGCATGCCGCTGGGCTCCTGCGCGAGGATGGTGGGCGCCGAGTCGAGATCGCGCGGCATCAGGTGGTGCGTCTCGTCGACCAGGATCCAGTGCGGGCGCCCGGTGCGCGCGCGCAACCCGTGCAGCCGTGGCAGCAGGTCGAGGAAGAAGGCCGGCCGGTCGTCCAGCGGCAGTCCGATGAGGTTGACGATGGCATTGGCATCCGGCTTTTCCAGCGCCGTCATCACCTCCTCCACGCTCGGCGCGCGATCGCCATTGCCGAACACGATGCCGGCGCCGAAGTCCTCGTAGTCGCCCTCCGGGTCGATCGCGCAGAACTGATACCCCCGCTCGCACAGGCGCTCGAGCAGGCCGGTCGCCAACGTGGACTTGCCGCTTCCGGATGTGCCCGCGAGGAGAAGGCCGCGCGCATAGGCGTCCACCTCCACGGCCGCGCCGTCCTGCGCGTGTCCGAGCAGGATGCGATGACGGGCGACTGCTGCGGCGGCATCGCGCAGGTCGTGTTCGAGGATCGCGTCGATCAGCTCGATCACCGCGTCGGTGCGGGCGAGGGTGCTCGCGTGATCCGCCGTCTCCTTCAGCGTGGGAATGGCATTGGCGACCGCCGCCCCGTACTCGACGGCGTGCAGCAGCGCGTGGTCGTTCTCCGCGTCGCCGATGGCGGCGACGTTGTGCGTGGACAGGCTCAGGCGCGTCAGGGCGCGAGCCAGTCCGGTCGCCTTGTTCACCGAAGCGGGCAGCACCATGACCGCGCCCTTGTTGAAGATGACCTGCAGTTCGAGGCCGAGATCCCGGATGGTCTCCAGCACCGCGGTCTCGTGCGGCTCCACGGTGGCGACGATCGAGGCGCCGACGGACACCGGCACGCCGCGCCGGCGAAGTGCGGCGACGAATGCCGGTGGTGCCGGCTCCGCCAGGACTTCGTTCTCACCGGTCGCGGGAAAATGCAGCAGCGCGCCGTTCTCGGCGACCACGCAGTCGAAACGGTCGATCTCGGGAAAGATGCCGAGCAGTTCGCCCAGTTCCCGGCCGGTCACCAGCAGCAGCCGGCGGCCGCTCGCGCGAAAACGATCGAGGGCTTCGACGCCACGCGCCGGCACCAGCCCGTCATGCGCGAGTGTGCCGTCGTAGTCGGTCGCCAGGGCGACGAAGCGCATGAACCCCTCCGCTTGCAGGACATCCGCCCCCCTGCAAGCGGTGCACCCGACACCGGAGCGTTCAGTGCCTCGCGTGCGCCGGGCCATGCGACCCGGGCTCGTGCGCGGCCGGTGCCTCGGTCGGCAGGAGCAGGCTGAATCGCGCACCGTCTCCGGGATTGTTCTCGCCCCAGATGCGTCCTGCGTGCTGCATGACGATCTCGCGCGAGATCGCCAGTCCCAGCCCGGTGCCGCCGGCGCCGCTGCGCGTCTTGCTGCTCTGGACGAACTTGTCGAAGACCAGTTCCAGTTCCTGTGGCGGAATGCCGATCCCCTCGTCGATCACGCAGATGCGCGCAGCGGGCATGGGCGAGGCCAGCCCGTCGCGCTCGGCGTGCAGCATCCCCTTGTCGATTTCGACGACCACGCGCCTGCCGGGCGGGGTGAACTTGATCGCGTTCGCGATCAGGTTGCGCACCACCTGTCCGATGCGCAGGGGGTCGCACCAGGCCGCGACACCGGGCGCCAGTTCCCGCGTCTGCAGGTGCACCTGCGCCTCACGCGCGTAGGCTGACAACTCGGTCATCGCATTGTCGACGATGCCGGCGAGGCGATGCGCACCGAACTCGTAGTTCATCTTGCCTGCCTCGAGCTTCGACAGGTCGAGCAGATCGTTCAGCAGCATCAGCAGGCGGTCGCCGCTCTGGTGCACGCGCTGGAAGTACTGCGCGAGCTTCTCGGGCGATGCCACCTTGCTGCGTATCTTCTCCATCCCCAGGTGGGAGAAGGAAAGGATCGCGTGCATCGGCGTGCGCAGTTCGTGCGACATGTTGGCCAGGAAGGCGGACTTGGCGCGATTCGCCTCCTCGGCTGCGTCCTTCGCCTGCACAAGTTCCTGGGTGCGTGCCGCCACCAGCTGCTCGAGTTCGTCGCGATGCCTGCGCAGCGCATCCTGCGCCTGGCGGAACTCGGTGACGTCGATGTTGCCGCCGATCACACGCACGGCCCTTCCGCCCGCATCGCGCTGGATGCGCGCGCGAGAGAGGATGTGCCGCCAGCTGCCGTCGGCGTGGCGCATGCGCACTTCCGTCTCGTAGCGATCGGCGCCCGATTCGATCGCGAGGACCAGGCTGCGGCGAACCCCGTCGAACTCCTCCGGATGGATCAATGCCTGGGCGGCTTCGGGCGTCGGCGGAAGGTGGTCCGCAGCGTAGCCGAGCTGCCGCATCCACTGCTCCGAGCGCCAGGCAGTCATGTTGCGCAGGTCGTATGTCCACATCCCCAGGCGCGAGGCCCACAGGGTCGCCTGCAGGGTTGCCTCGCTGTCGCGCAGCTCCGCCTCGACTGCCTTGCGCTCGGTGATGTCGAGTATTGCGGAGATGACGTACTGCGTACCGTCCGAGAGCCGCGTGCCGACCTTGGTCTTGAGCACCCAGCGCGGCGCCTGGTTGTCGAACGGCACCATCTGCTCCACGGCCAGCGGCCGCTCGCTCGCCAGCACGCGATCGTCCTCCTCCCAGGCCAGCCGTGCGTAGGCTTCGGGGTGAATCTCGAAATCGGTCTTGCCGAGCAGTTCGCTCTTGGGCCTGCCGTGCAGCTTCTCCACTGCATCGTTGAGAATGACCCATCGGTGATCGCGGTCCTTCACGAACAACGGGATAGGCAGGGCGTTGACGATCGCATCGAGAATCTGCTCGTTGCGTTCGACCTCGAGCGTCGCCTCCTTCCAGCCGGTGATGTCGACCAGCGTGGCGATGAGGTAGTGCTTGCCACCGGGCAGGCGCACCGCGGATTTCGACTTGAGAAGCCATGGCGTCGGGCTGCCTGGCCGCGCCGCACGCAGCTGTACCGTGATCGGCTGGCCGGTGGACATGACTGCCTGGTCCTCCAGGTCGAACTCGGCCCCGCGCTCCTCTCCGTAGATGTCGCGGTTCGACCGCCCGACCATCTCTTCGCGCGGCATGGCGGACATCACGCTCAGTGCCCTGTTGACCAGCACGTAGCGCCCCGCATCGTCCTTCACTGCGATGCCCTGCGGAATGGCATCGATGAGCTGGTCGAGGAAGGCGCGGCTCTCCTCGAGCGCCTCCTCGGCGCGCTTGCGCGCGGAGATGTCCAGGGCGGCGACAACGATGTATCGCTCCGACGGCCCGACACCGAAGCTCTTCTTGGTCTTGAGTACCCACATGCGATTGCCGCTCGCCGAGACCTGCTCGTCCTCCAGCACCAGCGGATCCGGGCTGTCCAGCACCAGGCGGTCCTGCGCCACGTAGCGCTCGGCGTGATCACGCGAATTGAGCTCGAAGTCGGTCTTGCCGAGGAGTTCCTCGCGCGTGCGCCCCTGGAACACGCACGCCTGGTCGTTGACCAGGAGCCAGCGGCCGTCCGCGCTCTTGACGTTGATCGGAATCGGTATTGCGTTGACCACGGCGTTCAGGAAGGCGCGGCTGCGCTCGAGCTCGCGCTGCGCACGCTTCAGGTCGGTGATGTTCACCGATGCGGCCACGAGGTAGCGCTCGCCGTTCGGCCCTTCGAGCACCTTCTTGGTCTTGATGCGCCACAATTCCTCGCCGTGCACCGAGACAAAGGATTCCTCCACCGAAATCGTGCCGCCCGAGCCCAGGATCGATTCGTCCTCCTGCGTGTAGAGGGCGCCGCGTTCCGGTCCCCACACCTCGACATCGGTCCTGCCCAGACACTGCTCGCGCGTGAGCCCGCTCATCTCGAGGAAGGCGCGATTGACCATGTGCCAGCGCAACCGGTCGTCCTTGAGCATGAACGGGATCGGCAGGGAATCGAACACGCGCTGCAGGAAATCGCGTGCGCCGATCGCCTGCTGTTCGGCGGCGCGACGCTCGGTGATGTCCATGTAGGACACCACCAGTAGCTGGCGCTCGCCGAGGCGTACCGGCGTCTTGGTCTTGAACATCCAACGCGTCCCCAGGCGCGGGTGCTCGTACTGTTCCTCCACGGCGTACGGCCGCTCGCCGGCGAATGCCGTCTTGTCCTGCGCTCGAAACAGGTCGGCTTGCTGCTGCGGGAACAGTTCGCGGTCGAGCTTGCCCAGCACGTCCTCGCGCGCCATGTCGAACAGCGCCGCGCCGCTGTCGTTGACCACCAGGCAACGGCCATCCTGCGCCTTGGCGTAGACGGGAAACGGCAGCGCGTTCAGGATCGCGTCGAGCAGGCGCTCGCTCTCCTCCAGCTGCCGTTGAAGCTTGCGGCTCTCGCTCACGTCCATGATGGTGGTGACCACCAGCGGGGCGGAACCGTCCCGCCGCAGCGCGAACTTCGCGCCGATCGCGTCGATGACTTCCCCGGTGGGCAGGCTGTAGCGCGTCTCGAACCGGACGGGACGATCGGAGGCGAGCGCCTCGCGATCGCGCGCGATGTTGATGCGCGCCTGCTCGGCGGGGTAGACGTCGAAGTCGCCCTTGCCCTCCAGCTGCTGGGCGTTCATGCCCATCGATGCGCACATGGCCGCATTCATCATCACGAAGCGGGAGTCCGCGTCCTTCACGCCCACCGGAGCCGGGATCGCGTCGAGCACGTCCGCCACCAGACGCAGGTTCGCTTCCAGTTCGCGTTCCGCGCTGTCCAGTCGCGCGAGGGCGATGGTCTCCCTGCGCCGCACGACCAGGAAGACCATGAGCGAGGCCAGCACGCCCGCGAGCAGCGCGGCGACATCCGTTCCGTGCAGGGCCGGCTCGAGGCGGCCGTACGCCGGCCGTACATCGAGCTGCCAGTGCTGGCTTCCGCGATCGAGCGACAGCAGGACCGCCTCCCCGCCTTCGCCGGCGGTTTCGCCGTGCTCGGCCACCCGCTGCCGCGCGCTGCCGTGACCGACGTACAGCGCCGCGCGGATGTCGTCCGCCCCGTCGAGCACCTCCCGAAGCAGCGGTTGCAGTCGCAGGGAGGCGGAGACGAAGCCGAGGTGGCCCTGCGGGTGCGGTGAGGCCGGTCCGGATTGCGCCAGCACCGGGTGATAGACCAGGACCGCCGGTTCCGATTCGCGCGAGGGCGTTCCGGTGGCGGGGTCGACGAAGGTCAATTGCACCACCGGGGTGTAGACGACGTCCCGGACTTCCAACGACCGGTCCATTGCCCGGGCCCGCGTCTGATCCGCGTACGGGTCCAGTCCCAGTGGACGGGTCGCCGCGTGGGGGCCGGTCTGATGGATGTAGCGGTAGGGGTAGTACACCGGCCGATCCCCCTCCGGCCAGACCTTGAAGCCAGGGCGCTCCCCCTGGCGTTCGTCTTCGTAGCGTCTGAGGTTCTCACGCGGCAGGCGCTCCAGGAACCCGGTGCCGGTCGCCGACTGGCTGTAGCCGCCAGGCAGCTTCACGCTTTCGCCGAAGCGCTGCCAGATCTCGTCGTTCAACTGGGGATGCAGCGCGGCGAAGCCGGCGCTGGCGCGCAGCCCCTGCTCGGTGCGCGCAAGGCGCCTGTCGAACGCGCGCAATAGCTCGTTCGCGCGCACCTCCAGGCGGTGCCTCTGCGCCCCGACCCGCTCGACGTACACGAAGGCCCAGGTGCCCAGGGTACTCATCAGGCACACGAGCAGGACCAGCCAGGCGGTCGGGGACCGGGACGTGCCGGATCGCGTCAGCTTCATTCGGGTCGGGGGATGCGCCGCCCTCGCGGCGGGCGCAGGATGAACACACGGATTTACGGCAGGCGAACGCTCCGATTGAGTGCCAGGCCACCGCGCGTCATTGACGCAGGTCAACCGCCCCGGCGTGCCGCCGCGTTAAGGTTTTCTCCGAATCGTGATCCTGGAGCCAGCATTCATGCAGCACTTCCTACGCAACGCCCTGGTCGCACTTGGGATGGTCGTATGGGCGGTCTCGGCTGCCGCCTCGACCAAGGCGGGTGAAATGGACGCTGCCCTCAAGCAGGACGCGATCGACCGGCTGTCGCAAAGTCACGATCCCACGCTTTCGGTCGGGATCGGACGCGTGTACGTGAAGCAGGCGGCACT
This sequence comes from uncultured Burkholderiales bacterium, assembly GCA_964386195.1. GTDB lineage: Bacteria > Pseudomonadota > Gammaproteobacteria > Burkholderiales > SHXO01 > SHXO01. The sequence continues at coordinate 15,369 of CAYLTE010000020.1, read as the reverse complement.
GATCGCGGCACACGAGGTCCTGCTCGAGCGCGGGCGCGCCGCGGGACTGGACAAGACGCGCTGGCACCCCGGTGTCGCGCAGTGGCAGGCGGCCCGGCGTGCACTCCTGCAGGGTGTGGACGAACTGGTGAGCAGCCGCGTCGCCAACGGACAATGGGTGCGCAGCGCCTGGGGCGAGGTGGCCGCGCAGACGCTCAACGGCGAGGAAGCCGACGAGATCGCCGTGCACTTCCAGTCGGAGGGCGGAAAGCTGCAGCGCCAGGTGATCGAGTGGTTCGTTGGCGAACTCACCCTGCAGACCTATACCTTCACCGACCGCGTGAAGTACGGCATCCCCGGTTCGGAAGAGGAGATGCGCGATCTCCAGGTGGCAACCTATGAGCGCATGATGCCCGGGATCTACGATCTGACCTCGTACCCCAACGCCGTAAAGTTCGCCAGCACCGACCCGGGCGTGAAGTATTTCAAGATGATGGTGATGCAGGGCATCCACGCGCTGCACACCTATCTCGAGGCGTGCGCCGACGATGCGCGGCGCATGGTGCGCGAACGCGCGGCGCAGGTCGATCCGTACGTCGCGGAGGTGACGGGCGCACGTAGCTGACGCGCAAAGCGTCGTATCATTGCGCCTTCGCATGCGCGGGCCGTGAGGGTCCGTGCGATCAAGTAACCTCGATCGTCCTCCGGTAATCGCCCTCCATGTCACCGCCTCGCCGCCCCGAAGCGCCCGCTCGGGACGCTGAAGAGTTCACGCCCGTCAAGCTCCGAGTCGCCAACTCGCCCCGTCATGGACGGGGCGTTTTCGCGATCGCGCCCATCCGCAAGGGAACCCGCATCATCGAGTACCAGGGAAAGCGCGTCTCCTGGGCCTGGGCCTCGCGCCAATACCCCGAAGTCGAGGGCGAGCCCACGCACACCTTCCTGTTCGAGCTCGACGACGACATGGTCATCGACGCCAACCAGGACGGCAACGACGCACGCTGGATCAACCACTCGTGCGACCCCAATTGCGAGGCGGTGGACGAAGGCGGGCGCATCTTCATCGAAGCAGTGCGCAACATCGCGGCTGGTGAGGAACTGGGCTACGACTACAACATCCGATTGCCCGAACGCCTCACCCCAACGCTGAAGAAGCGCTGGCCCTGCTACTGCGGCTCGAAGAAGTGCCGCGGGACGCTGCTCATGCCCAAGCGCGGCAAGCCCACGCCGATGAAGCGGCCAGGCGCGAACGCCGAGGGCTGAGCGGCGGCCGGATCAAGCCTCCTCGCCCGGCGAGCGTTCGTCCGGCAGTTCCCCATCCTGGCGGGCCTCGAGGCGCCCGAACTGGCGGTCCAGCGACTTCTCGAGCTTCTCTGCCGCGCCGGTGATCGCCTCCATCAGCGATCCGGCGTGATGCGACACCGACACCGGTTGCAGGCCGCGCAACCGGGCTTCCATCTGGCATCGCTTGTCGACAGTCCCCTTCTTCGCGCTGCTGTTGACGTCATTGACGTGTACCTCGATCCGGGTGATCCGCTCGGCGAAACGCCCCAGCGTGCGATCCACCTCGGCTTCGACGATCTCGGTCAGGCGCAGGTCGCCGCGGATGTTGTGGTCGGAATTGAGCAGCACTTGCATGATCGCTTCTCCTCGTGAGGTGCGCGCTCGCGCACGGCCATGTCCAGTCGCTATGATCCGACTGCGCAGCCGGCGTTCCCGGTCCGATGCGGGGTGGGCCAGCGCGCCCGGCGTACAATGGAGACGGTGCGCCGACCGGCGGCCTCGTGCCGAGGCAATACGACCATGGCCCTGAGTTTCCAACCTCTCCATTCCCTGTTCGCCGCGCAGGTACACGGCGTCGACCTGCGCACCGCGCACGAACCGGAGATCCTGTCCGGGATCCGCGCTGCGATGGACCGGTTCGCCGTGCTGGTGTTCCGCAACCAGCCCATGGGCGATGAGGAGCAGCTCGATTTCGCCCGGCGGTTCGACGGCGTGTTGCACAGCAGGACGGGTGCCGCGGCCGTTGGGAAGAACCGCTTCGGGAACGAGGCGCTGACCGACATCTCCAACGTCGACGAGGCCGGTGAAATCTTGAAATCGGACGACCGTCGCCGCATGTACGCCCTTGGAAACCGGCTGTGGCACACCGATGCGTCCTTCCAGGATCCGCCGGGACGCTACTCGATGCTATCGGCCCGGGTCATCCCGCCTGAGGGCGCCGACACGCAATACGCGGACATGCGCGCTGCCTACGATGCACTGCCCGCGGCACGGCAGGAGGAATTGGAAGGGCTGCACGTTCATCACTCCATCGCCTGGTCGCGGCGCACGCTCGGTTTCGAGTTCTCGCAAGCCGAACACGACAAGCTGCAGGGCGCGGTGCACCCGTTGGTGCGCACCATTCCCGGCAGCGGACGGCGCAGTCTCTACCTCGCCTCACATGCCTCGCGCATCGTGGAGTGGCCGGTTCCCGAGGGGCGGCTTCTGCTCGGGGAACTCATGGAGCATGCGACGCAGCCGCGATTCGTCTATTGCCACTGCTGGCAGACGGACGACTTCGTGATCTGGGACAACCGCGCGACGATGCACCGTGCGACGCGCTTCGACGACACGCGGCATCGCCGCGAACTGCGTCGCGTCACCACGCTCGATCTGCCCTTGCCTCGCGTGGCTTCCTGAAAGGCGACTTGTTGAAACCCACGTTGCACGATTCGCAGCGCGCTGCCGAGGCGTTCGAACTCGATGCGCCCGCTGGCGACGTTCGTTCCGGCGACGCCCCATCCGGAGATGCCCCTCCCGGCGATCCGGAGCGTGCGCATGACGCGCTCTACGCCTACCTGAAGGCGCACGACGCCGTGCTGTTCCGCACCGACAGCGTCTTCTGCGTGCGCGTGCGCGGCGTTGCGCGGCTCGACGCACGCGAGGTGCCGTTCTGCCTGGTGCCGCCGGACGGCACCCTGATGAAGGCCAATCGCTGGAAGAAGACGCCGGCGGACAAGCGCCTCGCGCTGGTGCAGGCGCGCATCCACGCGCAGTCGATCGAGGCAATGCGCGAGCGGGTCTGCGCGTTCCTCGCGCACACGCGCGAGCTCGGTGCGGCGCTCGGCATCGATCCGGAATCGTACTGGCCGGCATTGGATACCGACGGACTGGAGGAGCAGGGACGGTTCGAGACGATCGAGGGCCGCATGCGCGCCGCACACGCGCAGCAGATGGAGCGGCGCAACGCGCAGCGCGTGAAGGAAGCAGTGCGCCTCGAGGACTATCCCGAGAGCTTCCCTGCGGCGAAGCTGCCGCGCCGTTTCGTTGCGCTGCTCGGTCCGACCAACTCCGGCAAGACCCACCGCGCGGTCGACGCGCTCAAGCAGGCGCGCTCGGGCGTCTACCTGGCGCCGCTACGCCTGCTGGCGAACGAGAACTACGAGCGCCTGGCCGATGCCGGCATCGCCGTGAGCCTGATCACGGGCGAGGAGCGCAAGCTGCACGCGCAGGCCACGCACTTCGCGAGCACCGTGGAGATGCTCGATCCCCACCGTCCCGTGGACGTGGCGGTGATCGACGAGGTTCAGATGCTGGAGGATGGCGAACGCGGCAGCGCCTGGACCGCCGCGGTGTGCGGCGTGCCGGCGCAGACCGTGTATCTGCTCGGCAGTCCTACCGCGGAACCGGCGCTGCGCGCGCTGGCGGCGCGCCTGGGCGTGCCGCTGGAGATCGAGCATCTGGAGCGCAAGGCGCCGCTGGAGGTCGATCCCAAGCCGACGATGGGGCTGAATGCGCTTCAGCGCGGAGACGCCCTCATCGCGTTCTCGCGGCGCGACGTGCTGTTCCTCGCCCAGCAGCTCTCGCGCATGGGGCGCAGCGTGGCAACGATCTATGGAGCGCTGTCGCCGGAGGCGCGGCGGGCGCAGGCACGCCGCTTCGAATCGGGCGAGGCATCGATCGTCGTCGCGACCGATGCGATCGGCATGGGACTGAACCTGCCCATCGCACGCGTGGTGTTCAGCAGCGTCAGCAAGTTCGACGGCTACGAGGAGGACTACCTGCCGCGCGCGCTGCTGCACCAGATCGCCGGACGTGCCGGGCGCTTCGGCATCCACGAGGCGGGACGCGTTGCCGGCCTCGACGAGTTCGCGCATCGCCACATCCAGCGGGAGATGCGCAAGCGGCCGGACCCGCTGCACGCATCGCGCTTCCAGGTCTCGCCCTCGCTGGACCATCTGCACGCCCTGGAGGAGGCTACCGGCGAGCACTCGCTGGAAAAGCTGCTGCAGCGTTTCGTGCGCAACCTCGATCTGCGCGACGACTTCTTCGTCCCTGCCAATCTGGAGGATTCGCTGGCGCGCGCGCCGCTGCTCGACCGCACCGGTCTGTCCCTGCACGACCGCGTCATGCTTTCGCTGGTGCCGATCAACAGCAACGTCATCGTGCTCGACGCCGCCTGGCGCGGCTGGGTGTCGTCGATGGCGCGCGGCGAGGTGTGCCGGTTCCGGCGCGACTATTCGGTTGAGCGCATGGAACTGCAGGAGGCCGAGGACGCATGCCGCGTCGCGGCCGCCTATTCGTGGTTGTCGTATCGCCGCCCCGATGTGTTCCCGGACGGGGAGCAGGCGCGCGAACTCATGGTGCGGCTGTCGCTCGCGATCGACGTCATGCTGGCGCGCCGGCACGGTGGCGAGAGCGGCAGATCTTCGCGCCGCGAACCGCGCGGCCGTGGCCGCGAAAACCGCATGCGCGACGACAGGAGACGCAAGTCATGGCGCTGATCGAACGCGGGCAAGGCACCGCCACGCCCGAGCAGGAGGCCGCCATCGAGCGCATGGTGCGACTGTTCTACGAACGGGGACTGCGCGACGAAGTGCTCGGTCCGATCTTCCGTGGTGCCATCCACGACTGGGAGCCGCACATCGCGCTGGTGGCCGATTTCTGGTCGGGCGCCGTGCACGGGACCGGTCGCTATCGCGGCAACGCGTTCGCGCCTCACGCGAAGCTCGACTTCGGCCCGGAGGCCTTCGAGCATTGGCTCGCCAACTTCGAGAGCGCTGCACGCGATGCGCTCGCGCCGGCCGACGCGGACATCGCCATTCGCGTCGCGCGTCACATGTCACAGAGTTTTCGCGCGGGTATCTTCCCCTTCACCGACAAGCAGGGCAAGCCCTCGCGCAAGCCGTAATGCTGCGTCTTCAACTGCTCGCCGTCTCGATCGCGCTGGTTGCAGCGACTGCTTCCGCGCAAGACAGTTACCGGCCGATCGCCGGCATCGACGACGAGCGAGCGCCGCACATCGTTGCCGGATATCGCGCGATCTTCACCTGCTCCGCACATTTCGTGGCGAACCGCCCGCAGGAGGACATCGAACGCGTCGAACTCGCCGACACGCAGCGATTCGGCTTTCCGCGCCCCGAGATCGACGCCACGCGGCGCATCGCGATCGCGCGCTATCCGGCCGGCACCATCGAACGCATCGCGGCTTACCGGCCAGGCATGGGATGCACGCTGCTGCCTGCGCAGTGGGGTCTCGACGATATGGCGCGGCTGCCTGCCGTCGCGCACACGGCATCTCCGACTGTCACGCAAGAAGACTTTCCCGCAGGCTCGCGCGTTCGACTGCCAGCCACCGGGGTCGATCCGGGCTACCCGAAGCTGGCCGCCGTGCTCGATCGCGCCTTCGATCGCGCGTCCTATGTCGCGCCTTCCGGCGGTGTCACCACCGCCGTCATCGTGCTTCACCGCGGACACATCGTCGCCGAGCGCTACCGTCCCGGCTTCGGTCCCGAGAGCGGCTATCGAACGTGGTCCACCTCCAAGAGCATCACGGCCGCGCTCGTGGGGATCGCATCGGCCGAGGGCGTGATCGATCTCGACGCGCCGCTCGAACTGGCGGAGTGGCGCGAGGCTGCCGACCCGCGGCGCGCCATCACGCCGCGCCAGCTATTGTGGATGTCGAGCGGCCTCTACAGTGGCGGGTCGAACAGCGCCGCCGTCTACTTCGGCGGGCAGGACGTGGAGAGCGCGGCCACCAGCGGTGCGCTCGAGGTGCCGCCGGGCACGCGATGGAAGTACGCCAACAACGACACCCTCCTGCTCGCCCTGGCGCTGCGCCGCGCGTTGCACGACGACGGGCGCTACCTGCGCTATCCGTACGAAAAGCTTCTGCGCCGCATCGGCATGTTCCACACCTTTATGGAAGTGGACCATCGCGGCAACTTCATCGCCTCCAGCCAGACCTACACCACCGCCCGCGACCTCGCGCGCTTCGGCCTGCTGCTGCAGCAGGACGGCGTGTGGGCGGGGCAGCGCATCCTCCCCGAAGGCTGGGTGACGTTCCTGACCACGCCCGCGCCGACGAAGCCGCCGGTCGACGGCGAGTGGGGCTATGGAGCGCAGTTCTGGCTGCTCGACCGGATGCCGGGCGTCCCGCGCGGCACCTTCACCACCGCCGGACGCAAGGGGCAGTACGTGACGGTCGTGCCGCGCGACGAGCTGGTGATCGTGCGCACCGGCGTCGACCCGGAGGGCGAGCGTTTCCTGCAGGAGCGATTCACCGCGGCCGTGGTGGAGGCGCTGCCGCGCTGAGTTGTCACGACGCGGGGAGGCGAACGAGCCGCGGGAGGAAGCTCAGCAGCGTGGCGGTGCGCGCCGCGTAGTGGACGTAGAGCGCCGCCCACAGGCCGTGATTGCCCAGATCCTGCAGCAGCCACCAGCCGGCGAGGAAGATCGCCAGCGACAGCAGCATCGCGTTGCGCATCTCGCGGGTTCGGGTGGCCCCGATGAAGATGCCGTCGAGCTGGAACGCCCATACGCCCGCCAGCGGCGCGAGCGCTGCCCACGTCAGATAGCGCCGTGCGCTCTCGCGGGTGAGCGTGTCGACCGTGAAGAGGTCGATCAGCCACGGTCCGGCCGCCAGCAGCAGGGCGCTCGCCAGCGCCGCGACCGCCACCGCCCAGCCGGTGGTCAGGTGCATGGTGCGCAGCAGGGCCGAACGGTCGCGCGCGCCGATGGCACGCCCGACCAGCGCTTCCGCGGCGAAGGCGAGGCCGTCGAGGAAATAGGCCGAGACCGTGATGAAGTGCATCAGCACCGCATTCGCCGCCAGCACTACCTCGCCCTGCCGTGCTCCGTTGGACACGAACCAGGCGAACACGGCGATCAGCGCGGCCGAGCGGATCAGGATGTCGCGATTGACCGCCAGCGTGCGCGCCAGCGCCACGCGCTCGAGCAGTCGTGCGCGCTGCCACCGGCCGCCGAGACGGCTCAGGTGGCGTGCGGCGATCGCAAGTCCGAGCACGGCAGCGACGCACTCCGCGATGAAGGTGCCCCAGGCGACGCCGGCGACGCTGAGGCCGAGCACCAGCACGAACAGCGCATCCAGCGCCATGTTGGTGACGTTCAGCGCCAGCTGGAGCAGCAGCGCGATCTTCGCGCGTCCCAGACCGATGAACCAGCCGAGCAGCGCGTAGTTGATCAGCGTGGCCGGTGCGGCCCAGATGCGTATGTCGTAGTACTGGCGCGCCAGCGTCTCGACCTGCGCACCGCCCTCGAGCAACGCGAACGCCGCCTGGCCGATCGGCCACTGCACCGCGATCAGCGCGGCGCCGATCCCCACGCCGAGGATCAGGGCGCGGCCAAGCGCAGCGCGCAGTTCGTCCGCGTCGCCTGCGCCGAGCGCCTGTGCAGTCAGGCCGGTCGTCCCCATGCGCAGGAACCCGAACGCCCAGAACACGAAGCTGAACACGAGGGCCCCGAGGGCCACGGCACCGATGTAGGCGGGATCCGGAAGACGTCCGACGATCGCCGTGTCCACGGCGCCCAGCAGCGGCGTCGAGACGTTCGACAGCATGATGGGTGCGGCGATCGCCAGCACACGGCGATGCGTGATCGCCGGGTTGTCCGCGCTGTGCTTGGCTGCGCCCAACTCGTCGATTCGCACTCAGCAGGGCAGCTCGACGCCCAGCTCGATCAGCTGCTTCTCTGCGGCCTCGGCCCAGCCGCGATTGGCCAGTGGGCTCGCCGGGCTGGGATGCAGGATGCAGCCGATGCGCAACCGCCTCGCGAACTCGCCGTCCAGCAGTCCGCTTTGCGCGACAGCGCGGATGCGCTTCTCGGCGAAGCCGCCGATGCCGATCGCCCATTGCGGCTGGAGCGCCTGCAGAGCGGCGGCGAGGTGCCGGTCGCATGCGGCATACAGCGGCTGCAGGACAGCCGCCGGAAGCTTGTCCGGCGTGAAGTTGCGCCCGGACGCCTCGAGCAGCGCCAGCGGGCAGTAGTTGAGCACGAACCAGTGCTCGAAGAAGCGCTCTGCCTGTCTGCAACGTTGCGCAGCCCAGCCCCACAGACGCCGCCCGCTGACCTCGGAGCGCGTGCAGTCGAATCCTTCTATGCAGCGCCTGGTGTGCTCGTGTGCGGGCTTCTCCACGCGGGCACGGATGCCCATCCAGTCGCGCACGGCGGAGACTTCCCCGAACGGAACGCCGGTCTGCACCATGCCGAAGGGGCCGGGATTCATCCCCAGCAGCACCACGCGCTTGGGCGCGCTGGCGAAGCGCGTGACGTACTGCGCGTAGGGCGCCCAGGCGTACTGCAGCGGGTCGTACACGTGTGTAACCGGTGCGGGAAAGCGCACGTGGCCGAGTTCGTCGGAAAGGGCGCGGGCCGCGCCGAGGAGGGCGGTGGCCGAACCGGTCGAGGTGGAGGCGGGTGGCATGGCGGTTCGTCAAGTGCGAGGCGCGAAGGATACCGGCTCCGCGCGCTGCCGCGAGGGCGCTATGCTCCCAGTTGATGCGAGGTTCGTATGCAAGTGACGGTAGAGGTCGATTTTCCGGAGCGCGAGGGAGGAAGGCTGCGGCTGGCCGCAACCAATGCCGTTGGCAGTTGGCAGGCGCACAGCCTGGACGAGGTGATCCCTGCGATCGAGGCCGCGGAAGCGGCGGCGCTTGCCGGCCACTGGGTCGCTGGTTTCGTCGCATACGAGGCCGCGCCGGCATTCGATGCCGCCATGCGCACGCGTGCTGCGTCGGGTCCGTTGCCGTTCGCGGCGTTCTTCGCGTTTCCCGCCGAGAGCGTCTGTCCACCGACCGAGGGGCCCGAAGCGCAGTTCGAATGTGGCCAATGGCTGGCGGACGATCCGCCCGCCCGCGTGCGCGAGATGGTGACCATCCTGCGGGACGGCATTGCCGCAGGCACCTATTACCAGGTGAATGCCTCCACGCGCCTGCGCGCATCCTGCTCGGGGGATACGGCAGCGCTGTGGCACGCCCTCACGGCCACCCAACCCGGCGGTTACTGCGCGCGCGTGGCGACGGCGCAGTGGGAGATCCACAGCGTATCGCCCGAACTGTTCTTCGACTGGAACGGCGACCGGCTGGTGACAAGACCCATGAAGGGGACCGCGCCGCGCTTCGCCGAGCCCGCGCGCGACGAGGCAGCGCGCGAGGCCATGCTCGCCTCTGCAAAGGAGCGGGCGGAGAACGTGATGATCGTGGACCTGATCCGCAACGATCTGTCCCGGATCGCGCGCACCGGCAGCGTGCGCGTGCCGAAGCTGTTCGAGACCCATGCCCTGCCCACCGTCTGGCAGATGACCTCGACGGTCGAATGCCGCACGCGCGCAGACGTCGGCCTGAGTCAGGTGTTCGGCGCGCTGTTTCCGTGCGGCTCGGTCACGGGTGCCCCGAAGATCAGTGCGATGCAGGCGATTGCCGAACTCGAGCGCTCGGCGCGCGGCGTGTACTGCGGTACCGTTGGCGTGATCCGTCCCGGTGGGCACGCCACCTTCAACGTCGCGATCCGCACGCTCACCGTCGACAAAGCCGTGGGCCGCGCCGAATGCGGTCTGGGCAGCGGCATCACCACCCAATCCGGCGAGGAGGCGGAGCACGCCGAGTGGGTCGCCAAGCGACGCTTTTTGTTGCGCGCGACCGCGCACTTCGATCTGCTGGAGACGATGTTGCTGCGCGAGGGCGAAATCCCGTTGTGGCCGCAGCATCAGGCGCGCTTGCGTGCTGCGGCGGAGCACTTCGGCTTCGCCCTCGACGAGGCGGCGGTGGAGTCGCTGATGCTGCGGCTGCGGCGCGCGCATCCGCGCGGCGCATGGCGGGTGCGCCTGCTGTGCGCACGCGACGGCGCGCTGCAATCCCAGGTCTTTGCGCTGGAACCATCGCCCGCCGAGGTCCAGGTGGTGCTCGCGACCTCACCGGTACGTAGCGACGACGAGTTCCTGCGTTGGAAGACGACAGCCCGCGCGGTCTATGCAGCACACCAGCCGCCCCCCGGCATGTTCGACACGCTGCTATGGAACGAGCGCGGCGAACTGACCGAATTCACCCGCGGCAACCTCGTGCTGGACGTGGAAGATCGCCGATTGACACCACGCGTGGAAAGCGGATTGCTCGTCGGGGTGCAGCGCGGCGTCCTGCTGGGTGCAGGCGAGATCGAGGAGGCGTTGCTGCGTGTGGAGGACCTTGCGCGCGCGCGGCGCGCGTGGTTCATCAACGCCGTGCGCGGTTGGCTGCCCGTGCGTCTGGTGGATCGTTAGCGGGGCGCGGGACGACCCTCGGACTCGGCCGTGCCCGTGCCATCGCCGGGCTCGATCGCGAGCGCGAACGCCTCGATGTAGGTGGCGACCACCTCGTCGCCTTCGTTCAGTCCCACCACCCGCTTGGGATCCGGCACAGCCATCAGGATGTCTTCGCCCTTTGCGGTCTGCAGGCGGATCCGGTTGCGCTTGCCGTCGATCTCGGTGATCTCGCCCATCACCCGGGTGTGCTGCACGCCTCGCATGGCCGGCTGGTTGCCCTCGGGTGCCTGCGGCGCGGTGCGCCGGTCGACCTGAGGCTTCGGCGGCGTATCGGTGTTGCCGAGCGATACCAGCATCGCTTCCGCGTAGCGCACCGTCACCTTGGTGCCCTTGGCGAGCTTGTCGAAGTTGGGCATGTCGGGGCCGACACGCAACGACGACAGGCGCGCGTCCTCGTCCTTGATCACGATGGTGCGCGTCTGACGATCCACCGACTCTACGGTTCCGCGCGTGGTGACCGCGCGGCCCGAATACACAGGAGAATCGGGTGTCACCCGCGGGGCGACCGGCTGGTCGCCCTGCTGGGCGGCGACAGGTTGCGCGAGTGCTGCACAAAAGGCTGCCGTGACGACTGCGATGGCTGTACGCATGATCTGCTCCTCGTTGACGAAGCGCGGGAGCGCGCCCGCCTCATCGGCGTGGTGGCCCGATCCCGCGCCGCACGCGACTACTGCGCGCGCTCTTCTGCCTGCGACTGCTGTGGGGCACTCTCGCCGGTGGCGCTGCCTTGGCGCGGTTCCACCGCGATCGCCGCCGCCTGGGCGTAGGTGATCTGGATGCGGTCACCCTCCTCGAGCTGCGACAGCGCCTGCTTGTTCTGCACGCGCAACTGCATCTGCTCGCCCTGCGGGCCCTGCAGCGTCACCCAGTTGTTCTCGCGGTCGACCTTCGTGACCTTGGCAACCACGGTGGCACGCATGACCTCGCCCATGCCGGGTGCCCCGGCCTGCTGACTGCCCTGCTGCCCAGCGCCCGCGGATTGCTGTGCGGATCCCTGCGACTGGTCGCCGGCGCCTTGCTGCGCACTCTGCTGGCCTGCGCCCGGCTGACCCTGTTGTGCCGTCTCGCCCGGCTTCATCATCTCGAGGGCGACGGCTTCGGTGTAGGTGGCGGTGATCTGCTGACCCTTCTTCAGTTCATTGAAGTTCGCCAGGTCTTTGCCCGCCACGATCGTGACGGTGCCGCCCCGATCCCCGCGAATGGTGATAGTGCGCTTCGCCGGGTCGATGGCGTCGATCGTTCCGTTGACGACCATCGTCCGGCCCATCACCGCCGGGTGCTGGCTGCCCCGCGTGCCGCCACCTTGCACCTGGGGTTGCTGTTGCTGGGTGGCGCTGCTCTGCGTGTTCTGGGTCTGCGTGTTCTGGGTCTGCGAATCCTGGGACGATGCCAATGGAATCAGCGTTGCGCTCAGTGCCAGCGCGAGGAAAGTCCGATTGCGATTCATGTGCTGTATCTCCATCGAGTGGTTCGGCTACCGGCGAATGCCGGCCCGTCCATGAGGCAGCAACCGGCGCGCCGAAAACGGGCGCCCCCGGGAATCCGGATGGCCGTGCGCCTCAAATATCCGGTGTCCGCTTTTCATTCATATCGGGTAGAGTCCGCAAGCCTCGTTCCTTGTCGTCGAACAGGAACGATATTGCGGAGGGGACACGATGACTTTGAGCCTGCGCCTGGGCGGGCACCAGTTCCTGCCCGAAGATCGCCTGCGCGTCTCGCCTTCACCGAATCAGGGTGGAACGATCTCCCCGGCTTACCTGGTGCTCCACTACACCGCCGGGCGCAGCCTCGAGAGCAGCGTCGCCCACTTCGCGCGCCGCGAGTCGCAGGCGTCCGCGCACCTGTTGGTCGGCCGCGACGGGCGCGTGGTCCAGATGGTGCCGTTCGATCGCGCGGCCTGGCATGCGGGGCGCAGTGCGTGGAAGGACGTCCAGGGTTTGAACCAGCACTCGATCGGGATCGAGCTGGACAATGCAGGACGCCTCGCGCGCAGCGCGGACGGAGACTTCCGCGCCTGGTTCCAGGGCGTGTACCGGGCGGCCGACGTGGTGACCGCGCGTCACCGCCACGAGCAGGTGGAGGCGTACTGGCACGCCTATACCGACGCGCAGGTCGACGCCGTGCTCGAGATCGCCACCGTGCTGGTGCGCACCTACCAGCTCAAGGAGATCCTGGGCCACGACGACATCGCCCCGGGCCGCAAGTCGGACCCCGGCCCGGCCTTTCCGATGGAGAGCCTGCGCGCGGCCGTATTCGGCAGAAACGACGACGCACCCGAGCGGTGCACGGTGACGGCCAGCCTGCTCAACCTGCGCTCGGGACCGGGCCGCGCGCACCCGATCGTGGCGCAGCTGGCGCGGGCCGTCACGCTGGATCTGCTCGAGCGGCGCGAGGGCTGGGCGCGTGTGGCGGTCCCGGGACGCGATCTGCGCGGCTGGGTCAGCAGCGACTACATCGCATCGATCGGTTGAGGGCGGCGCGCATGTGCGCATTCACTGCCCTGGAGTCCATGCAGAGTGCAGTGCGCGCAGCGTTTCAAGGGCCGCGTTCGGGCGATGCCGGCGTAGGATGCGCCTCGCCGCCGCCGCCCGAGGGCGGCTCCCGCCGCTCCTGCCGGAACGGATGGCGGCGCTCGGCCAGCCGCTGCAGCCACACGTAGAAGGTCGGGATGAAGTAGATCCCCAGCAGAGTGGCCACCAGCATGCCGAACACGACCGCGGTGCCGAGCGACTGTCGCGCGCCTGCACCCGCGCCGGTGGCCAGCACCAGCGGCATCGCGCCCAGGATGAAGGCGAAGGCGGTCATCAGGATCGGCCGGATGCGCAGGCGCGCGCCCTGCAGCGCCGCGTCGACGATGGGCGTGCCACGCTCGCGCGCCAGCTTGGCGAACTCCACGATCAGGATCGCATTGCGGGCGGCGAGCGCGATCAGCATGATCAGCGCGATCTGCGTGTAGACGTTGTTCTCGAACGATCGCAGCAGCAGACCGAGGAAGGCGCCCAGCACGCCGAAGGGAATCACCAGCAGGATCGCCACCGGCATCGCCCAGCTCTCGTAGAGCGCCGCGAGCACGAGGAAGACGAACAGCAGCGAGAGCGCGAAGGCCACCGCGGTCTGCCCCTCGGTCGCCTGTTCCTGGTAGCTGGCCTGACTCCACGCGAAGGAGAAACCGGGCGGCAGTTCGGCCGCGACCTCCTCCATGGCGTCCATCGCCTGGCCGGTGCTGAACCCCGGTGCCGCCGTGCCGTTCACGGTGGCGGCGTTGTACAGGTTGAAGCGCTCGAAGAACTGCGGGCCGTTGGCGGTCTCGATGCGCACCAGCGTGGACAGCGGCACCATGTCACCGTCCTGCGCGCGGACGTAGAAGCTGTCGATATCCTCGGGCTGCGAGCGCGCCTCCGCCTCGGCCTGTGCCATGACCCGGAAGGTCCGACCGAAGCGGTTGAAGTCGTTGATGTAGAAACCGCCCAGGAACACCTGCAGCGTCTGGAACACCTCGTCCAGATCCACGCCCAGCGTCTTCACCTGTTCACGGTCCACGTCGAAGCGTATCTGCGGGACGCTCGGATCGAAGCCCGAGTACACCGACGCGATCTCCGGCCGCTCGCGCGCCCGTGCGAGCAGTCCCTGCAGTCCCTGCGCGAGCCGCTCGGCGCTGCCGCCGGTGCGGTCCTGCAGGACGAAGGTGAAGCCGCCCGCGGTGCTCATGCCGCGGATGGGGGGTGGGTTGAGCACGAGCACGCCGGCTTCGCGCGCCGCCGCGTTGAGCTTGCCCATGAGTCGCTGCTGCAAGGCCTGCGCCGACTGGTCCGCCTCGCGCGATTCGAACGGGCTGAGCCGGATGAACATCGTGCCGTTGTAGGACACCGCCTGTCCGGTGAGCAGATTGAAGCCGGCGATGGTGACTGCGCCCTCGACGCCCGGCTCGCTGCGCGCGACCTCCGCGAGCCGCGCCATGACCGCGCTGGTGCGCTGAAGCGAAGCCCCCGCGGGCAGTTGCGCGACGCTGAACAGATAGCCCTGATCCTCCTGTGGCACGAGACCAGTGGGCCGCGTCGAGACCAGGCCCCACACGGCGATCAGCAGGACGCCGAGCGTCAGCAGTACCAGCAGCGCGTGCCGGATCAGCAGTCCCGTGGTGGACACGTAGTTGCCGCGGAAGCGTTCGAACCCGCGATTGAAGGCGCCGAAGAAGCGCCCGACGCGCCCGGTATGCAGCCTGTCGTGCGCCACGCGCCGCAGCAGCAGGCCGGACAGCGCCGGCGTGAACGTCAGCGCGCAGATCGCGGAGATGGTCACCGAGACCGTCAGCGTGAGCGCGAACTGGCGATAGAGCTGGCCGGTGAGGCCGCCGAGGAACGCAACCGGCACGAACACGGCGATCAACGCCAGCGTGATCGCGATCACCGGTCCCCCGACGTCCGCCATCGCCGATTTCGCCGCCTCCACCGGGGTCATGTCCGGATTGCGGTCTAGGCGTTCCTGGATGGCCTCGACCACGACGATGGCATCGTCCACCACGATGCCGATGGCCAGCACCAGCGCGAACAGGGTGAGCGTGTTGATCGTGAAGCCGAGAGCGCCGAACGCGGCGAACGTGCCGATCAGCGACACCGGCACGACCAGGATTGGCACCAGCGTGGCGCGCCAGCTCTGCAGGAACAGGAACACCACGATGCACACCAGCGCGAAGGCCTCGAACAGCGTGACCGCGACCTCCTCGAGCGATGCGGTCACGAAGGGCGTGGTGCTGTAGGGAAGCGAGTACACCATGCCGGGTGGAATGCGTTCGGCCTGCTCCTTCTTCAGCTCGG
>CAYLTE010000019.1:3586-33350 GCA_964386195.1 uncultured Burkholderiales bacterium | reverse complement strand
AGCGAGGAAGCCGCTGCGTGCCGCCCGCCCCCGGGATGATGCCGAGATTGATCTCCGGCTGGCCGAACTTCGCAGTGTCCGCCGCCAGGATGAAGTCGCACATCATGGCGAGTTCGCAGCCCCCGCCGAGCGCGAATCCGGCCACTGCAGCGATCACCGGCTTGCGGCAGCGCCCGACCGACTCCCACTCCGACGTGATGAAATCGGACTTGTAGACGTCCATGTAGCCCCAGTCCTTCATCGCCTTGATGTCGGCACCCGCAGCGAAGGCCTTCTCGTTGCCGGTGATGACCATCGCGCCGATCTGCTCGTCGGTCTCGAACCCCTGCAGGGCGTGCGACAGCTCTCGCATGAGATCGGGAGACAGCGCATTGAGCGCCTTGGGGCGGTTGAGCGTGATCAACCCGACCTTGCCGCGGGTCTCGACCAGGATGTTCTCGTAGTCCATGTTCGACGATCGTCCGTGTGATAGGAGTCCTATAATCGGTCACCAACAGCGCAGGAGCACTTCGATGGCCTTTCAAAGCATTCTATTCGACATCGCCGACGACATCGCCACCATCACGCTCAACCGGCCGGACAAGCTCAATTCGTTCACCGAGGAGATGCATGCCGAACTGCGCGAGGCGATGGCGCAAGTGCGCGACCGGCAATCGCTGCGCGTGCTGGTCGTGACCGGCTCGGGACGTGGCTTCTGCGCGGGCCAGGACCTGAGCGAGCGCGTGATGTCGGGTGATGCTGCCGACTTCGATGTCGGCTCCACGCTGGAGCGCAACTACAACCCGCTGGTCCTCGGGCTGCGCGATCTTCCGATTCCGGTGATCTGCGCCGTGAACGGCGTGGCAGCGGGTGCAGGCTGCAATTTCGCGCTGGCGGCCGACATCGTCATTGCGGCGCGGTCTGCACGTTTCATGGAGGTCTTCAGCCGCATCGGGCTGATTCCGGATGCCGGCGGCACCTATGTCCTGCCTCGGCTGGTCGGACAGGCACGCGCACTGGGAATGTCCCTTCTCGCAGAGCCCGTGTCCGCGGAGCAGGCGGAAGCATGGGGCCTGATCTGGAAGTGCGTGGACGATGCGGCGCTGGCGGACGAGACCCAGCGCATCGCCCGGCACCTGGCATCGGGTCCGACCGTCGCTTATGGTCTGATCAAGCAGGCGTTGTACGCCTCGTCACAAAACAACGCGCAACGTCAGCTTGCGCTCGAAGCCGAACTGCAACGCGTGGCCGGTCGGACTGCCGATTTCCGCGAGGGGGTCGCGGCTTTCCTGGAGAAGCGGCCCGCCCGATTCCGCGGTGCCTAGCGGTCGCGGGAGGATTCGACGCTGTCCGGTTCGGCCGAACGGACGCGCAGGATGATGTCCACGCCCTCCGTCACCATGCCCGGCGGGAGATCCGGCAGTCCGGTGACGCGCACCGAATCGGCATCGATGTCCGCCAATCGACCGGTCCGCACATCATAGAGGTGATAGTGCGGGAGGGTGTTCGGGTCGTAGAAGACCTTGCTCGGATCTACGATGACCTCGCGAATCAGGCCCTTCTGCACGAATAAATTCAAGGTGTTGTAGACGGTAGCCCGCGAGGTCTCCGGGTGCTCGTCGTTGACCAGCGCAAGCACCTGATCAGCACTCAGGTGCTCGTTGCGTGCAAACAGCGCGTGCGCGATCTCGATCCGCTGATGGGTGGGATTGATGCCGTGCTGCCGCAGGACGGCAGGGAGGCTGGCGCGGGAATACTCGATCGTCTCCATCTTGAACGGCAGTATAGTCCAGCAATTGGACTGTGTCTAATTCGCATCTAGACGGACACTCTCCCTTACCGCGCGCCGCGCCTCCCTCACCCCTCCTCTGCATCTGCCCCGCGCACGGTGTCGCGCGCGACCGGTGGCACCGGTTTTGCGCCTGCCGGCCCTTACGCCGGCTCTCCCTCGGTCGTCCGCCCGGTCCGACCGCTCATTCCCTCCAGACAACCGGTTATCGGCCGATTTTGCCGCATGTCGGGCAGGTTTCTACGATCCGGGCAACTCGAACGAAACGAGGTCATCGTCATGGTCAGGCAGCGCGGTTTCACACTCATCGAAGTCATGATCACGGTTCTCATCCTGTCGATCCTGGCCGCGATCGCCATTCCGTCCTACCGCGACTACGTGGTACGCGGCGCGTTGCCGGAGGCGTTCTCCACGCTCTCGGCACACCGCGTGAAGATGGAGCAGTTCTTCCAGGACAACCGCACCTACGCGGACGCCTGCGACGATGGCACCATCGCGACCACCCCCGCTGCCACCGACCGCTTTACCTTCGCCTGCGAGTCCGACGCAACGACTTACACAGTCACCGCAACTGGCAACGACGGCAGTACGGTAGCCGGATTCGCATTCACCATCGATCAGGCCAACAACCGCGACACCACCGAGGTGCCGGACGGCTGGACCGACGCCGACGGCTGCTGGGTGGTGAAGAAGGACGGGAGCTGCTGATCATGCGCGCGACGCGACAGCGTGGGGTCACGCTGATCGAGATGATGATCGCGCTGGTGATCATCTCGATTCTGATCCTCGTGGCCATGCCGAGCTTCAGCGCCTGGATGGCGAACGCGCAGATCCGCAATGGTGCGGAAGCCGTACTTAACGGAATGCAATTCGCGCGCAACCAGGCGATCCAGTTCAACACGGCGGTGCAGTTCGAGCTCACCGGCGAGACCACCTGGACGGTCACGCGTGTGTCGGACGGACAGGAACTGCAGTCACGCGCCGAAGAGGGTTCCACCAACGCCACGACGACTACGCTTCCCGACGGCGCCACCATCCTGACCTTCAACGGCATGGGATGGATCGTCGCCAACGAGGACGGCAGCGACTCGATCTCGCAGGTCGACGTGGAAGCGAGCCTGGACATCGACGGCGAGCGCCCCCTGCGCGTCTCGGTCACCCCCGGCGGCGCCGTAAAGATGTGCGACCCGGCAGTCGCCGACCCCGATCCCCGCGTCTGCCCCTGAGGAGAGCTGACATGTCCCACACCGCGTTCTCCAACAAGCAGGGCGGCGCGCTTCTCCTGGAGGCGATGATCGCCATCCTGCTGTTCTCGCTCGGCGTGCTGTCCCTGGTCGGCATGCAGGCCATGGCGGTGACCAACGTGTCCGAGGCGAAGTACCGCACCGACGCGAGTTTTTATGCGAATCAGCTGGTCGGCCAGATCTGGGTGGACCGCGACAACATCGCCGACTACGCCTTTGCGGGCGGCACGCCCAGCGATGCGCTCGAACCCTGGCTCGATCAGGTAACCGCCGCACTGCCGGGCGTCGCTGACAACCCCCCTCAAATCGTGGTTGCCGGCAGCCAGGTGACAGTGAGCATCTTCTGGCAGTCCCCGGAGGAAGCGGCAAAGGATCCGCAGCCCGATCCGCATCAGTACACCGTGACCACGTCGATCAACTGCTGCTGAGGGAACAAGACATGCGCGACAAGACCTTCATGCCCCGGCAGCGCGGCTTCAGCATCGTCGAGCTGATGGTGGCGATCGTCATCTCGCTCATCGCCACGCTCGTCATCTTCGAGACGTTCGCGGTGTCCGAGGGCATCAAGCGCACCTCCACCAGCGGGGGCGACGCGCAGCAGAACGGCGCGATGTCCCTGTACATGGTCGAGCGCGAGGTACGAATGGCCGGTTACGGCGTCAACAACGCCGCCCTGCTCGGCTGCGTGATCAACGTGTACGACGAAGTCGAAGGCGAGGAGTTCGAGTTCACCCTCGCCCCGATCGTCATCGAGCCCGGCGCAACGGACCAGGATCCGGACACCGTCACGATCCTGATCGGCGATTCGGACCTGCTCTCCGACCCGGCCAAGCTTATTCAGGCCATGCCCTCGCCCGCGGCCACCTACAAGGTGGACAACCGCTACGGCTTCACCCCGGGAGACCTGGTGATCGCTTTCGAGGCTGGGAAGGAGTGCACGCTTGCACAGGTGACGGAGACACCAGGCACTGCAGGCCAAACCAGCAACGTCATCCACAACAGCGGCAACTACACGAATCCACAAGGGCAGAACGTCCCCGCACGCTACAACAAGCCTGGCGGTCTCGGCATCTCCTACAGCACTGCGGGCTTCCTCTACAACCTCGGCCAGATGCCCCAGCGCAACGTCTACCGCATCGTCGACAACCGGCTCGAGATCGAGCGCACCTTGTCCACCACCGACACCAACGTCGTCGCCGAGCAGATCGTGCACATGAAGGCTGAGTACGGGAAAGACGACGGAAGCGGTGGAGGAACCGCCAACGACGGCATCGTCGACGGCTATTCCAATGCCGCCCCGGTGGGAGCCGCCGGCTGGCAACAGGTCCTCTCGGTGCGTCTGGCGATCGTGGCGCGCAGCGCGCAGCCCGAGAAGCCGATCGAGGAAGGCGGCGCGTGCGATATCACTGCAGCCTTCCCAACGTGGGCTGGCGGAGACATCGACGTATCGGCCGACGACAACTGGCAGTGCTACCGCTACCGGGTGTTCGAAACCGTCGTTCCGCTTCGCAACCTCATCTGGATGCAGATCTGATGCGCACCCGACTCGGAAAACGCTCGTACCGTGCCCTGCCGTCCAAGCAGGGCGGCCTGGTCCTGTTCATCGCCCTCATCGTGCTGGTCGCGATGACCATGGCCGGCATCGGCATGGTCCGCTCGATCGACACGGGAAACATGGTCGCCGGCAACCTCGGGTTCAAGCAGACCGCCCTCAACTCCTCCGAGGTCGGTCTGCAGCAAGCCTACGACTGGCTCGTTGCCAATGCCGGCGGAGGCGGACTCAGCAACACCAACACGGCGCAGGGCTACTACTCGTCGAGACCCGCCGCGGAGCCGGACTGGACCGCGACCGAAACCTGGGAGGACGCGGTGGTGATGGCCGAGGATGCGACTGGCAACACTGTCTCGTACGTCATCCACCGCATGTGCACGCAGCCCGACACCCCCTATAACGGCACCAACTCCGGTGTCGCGAACCAGTGTGCGATGACCTCGTCGACGACCACGCCCGGGGCCGGCGGCAGCATGAGCGTCGGCTCCTATTCGTTCGCCGGCACGCCGCAGGTGTTCTACCGCATCACCGCCCGCAGCCAGGGACCGCGCAACACCGAAAGCTACGTGCAAGCCATGGTCGCCATCAGCAACTGACCCATCAGCAACCGACCATGCGCCGAACCAGTTCGATCACCAGATTCGACCATCAGGAGATGGACATGAACCACGTCAAACGATTCCGGCTCAACACCTGGACCGTTGCCTGCGTGCTGCTCGGGCTCGGCCTGCTGCCCGCCGCCTCGCGCGCGGCGCAGACCGACATCTCGAACGTGCCTCTGGCAACCGGGTCGGCCTCTGCCGCGCTTCCAAACCTGATGTTCGTCCTGGACGACTCCGGAAGCATGGCATCCGACTACTTGCCGGACGAAATCCGCGACGGCGGAACCTGCAAGAAGCGCACGGACTGGGACGGCGACACCAGCACTGGCTGTCTGTACGGCGATCCGCCCCTCTTCTCTCCGCAGTTCAACGGCGTGTACTACAACCCCGCGATCCGCTACGAGCCGCCGGTGATGCACGACGGGACGAGCATGCCATCGATGGCCGACCCGGAGAACGTGAAGGTCGACGGCTTTGACTCGAGCTCGAGCAGCATCAAGATCGAGACCCAGTTCCCGGAGATCGTCTACTGCAAGGGAACCTCCTACAACGAGGAGAGTTCGTCCAACTACCCGTCCAATTGCCGGCGCAACGGCTACAGCACGACGGCGACGCTGAGCACCACGACAACCGTGGACTTCTACTATCCGGTGAACACCACCAGCGACCACGGTAGCAACGGCACTGGTGTGGATACCTACCCGGATTCCACCTTCGAGTATGCAGAAACGAAAAGCGGTGCACCGCACTACTATCTGATCTCGCCGAAGGAGCACTGCAGCGACATCAATCTGACCACCTGCACCCTGTCCGCCACGCCCACCGGGGCCTACACCTACCCCGCGCCGGTGCGCTGGTGCAAGAACGCAACCAACACCACCAACTCCGCGAATGCCACCGGCGCGGTCAGCGGTGGCGGCGGCTCACCGCCCTATCACTGTCAGGCGAAGTACGACTCCAGCCACAAGTATCCGCGTTTCGGCAAGTTCACGCGTGTCGACATCATTCCGTCCGTGGGTAGCTATCCGAAGGCCTCCAGCCGAACCGACAGCACCGGAAGCAGCTGCTCCTACACGGAGGAGCTGACCAACTTCTCGTACTGGTACACCTACTACCGCACGCGCATGCAGATGATGAAATCGGCCGCCGGCCGCGCGTTCAGCACCCTCGACGAGCGCTACCGCGTCGGCTTCATCACCATCAACCCCGGGTCCAGCAGCGTTTCGTCCAACAAGTACCTGAAGCTCGAGACCTTCGTCGGCAGCCACCGCGAGGCGTGGTACGAGAAGTTCTATGCCCAGACCCCGAGCGGCCTGACGCCGCTGCGCCAGGCACTGTCCCGCGTGGGCCGCCACTACGCAGGCAAGACCGACGGGATCAACAATGGCATGAACGACGATCCCATCCAGTACTCCTGTCAGAAGAACTTCGCGCTACTGACGACCGATGGTTACTGGAACAGCAGCGCCGGAGAGAAGATCGACGGCTCGTCGATCGGCAACCAGGACAACGTCGACTCGACCACCGATCCCAAGTGGTCGGCCCGCTCCAACGGCACCTACGACGGCGGTATCAGCAGCGCCTCCAACACATTGGCTGACGTCGCGCTCTACTACTACAAGACCGACCTGCGCCCCGCCGGCTCGATCGGCGCGCTGGGCACCGACGTGTCCGAGAACAACGTGCGCGACTCCTCGAAGGACTTCAACAAGGCGCAGCACATGGTCACCTTCACGCTCGGCATCATCGACGGGAGGATGACGTACCGCTCCGACTACGAGTCGGATACGAGCAGCACCAACGATTTCTATCGCATCAAGACCGGCGACAACGGCTGTCTGTTCAGCAGCACCACGAAGTGCAACTGGCCGGCGCCGAGCTCGGGCGGTCAGACTGCAATCGACGACTTGTGGCACGCGGCAGTGAACGGCCGAGGCATCTACTACTCCGCCCGCGACCCCGACACTTTGGTCAACGGACTGTCGGACGCGTTGACCAATCTCGAGGCCGAAGTCGGCGCCGCGTCCGCATCGGCGACCAGCAGCCCGAACATCACGCCGACGGACAATGCCATCTTCAGCTCGACATACACCACCATGGAGTGGTCGGGCGAGGTCGTGGCGCAGTCCATCGACACCGGGACCGGCGAAGTCGTGCCGACCATCGTCTGGTCGGCTCAGGCCAACCTCGATGCGATGGTGTCGGGAAGTGCCGATTCGCGCACCATCTACTTCCCGAACTCGACGGGAACGTTGACTTCATTCGACTTTTCCCTGATGAGCGCGACGGAGAAGGCGTTCTTCGCCAACAAGTGCTCGCCCGCTGCCCTCACACAGTGCAGCACGCTTTCGGCGGCCAATCTCGTCATTGCGAACGATGGCGCGAACGTGGTGAACTTCCTGCGCGGCCGCACCCAGTATGAAGGCAGCGTGTTCCGCGATCGCGAGCACGTGCTCGGCGACACGGTCAACGCCAAGCCGGTCTTCGTGCGTCAGCCCATGTGGGGCTTTGCCGACGAAGTCACGCCGACGTACGCCGAGTTCCAGATCGACAACGAGAGCCGTCAGGGAGTGCTCTACATCGCGGCCAACGACGGCATGCTGCACGCGTTCAACGGCGACAGCGGTGCGGAAATGTGGGCTTACGTCCCGCGCATGCTGCTGCCGGAGCTGTACAAACTGGCCGAGGACGACTACGCCTCGATGCACCGCTACTACCTGGATGGCTCGCCCGAGGTGATGGACATCTACGATGGCAGCGCCTGGCGCACCATTCTCGTCGGCGGGCTCAACTCCGGCGGCCGGGGCTACTACGCGCTCGACATCACCAACCCGGCCAGTCCGATTGCACTGTGGGAGTTCTGCAGTGACGCCGCGCTGTGCTCGAACAACGACGCCGATCTCGGCATGACCTACGGCAACCCCGTCATCACCAAGCGGGCGTCCGACGGGAAGTGGGTGGTGCTGGTCACGTCGGGCTACAACAACGTTTCGCCCGGCAATGGAAAAGGGTATCTGTACGTCCTGGATGCCGTCTCTGGCAGCGTACTCGCCAAGATCGCGACCGGCGCCGGCAGCACGACGGCGCCCTCCGGCCTGGCAAAGCTGGCCGCCTGGGCAGACAGCTTTGGCGTCGACAACACCGCGAAGTACGTGTACGGGGGCGACCTGGATGGAAACGTGTGGCGGTTCGACCTGACCTCCGGCACACCGGCGGTGCAACGTCTCGCCACCCTGGTGGATGACGATGGCCGTCCGCAATCGGTCACGACCAAGCCGGAGCTGAGCCTGGCCGAGGGCCACCGACTGATACACGTCGGAACCGGACGCTACCTGGGTGTGAGCGATCTGACCGATCCGGCGGAGTGGACGCCGCCCTCGACGGACGCCTACCAGCAGAGCCTCTACACGTTCAAGGACAAGGGAACGGATCTCGGCGACCTGCGCGACGATCTGGTCGAGCAGACCATATCGATCGTCGACGACGACACCCGGACCGTGTCGACCGAGACCGTGGACCTGGACGCCGACGACGGTTGGTACGTCGACTTCAACCCGTCCGACGATTCGCCGGGAGAACGGGTGAACATCGACCCGCAGCTGATCCTCGGCACGCTGGTCGTGGTGACCAACGTACCCAACGGTGACGCCTGCAACGTGGGCGGCGACAGCTGGATCTACTTCTTCGACTACAAGAGCGGGCAGTACATCAGCACCAGCCCCAACCAGGCGGTGGCCCAGCACCTGGGCAACGCGATCACGGTGGGCGTCGTGGTGTTCCAGCTGCCGAACGAAACGAAAAAGGGCATTGCCACCGACGCGAAAGGAAACAAGCAGTCGGTGGATATCCCGATCGGGAGCGGTTCGATCGAAGCGCGCCGGACGTCCTGGCGAGAGCTGATCAAGGAGTAACGCCGCTTCTGCGCCAACGACGGGCTGCCCGAGGGCAGCCCGTCTTGTTTGTGCGCCCGGTTCGCCTCAGCCGGCGAGCGCCTTGGGCAGCGGGAACACCACCGATTCGATCAACCCTTCGAGCTCGCGCACTTCGGTGGCGCCGAGTTCGCGCAACCGATCGGCGACGGCGCGTACGAGAACTTCCGGCGCGGAGGCGCCAGCGGTGAGGCCGATGCGCTCCTTGCCTTCGAGCCATGCCGGGTCGAGCTCCGCGACATCGTCGATCATCAGAGCTGGCACACCCAGTTTCTCCGCGACTTCGCGCAGCCGATTGGTGTTCGAGCTGTTCTTCGAACCGACCACGATCACGGCGTCGCTGCGCGCGGCCAGCGCCTTCACCGCATCCTGTCGGTTCTGGGTGGCATAGCAGATGTCGTCCTTCTTTGGACCGAGAATCGTCGGAAAGCGTGCCTTCAGGGCGGCAACGATCCCCGCCGCATCGTCCACCGAAAGCGTGGTCTGCGTGACATAGGCGAGACGCTCGGGATCGCCGACGTTCAGCCGCTGCACATCGTCAACGGTTTCCACGAGGTGAATGCCCCCCTCGCACTGCCCCATGGTGCCTTCGACCTCCGGGTGCCCGCGGTGACCGATCATGACGATCTCCCGTCCCTGCTCGCGCATGCGCGACACCTCGACGTGAACCTTGGTGACCAAGGGGCAGGTCGCGTCATACACGTGCAAGCCGCGCGCATCGGCATCCTGGCGCACCGTTTGCGACACACCATGCGCGCTGAAGATGACCGTTGCCCCGGCAGGCACCTCGTCGAGCTGGTCGACGAACACGGCACCCTTGCGACGCAGTTCGTCCACCACGAACCGGTTGTGCACCACTTCGTGCCTGACATAGATCGGAGCGCCGTGCTGGGCGAGCGCGCGCTCGACGATTGCGATCGCGCGATCTACACCCGCGCAAAAGCCACGAGGCTGGGCCAGGGTCACTATCATCGTTCAATACTCACGTCAGTTTGGCCTTGTCGCTGCGCGGGCGCCGGAAACTGTCCCAGATGAGCAGTGCCGCGCCCGCCGTGATGGCGCTGTCGGCCACGTTGAATGCCGGCCAATGATAGCCGGCCACGTGTAGATCGAGGAAATCCACCACTGCCCCGAGCACGACGCGGTCGATGACGTTGCCGAGTGCGCCGCCGAGGATCAGCGCGAGCGCGAAGCAGAAGTACGGATCGCTGGCGTGGCGGCGAAGCAGGTACAGAATCAGTCCGCTGGCTGCAAGCCCGATGCCGACGAACAGTTCCCGCTGCCAGCCCGAGGCGGTGCTCAGGAAGCTGAAGGCCGCGCCGGGGTTGTAGACCAGGACCAGGTTGAAGAACGGCAGCACTGGCACGCTGTCCCCGAACACGAGCGTCTGCTGGACCAGCCACTTGGTGAGCTGATCCAACACGATCACGAATCCGCTCAGCAGCAACCACTGCCACCAGCGCATGCGCGCGAGGTCAGGCATGCGAACGCGTCTCCTGGGCACCGAATAGATTGCCCACGCAGCGGCCGCACAATTCCGGGTGCTGGGAAGACGCGCCGACGTCTGCGCGATAGTGCCAGCAGCGACCGCACTTGGCATGTCCGCTGGCGCGTACGCCGACCTGCGCCTCCATCTGTGCCTCGTCGGGGACGATCTCGGCCGCCGAGGTGAGGAGGACGAAACGTAGATCGTCACCGAGCGCTGCCAGTGCCTGGTAGGTCGCACCGCCCGCCCGCACCGTCACCTCGCCCTGCAGCGAAGAACCGATGGTGCCTTTCACGCGCAACTGCTCGAGCTCCTTCTGCACGAGCGCCCTCGCCTCGCGCACCAGCGCCCAGCGCCGCTCGAGTTGCTCGGCATCGCGCACGTCGGGCAGGACATAGGCGGTGTGAAGGAAGATGCTGTCCTGGTCATCGCGGGTGAACTGTTCCCACGCCTCCTCGGCGGTGAAGCTGAGGATGGGTGCGAGCAGGCGAAGCAGGCAGTGGCTGACGTGATGCAGTGCGCTCTGCGCCGAACGGCGTGCAGCGCTTGCCGCAGCGTTGGTGTAGAGCCGGTCCTTCAGGATGTCCAGATAGAACGCACCGAGGAACTCTGAGCAGAAGTTGTGCAGCTTCTGGGCGGCGAGATGGAACTCGTAGTTCGCGTAGTCGCGCATCACGCCCTCCTGCATTCGCTGCGTCATCACTAGCGCGTAGCGATCCAGTTCCACCCACTGGTCGACCGGCAGCAGGTCGCTGCGCGCATCGAAGTCGGACACGTTGGCAAGGAGGAAACGCAATGTGTTGCGGACGCGCCGGTAGGTCTCGACGACGCGCTTGAGGATCTCCTGCGAGATCGACATCTCGCCGGAGTAGTCGGTCGAGGCTACCCACAGCCGCAGGATATCCGCGCCGAGACTGTCGGAGACCTGCTGGGGTGCGACCACGTTGCCCACCGACTTGCTCATCTTGCGGCCCTGACCGTCCACCACGAATCCATGGGTGAGCAGCTGCCTGTAGGGTGCGCGGCCGTCGATGGCGCAGCCGGTCAGCAGGGAGGACTGGAACCAGCCGCGATGCTGATCGCTGCCCTCGAGGTAAAGGTCGGCAGGTTTAACGAGATCATCGCGCCGCTCGAGCACGCTGACGTGGGTCGTTCCGGAATCGAACCACACGTCGAGCGTGTCCGGCACTTTCTGATAGCGCTGCGCATCCTCGCCGAGGATCTCCTCCGCTGCGAGGCTGAACCACGCCTCGATTCCGCCCTCCTCCACCTTTCGTGCCACACGCTCGATCAGCGCCGGCGTATCGGGGTGCAATTCGCCGCTGTCCTTGTGGACGAACAGCGCCATCGGCACACCCCAGCTGCGCTGACGCGAGACGCACCAGTCGGGACGGTTGCGGATCATCGCCTCCAGGCGCGCGCGCCCCCAACCGGGGAAGAAGTGCGTGTCGGCGACGGCACGCAGGGCGACTTCGCGCAACATCGACCCGCCCCCCGACGCATGATTCGACTCCATCCCGATGAACCACTGCCGGGTGGCGCGGAAGATGATCGGCGTCTTGTGACGCCAGCAGTGCGGGTAGCTGTGCTGCAGCCGGTCGGCTTTGAGCAGGCGCTGGTTCTCCGAAAGCGTGTCGATCACCACGGGATTCGCCTCCCACACGCTCTTGCCCGCAACGATCTCGGCCCAGTCGTGGAAGCGCCCCGCGTCGTTCACCGGGTTGTCGGTAGGCAGGTTGTATCGCGAACCGACCACATAGTCCTCGAGGCCGTGCGCGGGCGCCGTGTGCACCAGTCCCGTGCCGGCCTCGAGCGTGACGTGTTCGCCGAGGATGATCGGGACCTCGCGCGCGTAGAACGGATGCCGCAGGAGCAGGTGCTCGAGCGAGCGGCCGGTCGTCGTTCCGATCACCTCGCCCTCCAGGCCATAGCGTTGCAGTGCCGCATCGCGCAGTTCCTCGGCGAGCAGAAGCAGGCCCTTCTGTGTGCGCACCAGGCTGTAGTGCAACTCGGGGTGCACGGCAACCGCCTGGTTGGCAGGCAGGGTCCATGGTGTCGTCGTCCAGATCACCGCGAACGCGGGATCGAGCAGATGCGTGAAACCGAACGGCCGCGCGAGCTGACGCGTGTCGACGAACTCGAAGGCCACGTCGATCGCAGGCGAAACGCGGTCCTCGTACTCGACCTCGGCCTCGGCCAGGGCGGAGCCGCAGTCGACGCACCAGTGCACGGGTTTCGCACCCTGGTAGAGATATCCGCGCTGCTGGATCCTGCCGAGGGCGCGGATGATGTCGGCCTCGGTGCGCGTGTTCATCGTCAGGTACGGGTCGAACCAGTCGCCGAGGATACCCAGGCGGATGAAGTCCTTGCGCTGGCGCTCGATCTGGCTCTGTGCATAGTCGCAGCACAGCTTGCGAAAGGCGTTGGGCTCGATGTCCTTGCCGTGCTGCTTCTCCACCTGGTGTTCGATGGGCAGGCCATGACAGTCCCAGCCGGGCACGTAGGGCGCATCGAATCCGGCCAGGGACTTGGTCTTCACGACCATGTCCTTGAGGATCTTGTTCACTGCATGGCCGATGTGGATGTCGCCGTTTGCGTAGGGCGGACCGTCGTGCAGAACGAATTTCGGCCGGCCCGCGGCCGCCTTTCGAATGCGTTCGTACAGCCCGGTCTGCTGCCACTTCTCCACCCAACCCGGCTCACGCCGTGCGAGGTCGCCGCGCATTGGGAACGGGGTATCGGGAAGATTCAGCGTGTTCTTGTAGTCAGCCATCGGGGCTGTGCTCCATGGTTCAGATGTCGTTCTCGGATCGCGACGCGAGGCGGCTGCGCAACAGCCGCCGCGTCGCGTCCACGTCATTCCGGATTGCCCGCGTCAATTCGTCGAGGTCGGCGTACTTCTGCTCGTCGCGCAACTTCTCGAGGAAGTGCACGTTCAACCGCCGGCCGTAGATCTCGCCAGCGAAATCGAGCAGGTGGACCTCCAGCACCGGTTTCGCACCGCTCTTCACCGTGGGCCGCACACCCAGGCTCGCCGCCCCGGCCACCGGCGCCTCCCCCAGGCCCGTCACCTCGACGGCGAAGATGCCTTGCAGCGGGACCGGGTCCCTGCGCAGCGCAATGTTCGCGGTGGGGAAACCGAGTTCGCGACCCAACCGGTCTCCGCGCACCACGCGGCCCCCGATGCAATATGCCCGCCCCAGCAATCTTGCCGCACCGGCGAGATCGCCCGACGCCAGGCGCTCCCGCACGGCAGTGCTCGAGACCCGCACGCCTTCGACTTCGACGCTGTCCATGCGTTCGACCTCGAACCCGTGCTTGCGTCCAGCTTCGCGCAGCGCGTCGAAATCGCCGAGCCGGCGTGCGCCGTAGCGGAAGTCGTCACCCACCAGGACATAGTTCGCTCGCAGCCCGCTCACCACCAGCCGATCCACGAACTGTTGCGCATCGATGCGCGCGAAGTCGAAGTCGAAGCGGCACACGAGAACCTTGTCGACGCCCATGGCGGCGAGCAGTTCGAGCTTCTCGCGCATCGACGTCAACCGCGCCGGCGCCTGATCGGGCGCGAAGAATTCCCGCGGATGGGGTTCGAAGGTCATCACGCACGAATCGACGCCGCGACGCTGCGCCTGCGCGATCACCCGCTCGATCATGGCTCGGTGCCCGACGTGCACGCCGTCGAAATTTCCGATCGTCAGTGCGACGGGACGATTGCCAGCTACCGGAGGATGACGCAGGACGACCATGGAGCGTGTTGGCCGATCCAGCGCAACGCACCGATCGGGCATAGCTAACTTCCTGGGGAAGAACGAGATTGTAGTGCACCGCAACGCACGGCGTCCAGGGAGCTGGCCGGTCATCGACGAGGAATGGAGAACGTATCGCCACTGGAACTGTGCGCATTGACGAGCCGCCTGATCCCCCCATTCAGCGCCGTGAAGTCAAAAGCATCCGCGCAGCGAAATCCGCCGCATCCGTGTAGGGATTCAGCACATAGTCCACCTGCGCATTGCGTAGTTCCGCCGCCTGGGAGTCGTCACGAGCCACCCCGGCAACCTTGCCGGCAAACGGCGTCTGCGACAAGGCATGCAGGAAGGCGCGATTGGAAGCCCATTGCGGAAGGGTACTGACTGTCCATGCCACCTCGGACAGCGGCAGGGAATCGAGAAATGCGGGATCTTCTGCATCGCCGAAGCGCACGGGCAGCCCGCACCGGGCAAGTTCGCGCACTGCCTCAGGGTCGAAGTCCACACCCAGCACAGGTACACCTGAGGCATGCAACTGGGTGAGCAGGCGCCCCCCGTAACGTCCCAGCCCGATTACGAGGATCTCGGTACGTTTCGGGGCCAAGTGATGGCCGTCGACGGCTAGTTCCCGGTGCGGCGTGCCTCGTTCGAAAACGCGCAGAAAAGGCGCCAGACGTTCGTAAAGCGGCTCGGAGTACAGGATCATGTAGGTGGACAGCGTAATCGTGATGAGACCGACGAGCGTGGTCAGCCCGAGCGAGCCGGCATCCAGATGCCCGAGCGAGATACCCATGGCGACGAACACGATCGAGAATTCGCTGATCTGCGCCACGGTCAGTCCGGCCATGAATCCGGTGCGCTTGCGATAGCCCATGTAGCCCATGATGGCCATGACGATCAGCGGATTGCCCACCAAAACGAATGCGGACAGCAACAGCGCGGCCCCGATCTCGCCACCGAGCGCCGACAGTTCCAGTTTCGCCCCCAGGTCGATGAAGAAGAACAAGAGCAGGAAGTCGCGCAGACCCGTCAAACGGGCGTTCATTGCCTCCCGGTACTGGGTGGAGGCCAGGGAGAATCCCGCCAGAAAGGCCCCTGCCTCTTTGCTGAATCCGGCCAACTCGCCGAGCGCAGCGAGTCCGGCGCCCCATGCGATGGCGAACACCAGAAGCAATTCCTGCGAGCGCGCCATCGTCGACACCAACTGGGGCAGCACGTAGCGCATCAGCGCAAATACCAGGACTGCAGCGCCCGCAAGACGCACGAACATCGATGCGACGACGTCCCAGGCACCGGCGTCAGGTCCGCGCATGGAACTCATTGCCATCATCGCGACGACCACGGCAAGATCCTGGACGATGAGAAATCCGACGGCAATCCGTCCGTGCAGCGAGTCGAGCTCGCGCTTGTCGGAAAGCAGCTTGACGATGATGATGGTGCTCGAGAACGTCAGCGCAATCGCCACGTACATCGATTCCAGCCAGCCTCGGCCGAGCAGCAGCATAAGTACGAAGCCGATCGCGATGGTGAATCCGAGCTGCCCCAGACCGGTCGCCGCAGCCACCGGACCGATGTTTCTCAGATGCTGGACATCGAGCTTCAGTCCGACGAGGAACAGCAGGACGGCGACACCAAACTGCGCGAGCAGATCGATCTGGTCGTGCGCCTGCACCAGGGCTAGGGCGGACGGGCCGGCGAGTACGCCTACCGCGATGTAGGCGATCAGTACAGGCTGGCGGAGGCGTACTGCGACCGCACCGGCGAACGCACAAATGAGCAGCAGCAGGGCGATCTCGCCGAACGGATGCTGCATCAATGTGGAAATGACGTGCATGGGATGGACGAGAATGCTGCGCCGGAGATTATAGGTTGGACACCCAATGCTGACCGGCGTACGCGGTTGCAGTCGACTACGACGACAGCGCTCGGCCGCCAGGGAAGCGCAGCAACCAGGATCCCTAGTGCGGCGTGTCGCCCTGCAAGGTGATCCGGTGCATCACGCGCCGGTGGCCGTGGTAGTCGTTGATCGGGTTGTGCAGGGCGCAGCGATTGTCCCACCATGCGAGAGATCCGACCTTCCAGCGGAAGCGGCAGGTGAATTCGGGCCGTACCTGGTGGGCGAACAGGTACTCCAGCAGGGGAGCGCTCTCGGCCTCGCTCATTCCGGCGAAACGCACGGTGTGCGCCACGTTCACGTACAGAGCCTTGCGTCCGGTGTCCGGGTGTGTCCGCACCACCGGGTGTTCGGCCAGATACTCGCCTCGCGCGTCGGGTCGGGCGTCGTCCCGTACGCGGTCCTCCCGGGTACGCGTGACGTCGGCCTTGGCCGAGCTGTTCACCGCACGCAATCCGGCCAGCAGCTGCTTCATTCCCTCCGACAGGGCTTCGTAGGCGAGATACTGGTTGGCGAACTCGGTATCGCCGCCGTAGTCGGGCACCTCTCGGGCAAGGAGCATGGATCCCATGGGCGGCTGCTCGAGATACGCGGTATCCGAGTGCCAGATGCCGCCGAAATTGACCCGCTCGTGCTCGAGCTTCTTCACCTCGATGATTTCCGGATACCCGTCGAGCCCCTTCACGAACGGATACTCGACCGGCGTGCCCATGGCGCGGGCAAAGGCCATGAATCGATCCGGAGGAAGCGGCTGGTCACGGAAGAACAGCACGAGGTGCTCATTCATGGCCGCCCGAATCTCTCCGATGTCCTGTGCCGCGAGCGGCGCCGCAAGGTCGATACCAGACACCTCGGCGCCCAGCGCACCGGCTATCCGTTCCACGCACAACATCGGTTCACATCACCTTCTTGACGAAATCGCGCGGTCGCACACCCGCGATCGCGAGCAACGCGAAATAGGTGGCCGCCCCGGCGACCACCACCACGGCCAGGCGCCAGGCCCGCCTCCAGGCTTCCTCCTGGAGCCAGCTCTCCACGGTGCCCATGGAGAACCACAGCACCGCACCCATGGCCACCAGCGCAACAACCAGCTGTCGTGCGAAACGTCCCCAACCGGGCTGGGGCCGATACACGCCGGATCCCCGGAGGGTCCGATACAGCAACGCGGCGTTGATGCAAGCGCCCAGACCGATGGCAAGGGCCAGTCCCGCGTGGCGCAGCGGGTAGATGAAAGCCAGGTTCATCACCTGGGTGAGTGCCAGCGTGACCAGCCCGATCTTCACCGGGGTCTTGATGTTCTGGCGTGCGTAGAACCCTGGCGCCAGCACCTTCACCAGGATCAGTCCGATCAAGCCGACACTGTAGGCCATCAACGCCTGGCTGCTCATGCGCACGTCGTGTGCACTGAACTCGCCGTGATGAAATAGGGTGGCGATCAGAGGGACGGAGAGGATGGCGAGCGCAAGTGCCGAGGGAAGTGCCAGCAGCAGCGTAAGACGTAGGCCCCAGTCGAGCAGGCGGGAGTACTCCTCGGCGCTCTCCTGCGCATGACTGCGCGACAGGCTGGGCAGCAGAATGGTGCCCAGCGCCACCCCCAGGACCCCGGTGGGAAATTCCATCAGGCGGTCGGCGTAATAGAGCCAGGACACACTACCGGTGACCAGAAAGGAGGCGAAGATGGTGTTGATCAGGAGGCTGATCTGCCCGATCGACACGCCGAAGATCGCCGGCCCCATCAGCTTCAGGATGCGCCATACGCCCGGATCGCGCAGTTGCAGCCGCGGCCGGGGGAGCAGACCCAGCTTTGCAAGGTGCGGCAGCTGAAACGCGAGCTGGAGGATGCCGCCGGCGAACACGGCCCAGGCCAGCGCCATCACCGGCGGGTCGAAGTACGGCGCCAGCCAGAGAGCGAACACGATGAACGCCACGTTGAGCAGGGTAGGCGTGAACGCCGGGATGGCGAAGCGGCCGTAGCTGTTGAGGATGGCGCCCGCCAGGGACGCAAGCGAGATGAACAGGATGTAGGGAAACGTCACGCGAAGCAGTGCGACGGTAACGTCGAACTTCTGCGGGACGTTCGCGAATCCGGGAGCGGTCACGTATATGATGAACGGGGCGGCGAGAATGCCGAGCAGGGTCACCGCGAACAGGGCGAGCGCCAGCAGCGCGCTGACGTGGTCTACGAGCAGTTTCGTGTCTTCCTGCCCCCGTCGGGTCTTGTACTCGGACAGGATCGGGACGAAAGCCTGGGAGAACGCGCCCTCGGCGAACACACGGCGCAGCAGGTTGGGCAGCCTGAACGCCACGAAGAACGCATCGGTGTAGAGACCAGCTCCGAACGCCCGTGCGATCACGGCATCGCGCACGAATCCCAGGATACGGGAGATCATGGTCATCCCGCTGACCGTCACGAGCGACTTGAGAAGGTTCATCGAGGGTCGGAGGTGAGGATACGCCCTGGCGGAACACGCCTTCACATCGAAGTTTCCCGCACCGGGCGGTACGGCGTGCGAAGGATACCGCAAACGGCGGCTATCTCCCCTTGCACGATCCGCGTCCAGCGGGTATCATCCCGCCCTTTTTCAAAGCCTTAGCCTCCAAGGAGCCGGAATGGCCAACACCGCCCAGGCGCGCAAGCGCGCCCGCCAGTCGGAAACCCGCCGGGCGCAGAACGACGCCCTGCACTCCATGCTGCGCACCTCCGTGAAGAAGGTTCGCAAGGCGATCGCCGCCGGCGACAAGGCGGCCGCCCAGGCTGTCCTGGACGCCGAGCGCTCCACGATCGATTCGGTGGCTGCGAAGCGCGTCGTGCATCGCAATACCGCGGATCGCTACAAGAGCCGTCTGCAGGCCGCCATCAAGGCGTTGTCGTAGCGTCCGGCGTATCTGCCGGGGGCAGCGGACCAACAGCTTGCCCCCGCCGCCCGCTTCCGCTCCGCCCTCCTCCCGCATGC
Organism: uncultured Burkholderiales bacterium; assembly: GCA_964386195.1. Classification (GTDB taxonomy): domain Bacteria; phylum Pseudomonadota; class Gammaproteobacteria; order Burkholderiales; family SHXO01; genus SHXO01. The sequence goes on along the minus strand of CAYLTE010000019.1, from coordinate 14,175 downwards.
ATCGAGCGCCCGGTGCATTGACCGCCGGACCGATTTTCCGCCGGGGCGGGGCATGGGCGCCTCCCCGCACAGATTTCTCCCGCGTCCTGCCCTGACGCGTGGATAGAGCCCCCAACATGCGCAAGCCGGTCAGCCGGATCCTCGTGATCAACGACGAGGGCGTGGTCCTCAAGGAACTCATCAAGGGCCTGAACGCCGCCGCAAAGAGCCTGGACAACCCGCTGGGCATCGTCTTCACCGGCGTCACCACCGCGCGCGATGCGCTGAAGGCGATCGAGGAGGATGGCGACATCCAGTCGGTCATCGTCGACGACACCCTCTACACGCTGAAGTCGGACAGCGGAAACTCGCGCGTGCTGCAGATGTCGGCGCTGGAGCTCGTGCAGCGCATCACGAGATTCCGGCCGCAACTCGACATCTACGTCCTCATCGCGCAGGAGCAGGAAGACGAGGTCGTGGACGCCTTGTTCACCGAAGCGGTGGACGGCTATTTCTATCGGGAAGAGCGCGACTACCGCGGCATGTACCGGATCCTGAACGCGCAGATCCAGGAGCGCGCCGACACGCCCTTCTACGACGCGCTGAAGAGCTACGTGCTGATGGCGAAGGACGCCTGGCACACGCCCGGGCATTCCTCGGGCGACAGCCTGCGCGACAGCCCCTGGGTGAGCGACTTCCACGAGTTCATGGGCGAGCACGTGTTCGACGCCGACCTGTCGGTGTCCGTGCCGATGCTCGATTCGCTGATGGACCCCACCGGGGTGATCCGCGAGGCGCAGAAGATGGCGGCCAAGGCCTTCGGGGCGCGCCGCACGTTCTTCGCCACCAACGGCACGTCCACCAGCAACAAGGTCATCTTCCAGACCCTCATCGCCCCTGGCGAGAAGTTGCTGCTCGATCGCAACTGCCACAAATCAGTGCACCATGGCGTCGTGCTGTCTGGCGCGCTTCCGGTCTACCTGAACTCCTCGGTCAACAAAAAGTACGGCATCTTCGGCCCGATCCCCAAGAAAACGTTGTTCCGGGCGATCGAGGAGCACTCCGACGCACAGGCGCTGGTGCTCACTTCGTGCACCTACGACGGATTCCGCTACGACCTGCGCCCCATCGTCGAGGCCGCGCACGCCAAGGGCATCAAGGTTGTGATCGACGAGGCCTGGTACGGTTTCGCGCGTTTCCACCCCGCATTTCGGCCGACCGCGCTCGAAGCGGGCGCCGACTACGCCACGCACAGCACGCACAAGATCCTTTCGGCATTCTCGCAGGCGAGCATGCTGCACGTGAACGACCCGGACTTCAACGAGCACATCTTCCGGGAGAACTTCAACATGCACACCTCCACCAGCCCGCAGTACAGCATGATCGCGAGCCTCGACGTGGCCCGCAAGCAGGCGGTGATGGAGGGCTACAAGCTGCTCGCGCGGACCCTGCGGCTAACCCAGGAACTGCGGCAGCAGATCAATTCGACCGGCGTGTTTCGTGTCCTGGAACTGGAAGACCTGCTTCCGGAAGAGGTGCGCAACGACGGCATCCTGCTCGATCCGACGAAGGTGACCGTCGACATCTCGGAATGCGGCTACACCGTCGAGGAACTGCAGCACGAACTGTTCGAGCGCTACAACATCCAGGTCGAGAAGTCGACGTTCAACACCCTGTCGCTGCTGCTGACCATCGGCACCACGCGCAGCAAGGTCTCCCGGCTGTACGACGCGCTGATGCGCATCGCTCGCGAGCGCCGCGCGCCGCGCCGCCTGTATCGCACGCCGGACATCCCCGGGTTCACCTCGTTGAAATATCTGCCCCGCGACGCGTTCTACTGCGGTGGAGAGGTACTGCCCCTGTTGGACGACCAGGACCGCATCAATTCGCGCCTGAACGGCCGGGTGGCCGCCGATCAGATCACCCCCTACCCGCCGGGAATTCCGGTACTGGTGCCCGGCCAGGTGATCACGATGGAGATCCTGCAGTACCTCGGCGGCCTGTTGCGCAGCTACAAGCGCGTGGAACTGCACGGCATCGTCTACGACGGCTATGTGCCGTGCATGCGCGTACTGACCGCCGCCGACGAGAAGGGGTTGAAGCGGATCAAGGGCGCGTGACACACCGCGCACGCGACGCCTTGCCTCGGCACGACGGATCGGATAGATATAGACTCGTTTCCTCGTTTTCACCTGTCACGGCGGCCCGAGTCGCCGTGTTGCGTTTTTGGAGCATGAAATGACGGGCCAGCATCTGATGAGCACCTACGCGCGCCTGCCGGTCGCGTTCGAGCGCGGCCAGGGCGTCTGGCTCTGGGATACCCAGGGCAAGCGCTACCTCGATGCCCTGTGCGGCATCGCGGTGTCGGGTATCGGACATGGCCACCCTCGCCTGGTGCAAGCCATTGCCGAGCAAGCCGCGCGGCTCGTGCATGCGAGCAACCTGTATCGCATTCCCGAGCAGGAGCAGCTGGCGGACCTGCTGTGCAAGCTGTCCGGCATGGACGCGGCGTTCTTCTGCAACTCCGGCTGCGAGGCGAACGAAGCTGCGATCAAGCTCGCGCGCATGATCGGCCACCAGAAGGGCATCGAGCATCCGACTGTCGTCGTGATGGAAAAGGCCTTTCACGGACGCACGATGGCGACGCTGTCGGCCACCGGCAGCCGCAAGGTGCAGGCAGGATTCGAACCGCTGCTGTCGGGATTCGCCCGCGTACCCTACGACGACGTCGAAGCGCTCGGACTGCTCGGCGGCAACAAGAACGTGGTCGCGGTGCTGGTCGAGCCGATCCAGGGTGAAGGCGGCGTGCAGGTACCGGCCGGCGACTACCTCAGGCACCTGCGGGAGACATGCGACCGGTTCGCCTGGCTCCTCATGCTCGACGAAGTGCAGACCGGGATGGGTCGCACCGGAAACTGGTTCGCCTTCCAAGGCGTCGGCATCGAGCCCGACGTGATCACCCTGGCCAAGGGCCTCGCCAACGGCGTACCCATGGGCGCCTGTCTCGCGCGCGGCGCGGCCGCGCAGGCGTTCAAGCCAGGCAGCCACGGATCGACCTTCGGTGGCAATCCGCTGGCGTGCGCTGCGGCACTCGCCACGCTCGGCGTGATCGCAGACGAGGGACTGCTCGACAACGCCGTGCGGCTGGGGGAGTCGATCCGTGCGGGACTGCGCGAGCGGCTGGGCGCGCACTCGAGCGTTCGCGAGATCCGAGGACAGGGGCTCATGATCGGCATCGAACTGGATCGCCCCTGCGGGGATCTCGTCAAGCACGCGCTGGAGCAGGGACTGCTGCTCAATGTCACCGCGGACACCGTGGTGCGGCTGCTGCCTCCCCTCGTGATGAAGCCCGCCGAGGCGCAAGTTCTCGTCGACGGCGTGGCCGGTCTGATCGAGCGCTTCGTGACCGAGCCGGTCGGCGTGGCGGAATGACCATGCCGTCCGCGCGCGCCATCCGCCTCCGGGACACGACGTCGCACAGCGAGTCGGCCACCCGGCCGACCCGTCACTTCCTCCAGCTCAAGGATTTCACCAGGCCGGAACTCGAGCATCTGTTCGGTCGGGCGCGCGTGCTCAAGGAACGGCAGCGCTCCCACGCGCTGTATCAGCCGCTGCGCGGCCGCACGCTGGCCATGATCTTCGAGAAGAATTCGACCCGCACGCGTGTCTCGTTCGAGGCAGGCATGGCCCAGTTGGGAGGTTCGGCGCTGTTCCTCAGCAGCCGCGAGACGCAACTGGGACGCGGGGAGCCGATCGAGGACGTCGCGGAGGTCATCTCCCGCATGGTCGACCTGGTGATGATTCGCACGTTCGAGCAGGACATCGTGCAGCGCTTCGCCGACCACTCCCGCGTGCCGGTGATAAACGGGCTCACCGACGAATATCACCCCTGCCAGATTCTCGCCGACATCTTCACCTTCATCGAGCACCGCGGCCCGATACGCGGAAAGACGGTCGCGTGGGTCGGGGACTCGAACAACGTCTGCAACACCTGGCTGCAGGCAGCGAAGCTGTTCGACTTCAACTTCCACGTGGCCACCCCGCCGGGATACGAACTTGAACCCGAGCGCGGCGAAAGCTACGAGAGCATGCATCTCGAATGCTTCAACGATCCGCACGAGGCCGTCCGCGATGCCGATCTCGTCACCACCGACGTGTGGACCAGCATGGGCTTCGAGGACGAGGCCGAAGCGCGCAAGCGCGAGTTCGCCGACTACCGTGTCGATGCGGAGATGATGAAGCTCGCGAAGCCCGACGCGCTGTTCATGCACTGCCTGCCCGCCCACCGCGGCGAGGAAGTCGATGGCGAGGTCATCGACGGCCCTCAGAGCGTGGTGTGGGACGAGGCCGAGAACCGCCTGCACACGCAGAAGGCCTTGATGGAGTACCTGCTCCTCGGCAAGGTGGAGTCCTAGCCTGCGCAACCGGCGTCGGGCGCCACCGGAAACGGATCCCCTCGGCGGAGTGTCGCACGCATGCTGCCCTGGTGCGGCGCCCCTTCGGCCCCTGACCCACGGCAGCGAAGCATTACACTACTCGCAACCATCCGGCAGCGCCGCGGCCGCGGCCTGCCCATCCTGACCGAGAGGCAGCCATGAGACTGATTGTAGTGATGATCTTTATGTCCGCGTTGTCGCTTGCCGGATCGTGGGCGGTCGCAGGCGACGAGGTGCACTGGATCGAGGACAAGAACGGCTGCAAGGTCGCCAACCCCATGCCGCAACCCGATGAGTCCATCACCTGGACGGGGCCGTGCAAGGACGGCTTTGCCGACGGTGAAGGCGTACTGACCTTCTACGCGGACGGTGCACCGCATAGCCGCTACGAGGGCACGCTCAAAGGCGGCTGGGCGGAGGGCCGGGGCAGCCTCGAACTGCCGGATGGAAGCCGCTACGAAGGCGAGTGGCAGCAGAGCATGGAGCACGGAATGGGACGCCGCGACTGGGCCGACGGGAGCTCCTACGACGGTCAGTGGAAGGCGGGCAAACCGCACGGATCCGGGCAGTTCCGCCTGCCCGACGGCCGCCTCCTGATGGGCACCTGGAAGGACGGGGTGTTCGAGGGCGACGAGGGTGCACCCAGTCAGGAGAACGAACCGTCCTACGACCCGAACCGAACCTGATTCAACGAGACGGAAATACGCGAATGAGCGCAGTCAAGAAAGTCGTGCTGGCCTACTCCGGGGGCCTGGATACCTCGGTCATCCTGAAGTGGCTGCAGGATACCTACAAGTGCGAAGTGGTCACCTTCACGGCCGACATCGGCCAGGGGGAGGAACTCGAACCGGCGCGGCTCAAGGCGCAGAAGGCAGGGGTGAAGGAGATCTTCATCGACGATCTTCGCGAGGAGTTCGTGCGCGATTTCGTGTTTCCCATGTTTCGTGCCAACGCCATCTACGAGGGGGAGTACCTCCTCGGCACGAGCATCGCGCGACCGCTCATCGCCAAGCGTCAGATCGAGATCGCCGAGCAGGTGGGTGCGGACGCGGTCTCTCATGGCGCAACCGGCAAGGGGAACGACCAGGTCCGGTTCGAGCTCGGCTACTACGCGCTTCAGCCCGATATCCGCGTGATCGCCCCGTGGCGGGAGTGGGACCTCAATTCCCGCGAGACGCTGCTGGCCTATGCCGAACAGCACGGCATCGCCATCGAGATGAAGCATCGCGAGGGCGGCAGTCCGTACAGCATGGATGCGAACCTCCTGCACATCTCCTATGAAGGGCGGGCACTGGAGGATCCAAACCAGGAACCCGAGGAGGACATGTGGCGCTGGTCGGTGTCTCCCGAGCGGGCCCCCGACGCGGCGCAATACATCGAGCTGAGCTACCGCGGAGGCGACATCGTGGCCATCGACGGCCAGGCGATGACGCCGGCGCAGGTGCTGACCAGGCTCAACCAACTGGGGGGCCAGCACGGCATAGGAAGGCTGGATCTGGTCGAGAATCGCTACGTCGGGATGAAGTCCCGGGGCTGCTACGAGACGCCGGGCGGGACCATCATGCTCAAGGCGCACCGCGCGATCGAGTCCATCACTCTCGACCGGGAGGTGGCACACCTCAAGGACGAGTTGATGCCGCGTTATGCATCGCTCATCTACAACGGCTACTGGTGGAGTCCCGAGCGGCGCATGCTCCAGCACATGATCGATGCATCGCAAGCCAACGTGAACGGCAGCGTCCGCCTCAAGCTATACAAGGGCAACGTGATCGTCGTGGGCCGCTCGTCGCAGGGCGATTCGCTGTTCGATACGAGCATCGCGACGTTCGAGGACGACCGCGGTGCGTACAACCAGAAGGACGCCGAGGGCTTCATCCGCCTGAATGCGCTGCGCATGCGCATCGCGGCGAAGCTGGGACGCAAATAAGGATCTGCCATGCGCGACGCTAGCACGGCATCACGCCAGAACTTTTCATGACCACGATTGCTGTCGTACGGAAGAACGGAATCGCCGCGATCGCCTCGGACACCCTGACCAAATGGGGGTCGGCCAAGGAGAGCGCGACCTACATCGCCAACCACGAGAAGATCCTCCAGGTCGGGGAAAACTACCTGGCGATCACCGGATCCGCCACCTTCAAGCTGATCCTGCGGGACTACTTCGGGGGCAGCGCGAACGACGTGCGCCTCAACAGCACCGCCGAGATCTTCCGGGTCTGGAACCGCCTGCACGCAGCGCTCAAGGAGCGCTACTTCCTCCTGCCTGAGGAGGACAAGGAGGATGCGCTCGAATCCTCCCGGCTGGACGTGCTGATTGCCAACCCGCACGGCATCTTCGGCGTTTCCGGGCACCGTACCGTCCAGGAGTTCTCCCGCTTCTATGCATACGGCACGGGCAGCGACTATGCGCTGGGAGCGCTCTACTCCGCCTACGAGGATCCTGCGCGCGATGCACGCGCGCTTGCCTGCCATGCCGTGGAGGCCGCTGCCGAGTTCGACGACTGCACCGGGATGCCCCTCAACTGCTTCACGATTCCGCTCGCTGCCGCATAGGGAGTTGCCATGCCGAGTTTCGACATCGTCTCCGAAGTGAACAAGGTCGAACTGAAGAACGCGGTGGATCAGGCGAACAAGGAGGTCTCCACACGCTTCGACTTCAAGGGCTCGGACGCCCGCATCGAGCAGTCGGACAACGACCTGACGCTGTTCGCGGACGACGAGTTCAAGCTCGACCAGGTCTACGACGTCCTGATCTCCAAGATGGCGAAGCGCAATGTCGACGTGCGCAGCCTCAAGAAGGGAAGCGTCGAGAAGGTCAGCGGCGATAAGGTCAAGCAGGGCATCGTCGTGCGCACCGGCGTCGATCAGGAACTGGGCAAGAAGATCATCAAGCTGATCAAGGACGCGAAGCTGAAGGTGCAGGCAGGCATCCATGGCGATGCCGTGCGCGTGACCGGCGCCAAGAAAGACGTCCTTCAGGACGCGATCGCGCTGGTGCGCAAGTCCATCACCGACTACCCGCTCCAGTACCAGAACTTCCGGGACTGAGCGCAGCGCCCCGGCGGGATCGGGGCACCCTCAGGGGCGCAATCCCTGCGTCCAGCGGCGGTAGACCGTATCCGCCACCTCATGCAGCGCAGCCAGCCGATTCACCAGATCGTGCTCGATTGCCGTGACCGGCTGCACCGCCGGGCTGCCACGGCGCGCGATTTCCCGGCCTCCGCTCGCGCACCAGCTGCGCACCAGATCCTCGGTCATCTCGATGTGGCATTGCAGGCCGAGGTGAGGACCCAGCGCGAACCCCTGGTTCTGGCAATAGGCGCTCGTCAGCACCGGTTCGGCGCCGCGGGGAATGGAAAACGTCTCCCCGTGCCAGTGAAACGTCACGAATGCGTCACGCGTGCCGCCGAACCAGGCACGTGCCGAGCGATTGCCAGCCACCCTCACCTCGCCCCAGCCGATCTCCTTGAGAACGGTCCGGGACACCACCCCGCCCAATGCCCTCGACATCAGCTGCCCGCCCAGGCAGTGCCCGAGTACCGGCACACCTCTTGCGACGGCCGCGCGGATCAGGGTCAGCGCGGGCGCGATCCATGGCAGATCGTCGTTCACGCTCATCGGTCCGCCCATGAATACGAGGCCCGAATAGGATTCGGGCGACTCGGGAACGGGCACCCCCTCGTCGACGGCCAGCAGAGACCAGGGAATGCGGGACCGATCCAGATGGGTAGCGAGGTAGCCCGGACCTTCGGTCGGGCTGTGACGAAAGATGGCAACTGGCTTCACGAGGGCGAACGATGCGTACGGGTTCGGGCAAGTCTACGGCAATGCGCCGGCTGCGGCGGGCGGCGTGTCTCGGTCTCATCCTCGCGCTTCCGTTGCTCGCGGTTGGACAGGACCTGCAGATCGAGATCGCGGGCCTTTCCGAGGGCAAGGCGGTCATCGTGGAGCCCGGGGGCAGGCCGAAGGTCTATCGAAACGGCGACATCCTCCCCGGGGGCGCCAAGCTGCTGAAGGCGACACCGGAGGGAGCGCTATTCGAACTCGACGGCCACCGCCAGCTGCTGAAGATCGGCAGCCACGTCTCGGCCGCGCCCAGCCCGCATAGCGGGGCACAGCGCGTGACGCTGACTGCGGATGCTCGCGGACACTTCCTGACGGTCGGCACGATCGACGGCGTGAGCGTGCGCTTCCTCGTCGACACCGGCGCGACCACGATTGCCATGGGCGTGGACATGGCCCGCCGGGTCGGCATCGACTACCTGAAGGGTGAAACGGGTTATGCCAGCACCGCGAACGGCACCGTGAAGGTGCACCGTGTTCGGCTGAACAGCGTGCGCGTCGGCGACATCGCGTTGACCAACGTCGAGGCCTCCGTGCACGAGACGCGCATGCCCTATGCCCTGCTCGGCATGAGTTTCCTGAACCGGGTGGAGATGACCCGGCGCGGAGACAGCCTGACGATGGTCAGACGCTTCTGAGCGGGACGGCTTCGCGCCCACCGCGGTACGGCATCACGCAGGGGAATCGACGCGCTTGTCGCGTTCGATCAACGCGTATGCCGAGTGGTTGTGGATGGACTCGAAGTTCTCCGACTCCACGACGTAGGCTTCGATGCGATCGTCAGCGTTCAGAACCGCCGCCACGTCGCGCACGAGATCCTCGACGAACTTCGGATTATCGTAGGCGCGCTCGGTGACGTACTTCTCGTCGGGGCGCTTGAGCAGTCCGTACAACTCGCACGATGCCTGTTCCTCGCACACGCGCACCAGGTCCTCGATCCACACGAAGCCGCGCGTACGCGCGGTAATGGTGACGTGGGAGCGCTGGTTGTGCGCGCCGTAGTCCGAGATCCCCTTGGAGCACGGGCACAGACTGGTGACGGGGACGACCACCTTCATCGTGAACCCGTACCGGCCGTCAGCGATCTCGCCGACGAAGGTCACTTCGTAATCCATCAGGCTGCGCACACCGGACACCGGCGCAGCCTTGTTGATGAAGTACGGGAAGGTCATCTCGATGCGTCCGCAGTCGGCGTTCAGCCGCTCGACCATCTCGCGCAGGATGGTCTCGAACGACTCCACCGAGATCTCACGCTCGTGGCCGTTGAGAATCTCGACGAAGCGCGACATGTGCGTGCCCTTGAAGTTGTGGGGCAGGAACACGTACATGTTGAAGAGCGCGATGGTGTGCTGCACGCCGCCGCTCTTGTCCTTCACGCGAACCGGGTGACGAATGGCCTTGATGCCCACGCGGTCGATCGCGAGCTGCCGGTTGTCGGCAGTGCTCTGAACGTCGGGAATGACAAAGGGCCGAGGGTCGTTCATCGAACGTCCTGCAGGATGAGTCGGAAGGCTGGAATTATAAGGCTGCGCGATTACCCGAGCAATCCACTCGGAAAATAGCCTGCCACGATGCGAGCACGTCCGCGCATCAGTGCCTGCGCAGCACGATGAAATCGATGAGCTGACGCAACGGCCCGGCTTCATCTCCGAAGGGCCGAAGCCCCTCCAGCGCCTCCTCGCGCAACTCCTGCGCCAGCGCACGGGCGCGCGACACGCCCATCAGGGACACATAGGTGGCCTTGTTCTGCGATGCATCCTTTCCAGCGGTCTTGCCCAGCGTCTGACTGTCCGATTCCGCATCCAGTACGTCGTCGACCACCTGAAAGGCCAGTCCCGCGCAGCGCGCGAACCGCTCGAGCGCGGCAAGGGTTGCGGGCGCGCAGCGCCCGCAGCGGGCGCCGAGCACCACGGACGCGCGGATGAGCTCGCCGGTCTTGTGAATGTGCATGTTCTCCAGTTCGGGCAGGGTCAGCTCCTGCCCGGTGCTCGCGAGATCGATCGCCTGTCCACCCGCCATGCCGCGCGAGCCGATCGCCAGCGCGAGCATGGCAATCATCTCCAGCTGATCGACGGCACTCTCGCACAGAGGCAGTTCTGCGAGCACCCCGAACGCCAGGCTCTGCAACGCATCGCCCACGAGCAGCGCGGTCGGCTCGTCGAAGGCCACGTGACAGGTGGGACGACCTCGCCGGAGGACATCGTCGTCCATGCAGGGCAGGTCATCGTGCACGAGGGAGTAGGCATGGACGAGTTCGACCGCAGCGGCCACTCGGTGCACCCGCTCCAGCGGCGCATGCACCACTTCTCCGGCCGCATAGGCCAGCAGCGG
>CAYLTE010000019.1:0-3576 GCA_964386195.1 uncultured Burkholderiales bacterium | reverse complement strand
CAGCGGCCGCACGCGCTTGCCGCCTCCCAGCACCGCGTAGCGCATGGCTTCGTGCAGGCGGGCGGGGGATCGGCCAGGCTCGGGCAGCACCGACTGCAGGAACGTCTCGATCTCCTGCTGACGCAGCTGCATCCAGGCAGGGAAATCAGTCCTGCTCGTTTCCACCCTGGAAGTCACGCAGTAGTCCATCCTCGAGAATCTTCACTTGCTGCTGCACGTCCTGCAGCGCGCCCTGACACACTCGCAACAGGTAGGCGCCGCGTCGATAGGCGGCGAGCGACTGTTCCAGCGACAGCTCCCCGGATTCCATCCCGAAAACCAGGGATTCGAGTTCCTGCATGGCCTGTTCGAAGTTCGGCGCAGGCGCGTCGGCCTCGCCCGCCGTCGCGTCGCGTCGCTCCATGTTGTTGCCTCCGGTCGGATCCGACATCCAGAGTGGCTCGCGGGTTGGAAAGGAATAAGGGCAGTGCTTCGGGAGTCGCAACATAGCCCAGTTGCGCCGAGGCGGTCAAATTCCAAAACCCTGCTCGTAGTCGGCGAATGGATGCGATACGCGATAAGATTCGACGAGTCCAACTCCTGGCATGAACATGATCTCGATCGAGCACGAAGGAGACATCACGGTGGTCGGTGTCTTCGGAGAATTCGAAATCGCCGATTACCGCCGATTCGAGGAAGAAATCATCGAGCAGCTGAAACGGCGCGGGCGAATCAGCCTGCTCATGGACCTGCGGGACATGATCGGCCTCACGGTCGACGTGGCCCTCGAGGATATCCGCTTCACACGCGCCCACGCCCACGAAATCGGTCGCATCGCGATCGTGAGCGAGCGCAGCAGCGTGGCGTGGACCGCGCTGCTCTCGCAGCTGTTCGTGGACACCGAAATCCAGGTGTTCGACAACGAGCCCGGTGCACGCGAGTGGCTTTCCGCGCAGGTCACCGGCTGATACGCATTCGTCTGCTGTATTCGAGGATCATTGCCCCATGAACTACCGAACCATCGTTTCGCCCGCTCAGCTGCACGCCATCCTCGAGAGGCCGGAGCTCGTTTTGTTCGACTGCCGGCACGATCTGATGAAACCGGATGCCGGCGCCGCGGCGTATGCGACGAGCCACATTCCCGGCGCGCGCTTCGCGCACAGCGACAAAGACCTCTCGGGACCGAAGAACGGAAGGACCGGCCGTCATCCCCTACCGGATGTGCACGTATTTGCGCGGTGGCTGGGAGCCAATGGCGTTGATGCCACCAAGCAGGTCGTGGCCTACGATAGCGCGGGAGGCGCATCGGCAACGAGACTCTGGTGGATGCTGCGATGGCTGGGACACGACCGTATCGCCGTGCTCGATGGAGGCTGGGAAGCCTGGCTCGCAGCCGGGTTTCGGACCACCGACCAGGTCCCCACTGCGCAAGCCACGGTCTTCACGCCAGCACCCAGGGGCGAGGTCCACGTGGGTGTCGACTTCCTGGTCGAGCACCTGGGAAATCCGGGTGTCGTCGTGCTGGATGCGCGCGCGCCCGAGCGCTATCGGGGCGAGACCGAGCCGATCGACCCGGTGGCAGGGCACATTCCCGGGGCACGCAACCGGCTGTACAAGACCAACCTGGACAGCCAGGGGCGATTCAAGCCCGCCGAGGTGCTGCGCAGCGAATTCCTCGCGCTCCTTGGCGACACCCGCCCCGACCAACTCGTGCATCAGTGCGGGTCAGGCGTCAGCGCATGTCACAACATCCTCGCCATGGAAATTGCCGCTCTGCCCGGCTCACGGCTCTATCCTGGTTCTTGGAGCGAGTGGTGCGCCGATCCCAGCCGACCGGTGGAGCGCAGCTGAGACGCTCGCCGGCATGCTCACTCACGCGAGCATGTCTGCCCATATGTTGCGGCCCCACGCTTCGGCATAGCTTCCCTCGAGTTTGCTGGGACTGGGCGAGAGTCCACCGCTACCCGGCACGGTGAGGAAGGTCTTCTTCCCGTCGTCGTATGCGTGCACGGAAGCGATGTGCACGACTTCGGCATCGCTCACGAAGCTGTAGCAGGTGTTGGTCAGCATCGGCGTGGGGTTTACCGACTCGCCGCGCAGCAACGCAGCCACCGCGGCTGCGCAGACCTTCGCATGCTGATTCGCCATGTGCCCGGACTTGGGCATCAGCGGAGCCGCCAGGACGACATCCCCCAGCACGTGCACATTCGGCCGCACGGTCGATTCGAACGTGCGGAAATCCACCGCACACCACTTGTCGTTCGTGGTGATCAGGCCCAGTTCGGCAGCGACGCGCCCGGCGCGCTGGGGGGGAATGACATTGAGGACATCCGCCTGCACGTCCTCGAACTCGAGTTTCGCCGTGCGCGTGCGGGCATCGACAGCCGTCAACGTGCTGTTCGGCCTGTACTCCACGATTCCGGGATACATCTCCGCCCACGCCTGGCGGAAGAGCGCCTCTTTGGACTGGACCTTCTCGTTGGCGTCGAGGATCAGGACCTTCGACTTCGGCTTCTTCGTCTTGAAATACCAAGCCACCTGACAGGCACGCTCGTACGGCCCCGGCGGACAACGATACGGCGAGCGCGGCACGGTCATCGCGAACACGCCTCCGTCCGGCATGGACTCGAGTTGCCTGCGCAGAGCTATGGTCTGCGGCCCCGCCTTCCATGCGTGCAGCACGCGCTCGCGTGCAGACTCGGACTCCCAGCCCGGCACGGCATCCATCATGAGATCGACCCCTGGCGCAACGATCAGTCGATCGAACGGCAGGACGTCACCGTTGCCAAGACGCACTTCGCGCTTGTCGGTGTCCACGTGCGTCGCCTCTTCGTGCACGACGTTGACGCCCCAACGGCTGCGAAGCGCCGCATAGCCTCGCGTGAGATCGTCCAGTCCGACCACGCCGGCGAGCACCCGGTTGCTCAGGGGACAGGAGACGAACTCCCGATTGCGCTCCACCAGCGTGACGGCGATTTCGGGCGCCCACATGCGAAGGTACTTCGCGGCCGTGGCCCCGCCGAAACCCCCACCGATCACGACCACCCGGGCACCTGAGGCGCGCGCGTAGCCGGGCAGCGCCAGGGCTGCTCCACCCGCAGCGGCAAGCTTGAGGAAGTGCCTTCTGGACTGTCTCATCGTTCTCCCCTCAGCGCGACTGCGACGCGAACCATTTCGCCTATGCCTGGATCTGCTCGTCGGTAAAACCCTTTGCCAGCTGTTGCATGATGGTGGCCTCGCGCTTGCCGTCGCGGAATTCCTGCAACAGAGTCACCATGCGTTCTGCCTCCAGTCCTCGAATGGAGGGAATCTGTCCGCCACTCGCACCGTCCGTACCATGACAGCCCGTGCAGGTGGCGGCTAGCGCCCGTGACGCATCGTCTTGTGCGTAAGCCGTGCCCTGAACCAACACGCCGAACGCCAATGCAAAGGCCATGGTTCTCATGGTCATCTCCTGAAAAGCCGGCGAGCCGCCATATTCCGCCGGCACTCGACCCATCCTGAGTGTAGCCGCAAACGAAAACGGGCAGGAGGACCCTGCCCGTCTCGTCGAATGAGGCGCCGCCGCGTCAGGACTCGATATCGGCGGGCTCCTGC
>CAYLTE010000018.1:3876-34673 GCA_964386195.1 uncultured Burkholderiales bacterium | reverse complement strand
GGCGACAACGTCGGCGACTGCGCCGGCATGGCCGCCGACCTGTTCGAGACCTACGCCGTCACGGTGGTCGCGACCATGCTCGTCGGCGCACTTGCCTTCGCCAACTTCGGCAACATGGCGATCCTCTATCCCCTCGCGCTCGGCGGCGCCTCCATCATCGCCTCGATCATCGGCTGCTACTTCGTCAAGGCGCGGGAAGGCGGCAAGATCATGAACGCGCTGTATCGCGGCGTGATCGTCGCAGGCGTACTCTCCCTGATCGCGTTCTACCCGATCACCACCTGGCTGATGGGCGGCGTGGCGGACGTGACCGGCGGTTTGGTGACGCCGATGAAGCTGTGGATCGCTGCAGCGATCGGTATTCTGCTCACCGGCGCTCTCATGTGGATCACCGAGTACTACACCGGCACCGACTTCAAGCCGGTGAAGTACGTGGCGCAGGCATCCACCACCGGTCACGCGACCAACATCATCGCCGGCATCGCAGTCTCGATGAAGGCCTGCGCACTGCCCGTGATCGCGGTGTGCGTGGCGATCCTGGCTTCCTACTGGGTCACCGGTGGCGGCGTGACCGGCCTGTACGGCATCGCCATCGCAGCCACGGCCATGCTCTCCATGGCGGGCATCATCGTCGCGCTCGACGCCTACGGCCCGATCACCGACAACGCCGGCGGTATCGCGGAGATGGCGGAAATGCCGAAGTCGGTGCGCAACGTCACCGATCCGCTCGATGCCGTGGGCAACACCACCAAGGCCGTGACCAAGGGCTACGCAATCGGCTCGGCGGGTCTGGCCGCCCTGGTGCTGTTCGCCGATTACACCGCCGCGCTCAAGGGCGCCGGCATCGCCGCCACGTTCGACTTGTCCGACCCCAATGTGATCATCGGCCTGTTCATCGGCGGCCTGATCCCCTTCCTGTTCGGCGCGATGGCGATGGAAGCGGTCGGCCGTGCCGCCGGATCGGTGGTGGAGGAAGTGCGGCGGCAGTTCCGCGACATCAAAGGCATCATGGAAGGCAAGGCGAAGCCGGAATACGGCCGCGCCGTCGACATGCTGACCACCGCAGCGATCAAGGAGATGATCATCCCCTCGCTGCTGCCCGTGATCGTCCCGATCCTGGTCGGCCTGATCCTCGGCCCCGCTGCACTCGGCGGTCTGCTGATGGGAACCATCGTCACCGGACTGTTCGTGGCCATCTCCATGACGACGGGCGGCGGCGCCTGGGACAACGCGAAGAAGTACATCGAGGAAGGCCACCACGGCGGCAAGGGCTCCGACGCGCACAAGGCGGCGGTGACCGGTGACACGGTAGGCGACCCCTACAAGGACACCGCCGGCCCTGCAGTGAACCCGCTGATCAAGATCATCAACCTGGTCGCCCTGCTGATCGTTCCGGTGCTGGCAGGCGTGTACGCGACGGCCGCACCGCAGGGAACGTCCGAGGCCCCCGCCGCGGAGACCGCAACGGCCGCGTTGGCGCCGGCGGCCTCGATTCCGCCCGTGGCGATCCTGTTCGAGGTCGGGCAAAGCACCCTCCCGGCCGACGCCACCGCCCAACTCGCTGGCATGGTGGAAGGGGTGAACGCCGACAGTGCCGCACGGCTGCAGATCTCGGGCTTCACCGACGCCAGCGGCGATCCAGTGCAGAACGAGGAACTGGCCAAGACCCGCGCGTTCGCGGTGCGCGACGCGCTCGTTGGCGCCGGCGTGGCAGAAGACCGCATCGACATGAAGAAGCCCGAGACGGTCACCGGCAGCGGCTCGGACGCCGAAGCGCGGCGGGTCGAAGTCAGCCTGGTCCAGTAGCCGAGTCAGACCGCAGGCACCAAACAAAACGCCCCGCTTTCGCGGGGCGTTTTGCTTTCAGGACTGGCCGAGCCGTCTCAGGCGACGGCAGGCGCCGCGCAGCCGCGACGCTCGCCGAATCGTCGGTCCGGAAACTGGATGTGCACCTGGCGCTGCCGGCGATCCGAGATGCGCAGTTCCCGCTCTGGCGCCACATCGGGACGCTCCGGCGCTTCCGCATAGGCCCGGTAGGAAGTGTGCAGCGCCAGATCGAGGAGCTGCAGGCTGCGCTTGGCGGCGGTCATCACCTTGGCCTGCATGCGCTCGTTGGTTGCATAGCGCTTGACCACTTCGAGCGCGATCTTGGGATGCTCGTCGTCGTACTTGGCGTGCTCGCGCATCCACTTGTACGTGCGCGGGTTCATGTCCACGCCTTCCCGGCCGCGGTAGGACTCGAAACCATCCACCACCCGCCGCGACAGGTCGCCGGTGATGCCCTCGATCGCGAAGCTGGTGGCGGCGACCGCCTCGGGGAGAGACCCCTTGGTATTGATGTACCAAAGCCAATCCGTGAGCGACTGCACATCCCGCAGGATCGGCTTCTTGCCTTCGGCGAGATCGAGCATGTCCTGCTGCTTCAGCCCGAACCCCTGCCCCATCCACAGCCAGTGCTCGGCGTGCGCCTTCTCGACCCGGATGTTGTCGATCAGATAGGAACGCGCGTAGTCGTCCTCGACCTTGATCAGCGCCTCGGCGAGGAACTTGGGAAACGCGTGGATGAAGGGGTAGATCTGCAGAATCCAGCCCTGCATGCCCTTCACCGTCATCGTCCCACCGGCTACGGCGGTAGCCCAGTCGCTGTTGAGGAGCGCGTTCCAGTACGGTTGAAGATAACTGTTCAGCGAGTCCACCCACTGAGGATGTGGGGAAAGCTCGTACATTGACCCCATTGTCGGAAACCTCTTCTAGTCGTTGGCCTTTGGCTCCGAGAACGCCGGGTGTCCCGCCTCATGCTGGTGTTTCGGCACGAAGGACCGGCGTTGTCCCCCCCGAAAGCCGAGGAAAAATGAACAGGGACGACCACGAACCGTCAATTCACCTGTAACACAGGCGCGACAATTCGTTGACGGTTGAGTGTAGGTCGATTTCGCCAGGGCGGCAAGGGAATGTTGCCTCCGGGCAACAGGTGTGATCAGACCAGGGCCGCGGCGAGGTTCAGGCGCGCGGCGAACGGTTGCGGCTTCGCCACGCCGTATCCCTGCGCGTAGTCGACGCCGATATCGCGCAGCGCAGCCATGACCCGCTCGTCGTCGACGAACTCGGCAATGGTCTGCTTTCCCATCACGTGTCCGACGCTGTTGATGGCCTCGACCATCGCGCGGTCGATGGGATCGTCCGCCATGTCCTTGACGAACACCCCGTCGATCTTGAGGTAGTCGACAGGCAGATGCTTCAGATACGCGAACGAGGACATGCCGGCGCCGAAGTCGTCGAGCGAGAAGCGGCAGCCGAGCGCCTTCATTTCCTGGATGAAGCGCATCGCCTTGTCGAGATTCGCAATCGCCGCGGTCTCGGTGACCTCGAAGCAGATCGAATCATGCGGCACGCCGGAGTTGTGCAGCTGCTCACGAACGAAGTCCAGGAAGCGATCGTCTCCAATGGACGCCCCCGACAGATTGATCGAGCACAGCTCGATCGCCTCGCCGCCGTCGCGCATGCGGGCGAGCATGCCCAGCGCCGTGCGGATCACCCAGCGATCGATCGCAGGCATGAGGTTGTAGCGCTCCGCGGCGGGGATGAAGGCCATCGGGGGCACCAACTTGCCCTGCTCATCGAGCATACGGACCAGCAACTCGCAGTGCACGCCATGCGCGCCCTGCCAGCTGACGGGCTGGATGTCCTGCGAGTAGAGCACGAAGCGGTTGTCGTCCAGCGCCCGCTGCAGTCTCCCGACCCACTCCATCTCGCCCTGCCGCAGGGTCAGTTCGCTGTCATCGGCGTGGTAGACCTGCACGCGGTTGCGGCCCTTTTCCTTCGCCATGTAGCAGGCGGTGTCCGCGGCCCTTAGCACCTCCGCGAGCGTGAACAACCCATCGGTGACGTTGACCAGGCCGATGCTCACGCCGATGTTGAAACTCAGATGCGCCCAGGCGAAATGGAAATCGGAGAGGGTCTGCTGCAGCTTCTCCGCGATGCGCACCGCCACGTCGGCCGCGCAATTCTCGAGGAGTACCCCGAATTCGTCGCCGCCGAGCCGGGCGAGCGTATCGTCGTCGCGCAAGGCCTGCTGCAGCAGACCGCTGACCTGGCGCATGAGCTGGTCGCCCGCCGCGTGTCCGCAGGTATCGTTCACGACCTTGAACTGATCCAGATCCAGGTACAGCACCGCGTGCTGCTGGTTGTGCTGAGCTGCGGACTGCAGGGCAAGTCCCAGGCGCCGCTCGAACTCCGAGCGGTTGATCAGCCCGGTCAATGAATCATGGCTCGCCTGGTAGGACAGCTTGGCGGCGTACTGCCGCTCCCGGCTGACGTCGTGCAGCACCAGAACTACACCGACGACCTGTCCGGCACGGTCACGGATGGGTGCCGCGGACTGCACGATCGGGATCTCGACACCGTCGTTCCGCTGCAGCAGCATCTGGGTGTTGGAATCGGTGGACCGCTCTTCCCGGAGCACGAGTTCGATCGGGCTTGGCACGGGCTTGCGATTGGCCTCGTCGACCAATCTGAACAGGGCTTGTACCGGCAGGCCGTAGGCATTGTGCGAAACCCATCCGGTGAGCGACTCCGCAACGGGGTTGAGGTATGTCACCCAGCCTTCCGTGTCCGTGGTGATGACGCCATCCGCGATGGAAGCCAGGGTTACCTGCGCACGTTCCTTTTCTGCGAACAGTTCGGCGGCCGCGATCTTTCGATCGGTGATGTCCGTCAGTGCGCCAGCCATCCGTACCGGTCGTCCGGCACTGTCGCGAACCGACTGTCCGCGCACCCTGAACCAGCGATACTCACCCGCCTTGATCATCAGGCGCAATTCGACGTCGAGCGGCATGCCGGTATCGATGTGCGCCTGCAAAGCGTGCCGAAACGTCTCGCTCTCCGACAGGTGCAAACGGGAGAGAAGCGTGGCCTGCGCACTTTCTGCGTCGTCGGCTTCGTACCCGAGCAGTTGCTTGAACCGGGGGGAGAAGTACCAGTGGTCAGTGGCGATGCTCCAATCCCACAGTCCGTCGTTGCTTCCGGATACTGCAAGCTGGAAGCGCTCCTCGGAAAGCTTGAGTGCCCGCTCCGCTCCCTCGCTCCGGCGCAGCATCGAGCGTGAGAAGTACACGCCGAGAGGAACCAGCAGGGCCGGGATAGCGAGCGTGAGTGCGAGCAGGAGGAGTTTGGTGATCCGATTGGCATCGCCCAACGTGTTCGAGAAATCGACTTCGAGAGGCGTCAGACGCGCGTTGATCGCGTGGATGCGCTGCACGATGGGCTTGATCGACCGATCCGAGCGTTCCCCGTTGCGGATAAGGGTATGAAGCTCGCGAGCTGCCGCGTCGAGATCGGCGATATGCCGATCCCCCTCTTCCCAAACGCGGACGACCTTGTCGATGTACCAGATGTGGCGGAAACGCCGGTACAGCCGGATCACCCCGTCGATGTCGTCCGGATGATCGCCGCCCTCGAGCAGCAGCTGCCAGGCGCGGCGGTAATCGGGACGTGGTTTCTCCATCTCCACGCGCGCCTCTCCCAGCTTCTGTGGAACGGAGATGTTGCGCAGATACTCGATGTAGTGGATCTCGGAGAACGTTTCCGAGTAATGAATGAGATGAAAGACCGATTCCTTCTGGGCCTTCGACCACCGGCTCTCACCTTCGACGAACGCTCGCGCCGCCGACAGGATGTCGGTGACCTGAATTGCGAGCACCACGAGCAGAATCACGATGGCCAGGAACGGCCAGATGAGGAGCAGCAACCGCGTGCTCCCGGGCATCAGGTTGAGTAGCTTGAAAGGCCCAGAGCGCAGACCGCGAGGAGTACCGGCCATGGCAGCTCAGCGACGGTTGGTTGACCGATGAGGATGGCGTCGCCGCTGCACCGCGAGGGCATGCATCGTGATCGATCTCTCTATCGGTCGGGACGGCACAGGACAGCTGCACACTTCATGAGTGCCGAGGAAGCGAGGTGCGGTGCGATCGCGCGCCGCAGCACGCAAATCAACTTCGGCCTTATCCGTCAAGTCTTTAAGAATGCAAAATCAACTACACGCGATTGTCCTACACGCAAGAACAGCGCCGGCTCACGACCCAGCGCGAGCACCGCACGCTTCGATCTATCGAGGCGAGGCAACCAACCCCTCGCGGCGGTCACCTTCCCTTCGTTCGGGGAAGGATATGGGCACCTGTTGCACCCGGCGCTCAGTCACGCGGCGCTCCTTGACCGGGATGAGCGCGTCGTCCAGTTCGATCACGCCTGCTAGTGCACCTCCGGATACCAGTTCGCCCACGCCGGTGTTGGGCACGAGAATCAGGCCACCGCCCGTACGCGCGGCGATGATGGATTCCATCGCCGCGACGTCCGAGGTGCAATATCGCCGCAGGCGGAACAAGGTCCAGATACCTGCCAGCGTATCCACCGATCGGTGTTCCGAGCCTGCCTCCTCGCGCAGAATGCGCGACCCGCGAGGTTGGGCGCCCCGTGGCAGGGACGGGTAGACGTGATGGGTCGCGTGCGCATTCAGCCCCCCGGTAAGCAGCGACGCGAAGAAGGATTCCGGATACAGGTCCCATGTCGTGCGCAGTTGCCGCAGCACCGGATCCTGAGTCGTGCGACCTACCGGAAGCGCGTGCGAGAGCAGGCCAAGGTAATTCCCACACAACAGCAGGAACAGGATGGCAGGAAGCAGCGCAATCGGAAGCAGGACCCAGAACAACATCAGACGGACGAGCATTCCCAGCCACTCGTGCCACGTCGGTCGCTCGACCAGCCGCGTAACGTCCCAGGCGATGTAGGTCAGGACCATCTTGAGGAGATTCCACAGGTCGCTCGCGATTGAGTCCCCTCGCAGATACATCCCGTCCTCTGCGGAATACGGCCGTCCGTGGTGGACGACGTTGTGCCCATATTTCCAGGAAGCCCTGCTGAAGAGGAGGCAATCGAGCGTCAGAAAGGCGATGAACTGATTCAGCCGCCGGCTGGGGAAGAACGACTGGTGCATCGCATCGTGGCCGACCATCAGCAGGCAGAACCAAGCCCAACCGAATACCAGCGAATAGCCGAGCACCGCAACGGGATGCGTTTCCCCCTGCAGAAGCCAGAGGCTGCCGAAGAAGGCCGCCATCTGTATGCCCGCCTGCAACCAACCGGACAGGTAGGCGGATAGCGGCAGATCACGGGGACGACGCGCCCGGATTCGCACCTGCAGGCTATCTTTCGCTTCCAACACTGACGGCACGAAGCATTCCTTTGCTGGCGATTGGCATATCGGCGCCGGGAGCACCGGAAATTCCTACAGACAACAAGGACCTACAAGCTCATTTGACATACCGGAGTGTACCCCGGAATCCTCACGGGAGGACAGGCGCGCGACAGTCGCTCGTCCCTCGGTATCATGCAGCGGCCGAGTCAGTCGATCTCCCCCATGCCGCTGCGGAAAATGCCAACAAGAATGCTCATGACACGATCGCGTTGGCAAGGCACGATCGCTATCGTCATGGCAGCAGCCCTGCTCGCCGCCTGCGAGCGCGAGCCGGCAGTGCTGGGCGATGCTCGCTACGCCACACTCCAGTTGCCCGCCCAATGTGCCGCCGATCCGCTATCGGGCGAGGCCGGTGCGATCGACGCACTGCAGGCCCCCTCCGGCGCCGGCTTCAGCGTGCGCACGCCGCGCAACTACGACCCGACCCGTGCGCATCCGCTGCTGGTGGTCCTCGCCCCGGCCGGCCACGACCGGCATCGATCGGAGCGCCATGCCGGCCTGACCACGAGCGCCACCGCCGCGGGCTTCGTGGTGGCGTATGCGGATCACGTGAAGCTGACGATGGCCGCCTTTCCGCAGTTGGGCGAGATCCCTGCCGCAGTGGCCCAGCGATGGTGCATCGATGCCAGCCGGGTGAGTTTCGTGGGACATTCGGACGGCGGGTCGAGCGCCGCGGCGGTAGCGTTCACGAACGCCTCGACGATCCCGCCCGCAGCGGTGGTGGTCAGCGCAGCCGGCCTGCGCGAAGACGACCTGCGCCAGTACTCATGCGCGCCTGGGGTGGACGCGATGATCGTGCACAGCCGTGCCGACACGCGTTTTCCCCTGCCGGAGTTCGGCCGCAAACCGGCACAGTGGTGGGCGCAGTGCAATCGTTGTTCGCCCCAGCCCGGGCCGGCGGATGCCGACGGCTGCGTCGAGTTTACGGATTGCGTCGCCGGTGTACGCGTGCGCTACTGCGAGGTGACCACGATGCACGAGCAGTGGCCCGGGCTCGAGAACCGAATCGTCCGATTCGCCAGCGAAGCGAGGCGCTGACCGGGCGGGACGCCTACTCCTCCTCGGCGTCGCCCGGTGCCGAGATCCACAGCTCGTAGCCGTCAGGATCGGGCACGAAGAATTCCCGCGTGTCGTACTCGGTCTCGCCGATGTCGCTGACCGGGAAGCCGCCCTCCTTCAGGCGGGCGTGCGTCGCCTCCAGATCGTCGACGCGCACGTACACGACCCAGCTCTGGCCGATCGCCGGGTTGAGGCGAATCTGCTGATCGGCGGCAAGCTGCTGCAGCATCAGGTCCGCGACGCCGGTACGCACCCAGCACCACCCCATCCGACCTTGGTCGTCGTACGAGTCGACCACCTCGAACCCGAAGAAGGTGCGGTAGAAGTCCAGCGAGCGTTCGATATCCGACACGCCGAGACTGGGGATGAGCTTGGTGGCGGTCACGGCGCTGTTGCTTCCCTCACTCCTCGACTGCCTGGCAGCGCTGCTGGATGCAGGCGAGTTTGGGCTCGAGGATGATCTCGCAGGGCCCCACCCCGGACCGGTCGCGCAGGATCTCTTCCTGCAAGGCGGTGTACTCGGCAGCTCTCGCCTCCAGGGCGGCCGCCTTGGCCGTTAGCGTGGAGAAAACCACGTACGCGTCCGGCCCGCCGCAGTCCCGCTTTCCAATCGGGATGGCGCGACACTGGCTGTCTTCCTTGCATCGGCCGTCGCCGGCGAGTTGCCGGATCTCGGTTCGCAGTCTGGCCAGCTCTGCATTGGGATCGCTGCCCCCCGCGTAGGCGGGCGGCGCCCACACCGCTGCCAACAGCAGCACCGCCGAGAGTCGGGATACGACCGTGCGCGTCACTGCCGGACTCACTGCAGATCGATCACACCGCACGCGGCCCGCGCGCCGCCGGCGCACCCCTTCGCTTCGCCCTCCGGACAGTAGGTGTCCGGATCGACGTGGATGATCACCGCGGAACCGTCATCGTCGAACAGCGAGAGCGGCCCCGGCGAGAGGGTGACGCGGCTGGTCATCGTCTGCATGACGCCTTCGCCGTTCTTGATGTCGATGTTGACCAGGTCGCCCGAGTGGTACGGATGATTCCCGTCGGGGCTGCTCATGCCGGCCGGACCGGGATCGAAGTGCCCTTTCGCATCCCCGCACGGCATGCAGGTGCCGACCTCGTGGATGTGCACCGCGTGCTTGCCATCGGGCAGCCCCTTTACGCGCAGCATCACGTCCACCAGCTTGACGCCCTCGGGCGAGGCCCGCTCCACCAGCACCATGCGCCCGGACACGGGCGTCTCGCTGCAACTCTGGATGTCGGCGTAGGCGCGCACGTTCTGCGCGCCGGCAGCCGCGCTGAAGGTCAGGCCGAGGATCAATGTCGCAATGCTGGTGGATCGGATCATGCGTTACCTCCTATGCAACGGTGATGCGCGCATCCAGGTAGACGTCCTGGATGGCGTTGAGCAGCTTGACGCCCTCGGCCACGGGACGCTGAAAGGCCTTGCGGCCCGAGATCAGGCCCATACCGCCCGCGCGCTTGTTGATGACGGCGGTGCGTACCGCCTCGGCAAAGTCGTTTTCGCCCGATGCACCGCCG
Organism: uncultured Burkholderiales bacterium; assembly: GCA_964386195.1. GTDB lineage: Bacteria > Pseudomonadota > Gammaproteobacteria > Burkholderiales > SHXO01 > SHXO01. Next base: position 24,829 of record CAYLTE010000018.1, on the reverse strand, counting down.
GAATTGATGAGGCCGGCGCGGCCCATGTAGCAGTTCGCCACCTGGTAGCGCGTGAGGTCGATCGGGTGATCGCTGGTCAGTTCGTTGTAGACGCGCTTGTCGGTCTTGCCGTACGGGTTTTCCTTGGAGTTGAGCGCGTTGTAGCCGCCGTTGTTCTCCGGCAGCTTCTGCTTGATGATGTCCGCCTCGATGGTCACGCCCAGGTGGTTGGCCTGCCCGGTGAGATCGGCCGAGAGGTGGTAGTCCTTGTCGGTCTTGAAGTCGCTGTTGCGCAGGTAGCACCACAACACAGTGGCCATGCCCTCCTCGTGCGCCATCTGGAAGGCCTTGCTCACTTCCACGATCTGGCGCGAGGACTCGGCCGAGCCGAAGTAGATGGTCGCGCCCACGGCGACCGCCCCCATGTCGCGCGCCTGCTTGATGCTGGCAAAGGCGATCTGGTCGTACTTGTTGGGGTAGGTCAGGAACTCGTTGTGGTTGAACTTGAGCAGGAAGGGAATCTTGTGCGCGTACTTGCGTGCCACCGATCCGAGCACGCCCAGCGTGGAAGCCACCGCATTGCAGCCACCCTCGACAGCGAGCTTCACGATGCTCTCCGGGTCGAACATGGCGGGGTTCTTGGCGAAGGACGCACCGGCGCTGTGCTCGATGCCCTGATCGACAGGCAGGATGGAGACATAACCAGTGCCGGCCAGCCGGCCGTGATTTAGCACCTGTTGCAGGCTGCGCATGACGGCCGGCGAGCGGTCGCTCAGCGCGAACACCCGGTCGACGAAATCGGGGCCCGGCAGGTGCAGAGAAGATTTGGGAATGCCCTTGCACACGTGGTTGAGCAGGTTGCCCGCGTCCGCGCCCAGCAGGGCTTCGATGTCGGTGTTTGCGTTCGATCCAGCCATTTCCCTCTTCCTCCAAGAAAATCAAGTAGCAAGTAGCGCCCCCGCCGGCTCCCGAACCGGCGGCGGACGGCGTAGATGCACACCCCGCTATGATAGCCTGCGAGGCGAACGCCCTACTCGAGGAGCAACGCCATCGTGAAGTACCAGTTCGGAGAGCGCCGGGTCGAGTGCCGCGGCGAAACCTACATCGCCGAGAACGCCACCGTGATCGGCTCGGTGATTCTGGAAAACCTGGCCAGCGTGTGGTTCAACGCCGTGGTTCGGGGCGACAACGACCTGATCGTCATCGGCGAAGGCAGCAACGTGCAGGACGGCGCGGTGCTGCACACCGACCCCGGCATCGCGCTTCGCATCGGCAAGGGCGTGACGGTGGGTCACATGGTCATGCTGCACGGCTGCGAGATCGCCGACAACACGCTGATCGGCATCAAGAGCGTGATTCTCAACAACGTGAAGATCGGGAAGAACTGCATCATCGGCGCGAACTCGCTGATCACCGAAGGCAAGGAGATTCCCGACAACAGCCTGGTGATGGGTTCGCCCGGCAAGGTCGTGCGCGAGATCAACGACAAGGATCTGCTGCGCATCCGCATGAATGCGGAGAACTACGTGGAGAAAGTGCGGCTGTACAGCGAGAAGCTGAAGCACCAGGATTGATCCTTCCGGGCGGTTGAGACGACATCCTCGACCGCCCCAGAATCCACTGTGGTTGCGGCAATCGCCACCGGTTGTGGCTACTGCGTACGAATCACGTCGGACGACACCCAGCCTTCCTTTCCATTGCATCCGCCCGAGTCGAATCGGACCCGAACCCAGTACACGGACGATCCTTCCGATGCCACGGTTTCCAGCACCGTGCCGGTATCGCCCGAACCTGCAGAACAGACGCGGTTGGCCGGTGCCGTGCTCGGACGCAGTAGCTGAGTGAGATAGCGCAGGACGTCGACGGGACCGGCATCGAGCGCAATGCGCACCGGATCGGCCGCCGCGGCCGGCGGTGCGCATAGCGTAAGGATCAAGGGAAGCGTGCGCGCGAGGACGCTCTGCGTGATGGCTGTGCGTGTGTTCATCATCGGGTTCTCGTGCGGATGCCGCCTCACTGGAGCGCCACGTCGACGGCAGGCAAAGTCCGGGCAAGAGGTATGAAGGCCATGCCGAACAGACCCGGATCGACGGTGTTCGCCGGAAGATTGCCCGCCCGCTCCCAGGTCTCGCCTGCATCGACCGATTTGAACAGCACGTGCCGGTTGGTCCCGGCATTGTCGTGGAAGTAGGCGAGGATCACGCCTTTTCCCACCACCGTCAGTTGCCACAACGTGTAGTAGTCCGGCGCACCGTACTGCACCTCGGCCGGGAAGCCGACGGCGGTCCAACTCAGTCCCCCATCCAACGAGCGGACGAACTCGTGGCGCGATGCGCCGGATGGCAGGTATCGATTGCCGAGCAGCACCGGCTCTCCCAGGGGATCGGCGACCAGTTTTCCCGCCACCATCGAGTGCCTGCCGAGATGCACGACGTGGTCCAGATCGATCAAGGCGGCCTCCTCCCAGTTGGCGCCCGCATCGTGTGTCTGCAACAACACCGCCTCGTAGTAGTTGCAGATGCCGAATGGGCATGCTTCGGAGCGAACGTAACGACGGCTCATCGCCACGTAGCGACCCTCGCCCAAGGGAGCCGGCGAATGCAGGCGCCTCTCGATGCCCGGGATCGGTTGGCCCGCGCTCCATGTCACGCCATGGTCGTCGGATCGTGCGATCATGGCCTGCCAGCCGGTCGGTGCATCGACGCTCTTCGGGACCTGCTGTTCGTAGGTGCTGATCAGATTCGCACCACCTGCTGGCGCCGCGTCACGTCGCAACGCAGCCGACTGCAGGCCGCTGGCCCTCACGTCGATCCAGTTCGCACCGGCATCCAGCGAGATCACCGACTCGCTCAGAATGCCTCCGTCCCCCAGATAGCGCAGGAAGTTCGGACCCGCTGCCGCCGCCCCCGCCTTCGTCCACGTGTTCCCGAGATCGGTGGACCGATAGAGGTCAAAGGCCGTACCGCTCGGCCTGAGCGCGGATACGATGAGATCGCCGCCGGAGAGGTACTTTCCGACGACTGCACCCACGTTGCCGGCATCCGGCGCCTCGTTGCCCATCTCGCCGTTGAATACGAGCATGTACTCGCCAGGAAAGCGCGGCGCGGGGTCCGTAGGAGCCGTGAACGTCAATCCGTCGACCTTGCCGGCGGCAGGCACTTCCAGATAGACCCAGGTCTGGTCCGGCATCGTTCCCGGGACCGGATGCCGCTTACCATCGACGCCGTCGTAGTGGAGCGAGAACCCGCCCTTCATGGCCTCCGTGCCGAGATTGCGAATCACCCAGGTCGATGGCTGCTCGGGGTCGGGATGGAAATCGATACGACCCCGGAAGAAGTAGTCGATGAGCCCGGCCGAGTAGGCCACTGCCCGGGGAACGAGCAGGCGCGCCTGATCGTCGTAGACCGCACGGTTCATCGTGAACTGCGAGTCGATCGGTACGATACCCAGCCCGGCCCAGGCATCGAATACCGACTCCATCGTCATCCGGATGCTTTCAGTCGTTCCGGTCTGGAAGTCGTGTACCGGCCCTCTCAAGTAGCGCACCTCTGCGGCCAGCGCCGTGCCCACTGAGGTGGGTGCGTCCTCCTTCTGATACAGATTTGCGACGGAGGGCGGAGACGGATACTGCAAGGCCTCCGCCGAGCCGAAGTTCGAGTCCTCGGTGAAGAACCCTCGGTTGCTGTAGTCGGCCAAGCCCAGGCCGCTCGCACCGGTGCTCCAGTACGCGCTGTATCGATCGAAGCGCGGGATCGGATGATTGCCGTAATCGAGCGGCGGCGCAGTCTGTACACCCGTGGAGAGGCTGTACACGGAAGCGCCGAGCGCGCGCGCATCGATCCACCCCTCGAAGACGGAACCCGGATGCGCGTCGTTGCGCGTGTGCTGCGGTTGCGCCATGTCCTGGACCAGATGGACGGCATCGCCGAGCGCGCGGAACGTGGTCGCCCAGTAGGCGTTGCGAATCTGCTCGGGCGTGGTGGCTTTGCCGTCGGGAAGCGGCTCGAGCGGCTGCCGGTCCGACGACCGACGCCCGGTCAGCGCGCGATACATCGCCTCCCGGGCGGACATCAGGGAAAAATGATTGCGGCTGACGAGGTAAGGATGATTCGGGCTGGTAAAGGCATCGATACTGCCCGTTGCCCAGTCGATCGCTTTCTCGCCGCCGAGGAAGCCCCGCTTGAAATGGGGGTCGTAGAAATGGTGCAGAACGCGATCGAAGTCGCCGTGCGGGTCGCCGCCGTCCGGTCCACGCGGATTGCATTCGGTCGAGCGGAGGTGGACGGCATTCGCCACGGTTGCGCCGATACAGCCGGCGAGGGTCAGGTCGTCTTCGCGGATAGCGCCGCGGATGAGCCAGGAGAGCACGGCATATGGATTAGCTCCTATTCCAAGCGGCTCCTCCGAGTCGAAGCGATGCGCTGACCGCTCATACACCGAAGCACCTCCGCTTGCGAAGTCAAAGTAGAGCTTTCCAAGATCCGAAACATAATCGTCAAGCCCCAATGAAGCCAACAGGCTCGGATATTGGGCCAGTTCACTGCGCAGTACTGCGTGGTATGTAAGCCTTGAATGTGCAGCAAGTTCGAATGCCGCAGCGGGAAGCGGGGCAGAGAGGACGCCTAAGAGCACTAAGCTTATCCATTGAAACATTCGGTAGTCGGCATTCATCTGTACGGAGTCCTGTCTCCTCGACTTCTTCGATCTGCTGCCTCTTCCCAACCGATCTCGAGTACTTCTACCTGCATCCGGAAAGACGCTTCTGTAGTCTCTTGCTGCAAGTACGGAGCAACTTGTACTGCCTCCGTATACAAGGCTTTGTACAGATCCAGAGCTTTGCGCTTCCGCTCTTGATCGGATCCACATGTGTTAAGAATGAAGAAGCGTCCAAGCTCCTCGATCCGCGCTTCTCCTCCATTGGGCGCCGCTTTGACGAAGATCGTCTCCGGCCAGCCCGGATCAAGCTTCGACAGCGACTTGCCTTCGGCATACACCATGATTCCATTGCGCATGGCCTGGAGCAGGGGATCGCGCCGGATCGACACACCCGACCAGGCGGGCGTGATGAAGTAGCGGCCGGCCTCGTCGGTCTGTGCCACACGGAACGCAATACAGCTCGGGCGCCCGCCTGCCAGATTCATTCCGAAGGCATTCCAGTACCGGACGACGTAGGCGCCGGCGATCGGCTTGCCGCTGGACTCGTCCACCACCCGGCCGGATATCGGCAGGGTCCATCCGGCTACCCACCACACCGCGACCAGCCCCGCCAGCCACTTCGCCCAGGTCGGCCACTGCCGAAACCGTCGCCAGCTGCGCTGCTTCACATCTGCTGGATTCGCCACAATCCGTCCCTCGCACGCGTCAGGTAGACGAAACAGGCTTTCGGCCCGGCCGGCCGATCCTGAACGATCACATACTCGGCCATCGAACCCACAATGCCCCCGTCCTGGACCGTTCCGAGGCTGTCCACCGCTGCGGCGATGCCGGAGCCAGCCCGCTCGAATAGCGAGCGATACCGCGGCCGCACGCTTTCGGAGAAGGCGTTCAACGCGGCGTCGAGGTTCCCCGATCGGAGATCGACCAGCATGGTGCCGAGCACTGCTCTGAGTTCCTGATCCAGCACGGCGAGGTCTTGTACGACCACCTGCAGGTCATGGGTCTCCTGTTGGCCGAGCGTGTCCGTGACGGTCACGCGCGCCGCGTACACGCCGGGCACCTGGTAAGTGAACTGCGGCTGGATGGAGGGATCGGTCGACGAGAAATCCACACTGCCATCGCCCTGGTAGTCGATCCGCCAGTTGGCCATAGCCCGGGACCCCTGCTGGTCCACGGCGAAGCTGACCGAATGTGGAGCGATCCCGGCGGCAGACCACACACGCGGCCGGAACGATCGCTCACCCTGGCGGGTGACCGTCAACGTCTCCGTGAAGGTCCCGCCCCCGGCTGATGCCACGCTGACCTGGAGAAGGTTGACTCCAGGCTGCAGCGCCACCTGCGCATGGAACGTATTGCCGATGAGCGCAGCCGGCTCTCCGTTCACGCTCACCCCGATGCGCTGTCCGCCGGAGTCGACCGTTCCTCGAACGATCACCGCGTCTGCCTGCACCGTCGCGCCATCTGGCGGATCGGCCACCACGACGCCGATTTCTCCACTCACCCGCTCGATCCGGACGTCGCGGTGCGTCACGTTTCCTGCACGATCGATGGCGCTCAGGACAAACCGATTGCTGCCGGGCCGCAACGGTACCGAGAATGCGAACTGCCCGGCGTCTGCCGGCAATGCCCTGCCACCGATGGCAGCCTGGTTCTCGAGCACCACGGTCGCGTGAGGATCGTCCACCGCACCGGCAATCGTGGTCTGCGCAGCATCGATCATCGTGCCGTCGGCGGGGGTGACCGCAAGGAAGGCCGGCGCCACCGTGTCCACGGTGAACGCCGCTTCCAGGCGCGGAGAAGCGTGCCCGAATGGATCGCGTGCCCGCGCGATCAGTCGGTGCATGCCATCGGCAAGCGCTGCATCGGGGCGGAAAGTGGCCGATCCGCTGGCGGGATCACGTGCGAACTGCAGTCCGATCGGGTTCGAATCGAAGCGGGCCTCCAGTCGCAGGCCAGCGAGGTAGGCGTCGAGAGGAGGACACTGCACCGCCGGGCATGTCGCGGCCAGCCCCACTTCGATGGTCGGTCGCGGATCGCTGGTGAGCGCGTCCTGCGGAGGTTGCACGAGCCGGATCGCCGGTCGCACGTGGAACGCCACGGGTTCCACCCGGGCGGGCGCTCGCCTGCCGATGCTTCCCACGATCGATCCTGCAATGTCGAGGCGGGCGATTCCGGCCTCATGGATGACCCACACCTCCTGACGCAGCCAGTTGCAGACGAGGCCGACCGGACGAGGCAGGCCAAGCGGCATCCACTCGATCCGGCTCACAAGCGCGCCCTCCGCAGCTCTTCGCTCGAGTCCGGAAGCAGTCAGCACCCACAGACCCTCGTGTCCGGACACCACGCACGATCCGAGGCTCGGTTCGGACAGCGAGAATCGGCCGCGCACCTTGCCGTTCAGATCCAGCGCGACACCGCGCCGCGATCCGACGATCCAGACATGCCCGGCGATATCGTCCAGTGCCAGATGGCGCGCTTCGGATTGCAGTGCCGAACGGAGCTCGTGCATGGACACGAGAGAACCTTCCCGGCTCAGCCGGAGCAAGCGCCCTTTCTCCAGGAGCCACAGGTGCTGATCCTGGGCAACCGCCATCGCGACCGGCCGTGCAGGCAGCAAGCGGCGCACACGGACGATGCCGTCCGTGCCGATGGCGAGCAGCCTGGAACCATCCGTCACCCAGGCTTCATCCGCGTGTGGGTCCGGAGCGATCGAGTCGATGCCGCCGATAGGGCCCAGTCGATCGAGAGTCACCCTCAGCTGTGAAGCGCCCGTCCGGTCCCGAAGCGCCAGTGCGTCGGGCGTCGCGTACCAGAGCCCTCCCCTGCCGTCGGACGACATCGCGTCGACACGCCCGACCTGCGCTGATCCGACCGCATCCGAGGTGGACGGATCGAGCACCGACAACATTCCGAGGCGGTACACCCACTCCATCGCCTCAGCAGGGCGACCGAGGAGCAGGACTACCGAGCACACCGCCGCAACGAGGAGGTTTCGCATGATCGTTCTGAACGCATCTGTCGGACGGACTATATGCCGTAAGCATCGTGTTGTAAATGCCTTCGGCATATCTGAGACGACAAAAAAAGCCGCCCAAGGGCGGCTTTCTCGTCTGGCGCATATCAGGCCGTCAGAACATGCACACCGTCTGCAGCCACTTGGCTTCCTGCGTTCCCTTCTCCGGCTTGGCCGGATCGATCGCTCCGGGCGGCGACACCATCGTCTTGGCGAGCTGTCCACTCGGGTCGAACAGGCCGACCGCGGCGACCACCATCGTGCCTTCCCGACAGTTGGCCATGAAGCGCACGGTCCGGGGCGTGGTGCCGTCGGGCGATCCGGCGCCGTCCTGGCGTTTGATCTTCACGTCGAAGCGACCCTGAATCTCGCCATACTTGGTGATGCTCGGCGTGTCGAGTTCTGCGACTTCTCCCTCGCGCACCTTGGCGAGGGTCTCGGGATCGAGCGTCTGCTGCGCCGTCGCGGTGCCGCCAATGGCGGCCGCGGCAACGATCAGGGGGACTGCGAATCGGTATCTCATAGGGACTCCATGTCGAGGGGTTCCTCCTCTGTGCCGGCTCTAGCGATGGCCGGCTGATTTCTCTTCTTGTATTCCAACTTGGGCGTTCAGGTTGGAGTGCAGGGACGAACCCTTGTTCCCGAGGTTGCCGGCAGGATACGGCGTAACCACCCCGCCGCCTGCGGCGGCACCCCTCCTTGAAGTGGGCAAGCGTGCGCGCGGTCTTCCCCGCCTCTCACGAGGCGGGGTGGCCGCAAAGCCGCCGGGGCGGTGTGGGGGTGACAGTGCACCCCCGCTCAGCCCTCCAGAAACCGCGCGATGCATGCGTTCAGGAACACCCCGTCCGCCGGGCTCGCCGTGGCCGCCGCCTGATGCCCCTGAACCGAGGGGATCTCCACCAAGCTTGCATTCGGGATGCCATCCGCAGCCTCGCGCGCCGACAGGACCGGATTGAACACGTCCAGCGGCGGGGCCAGGATCAGCGTCGGCGCGCGGATCGAGGCGAGCGCAGCGCCGGTGTCGCCGTCGAACCCTGGCGTGCTGCCCACATCGTGCGCCTGGTACGCCCAGCTCTGGTACAACCAGTCGGTGGCATCGAACCCGTTGGCCCGGTTGTCGGCGGTGAGCTTGTCCATCCAGCCCAGCACGTCGAGCGGCTCGTCGAACATCTCGTGCAACGCCGCCGGCGTGCGACCCGCGAGCACGCTCATCACGCCCGACCAGGCACGCCACCCCCGCTCGGGAGTGCCGTCGAAGCCGTTGCCGTTCCACGCCGGGTCCGCCATCAGCGCCCGACGCGCGGTCTCCACCACTGCCACCGCCCATGGCGCCGTACGCGCCATCGGCGTCATGGCCACGAGCTTTCGCGCGAAGCCGGGATGGCTCACGCCCCACTGCAGCGCCTGCATGCCGCCCATCGACGCACCCACCACCGCGGCCAGGCTTTCGATTCCCAATTCACCGTGCAGCAGGCGAAGTTGCGACGCCACCATGTCGCGCAGCGCGAAGTGGGGGAACGCCATCCCGGGCTGGCGCGCACTGTTGCTCGGCGAGGAGGTCAGGCCGTTGCCGATCGGATCGACGCACACGACGAAGTAGCGGTCCGTATCCAGCGCCTTGCCGGGGCCGATCAGAAAATCCAGTCGGTGATGGTTCCCGGTAAGGGAGACGGTGACGAGGATCGCATTGTCGCGCGCGTCATTGAGCGCGCCGTGCGTCACGTACGAGAGCCGGAAGTCGTGGACGACCTCGCCGCTCTCGAGCCGGAAGTCGCGGAACGATGCCTGCCGGTGCGGCGCATCGAGCATGCCGGGACGCATGGGCGGATGGCTCATGCGCCCGCCCCCGCCGCGAAGCGCCCCGCACGCCGTCCCGATACGAACGCCCAGGCGAGGTGATGCCCATGGCCTTTCAGCAGCAGGCCGCCCTGTCCGGTCGAGCCGGCCGCCCAAAGGCCCGGAATGACGACATCGTTCACGCCCAGCACGCGGTGTTCGAGATCCACTGCCAGCCCTCCCTCGTTGTGCACGAATACCGGTCGCACCGGACCCAGTGCGATGTACGGCCCGTGTTCGAATCCTTCGGCGCTCTCGCGCAGCACGCGTGCGTCCATCTGCAGACGGCGCGCCAACGCGTCCAGGTCGCCGGCCTCGGTGAACACGTCCGGCCGGTTGTGGCGGTAGTCGGCGATGTAGGCATACGCAACACCCGGCGCCGTGGAAACGAAGTGCGGCCAGGCGCCGAAGCGCTTCGCCAACTCGCCGTCGACGAGGATGTAGCCGATCTTGCCCGGTTGATCCGCCAACGCCAGCGCCGGGCTGCCGCGCTCGTCGCAGAAACGCTTGCCGTCGCGGTTGATCAGCCGCGCTCCCTGCTCGAACAGGCTCAGCGACGGCGCCAGGGCCGTGGTCACGAAGCTCATCACGAACGGACGCAGCAGGCGCGCGGGCAGGTGGTTCATCGCCCACTGCATGGCCGCTGCCAGAACTGGCGTCGGCGGCAGGCTGCGCAAGAGATTCGGCTTCGCCGGCGGGATGAACCGCAGTTCCGGCCCCAATGCCAGATCGCCATTGACGATGCGTGCCCCCAGGGCGAGCGCCAGTTTCTGACCGTCTCCGGTGGCTGTGACGTTGACGCCCTCGACCTTCGCCTCCTGCGCGCCGATGTAGCGCGCCTTCAGGTCTGGGTCGTTGGTGAAATCGCCCGCGGCCAGCACGACGCCCCGTCGCGCCTGGAACAGCGCGCCATCCGCGCAGCGAACACCGCACACCCGTCCGCCCTCCACCAAGAGTTCCGACACCCGGGCACCGAAGCGCATCTCTACGCCGATCGTACGCGCGCGATTGCCCAGGTGATGGATGAACGACAGGGAGTTCGGCAGCACCGTGTGCATGCGCGGCTTGCGGTGCGGCGGTTCCGGCATCGGCCCGTAGAAGCGCACGCCGAGGTCGATGAGCCAACGCATGGTGTCGGGAATGTGATCGCACAGCACCCGGCGCAGCGCATCGTTGTCGCGCGAAGCGAGCTCGCCCGCGAAGCCCGGCATGTCGGCCCAGTGGTCGTGCGGGTTGTCGTCGATGCCCGCCCGCTGCTGATGCGGCGTCTGCGTGGAGGTGACCGACCCGACCGACCAGGCGGTGGAGCCGCCCAGCTTGTCGTTCTTCTCGAGGAGCACGACGCTGGCGCCCGCCGCGCGCGCCTCGATGGCAGCGGCGAGCCCGCTGCCGCCCCCGCCGACGACTACGACATCGAACGACTCAGTCACGTCTCTACGCCTTGATCAAGAGCAGCCAAAGCTCTGACCGCAAAGACCGCAAAGGGCGCGAAGGGAATCGCACACATGGATGCGCTCTTGCAGTTCTTTGCGCTCTTTGCGTTCTTTGCGTTGAGGGTCAGTCTTTCGCCGCCACCCCAGCGCTGGTCCCCGCGATGCGCCCGAACACCGACCCCGACATCAGGCCGGTGCCACCTGGGTAGTTGAAGTAGAACAGCCCGCCCACGAGTTCGCCCGCGGCGTACAGGCCGGGAATCGGCGCGCCGTCGGTGTCGATCACCTGGCCCTCGGTGTCGATGCGAAGACCGCCGAAGGTGAACGTGATACCGCAGGTCACCGCGTAGGCTTCGAACGGCGGGGTGTCGATCGTGTTCGCCCAGTTCGACTTCGGCACCGCCAGCCCCTGCGTGCAGCGGCCGTCCTTCACGTTGGGATTGAAAGGGATGTCGGTGCGCACCGCGGCGTTGTAGGCGCGAATGTGCTCGAGCGCGCGTGCGGCGTTCACGTCATCGAGCTTGCCCACCAGTTCTTCCAGCGTGTCGGCCGTGACTTTGGTTACCTGCCGGATGCGGTACTCGTCGCGCAGGATGTGGGTGACCTTCTTGTCGAAGATCTGCCAGGCGAACTGCCCGGGCTGACGCAGGATCACCGCGCCGTATTTCGCGTAGGTGTAGTTGCGGAAATCCGCGCCCTCGTCCACGAAGCGCTCGCCGTTGGCATTGATCATGATGCCCCACGGATACGAGTGCTTCTGGAAGCCGTCGCCCACAGCGAGATCACCGAACTCCGGCGCATTGCGGTCCCAGCCCACGGCGTGGCACCCGGACCAGTTTCCGCAGGGCGAAGCCCCGACGTCGAGCGCCATGCGGATGCCGTCCCCGGTGTTGAAGCGCGTGCCGCGCACCTTGGCCAGATCCCAGCCCGGTCCCAGGTAGCGCGTGCGCCACTCGGGATTCGACTCGAAGCCGCCGGCCGCGAGTACGACTGCCTTGCAGCGGATGTCGCGCGTGGCGCCGGCGTGGCGCACGCGCACGCCGTGCACGCCGTTATCGTCGTGCAGCAGGGACATCGCACGCGTCGAATAGAAAACCGGGATGTCGCGCTTGGCCGCCGCCGTCTTGTGCGCCTCGACCAGCCCCGGCCCGCCGCCCCAGGCCTCGACCGTCAGCCCGCCCCAGAACTTGAATTTGCCATCCACCTTGAACGCCTGTCGGCCGTAGATCGGCACGAAGCGGAAGCCTTGGCTGCGCATCCACATCATCGTCGACTTGCTGCGCTTGACCAGCAACTCGGCCAGATCGGGATTGGTGCGGTTCTCGGTCACGCGCGCCAAGTCGTCGAAGAACTGGTCCTCGGTGTAGGCCCCGAAGTCAGTGCGCGCGATCTCGTCCTCGGTGAGATCGGGCATCAGCTCGCGCAGATCATCCACGCCGTTGTAGGCGAAGCGGATCGCCCCAGCAGTAAAGCGCGTGTTCCCCCCCGATTCGTCCTCCGGCGCGCGCTCAAGTACGATCGGCTTCGCGCCCTGCTCGTGCGCCGCGAGCGCCGCACACATCGCCGCGTTGCCGGCCCCGACAACGACGACGTCACAACTTTCCGGCAGCATCTTGTTCTGTCTCCTCCCAGCGGATCGGCTTATCTGAGTAGTATGCAAGAAAACCACCCCGCCGCCTTCGGCGGCACCCCTCCTTGAAAAGGAGGGGAATCGTTTGCTCGGCGGCACCCCTCCTTGCAAAGGAGGGGAAGGGCTCCGAATCACCGCTTCATCCCGCCCTTGATCCAATCCTCGCTCTTCATGCCCGGCGGCGGATTCACTTCCTCGGCCTCGTAGCGCGTCACGTCGGTTACCGTCAGCTTGCCGTTCACGGTCTTCACTCTTCCGTACGCGTGGCCCTGGATTCCCTGATGACCGTTGCCCAGCGCCATCCTCGTCGTTCCACTCGGCGTTTCGAAGGTCAGATTTTTGAACGCGGCGATCACCTGCTCCGTCGTCGGCGCCGCAGGCTTGCCCGCCTGCGCCTTCTCGTACGCGGCTTTCGCGCCGAGGATCGCCTGGACCATGTGATAGGCCGTGAAGCTGGGCGGGGTGTCGAAGCGCTTCTCGTATGCGGCCGCGAACCAACGGTTGAGCACGTTGTCCGGCGCGAAGAAGCTGTGCGGACCGCGTGCACCGATGATGGCGCCGTCGGGGATCTTGCCCCTGAGCTTGTGCACGCCGGATTCACCTGCCGGGAACACCACCGGCACGCGCGCGAACAGGCCGCGCGGCGCCGCCTGCAGCACGAACGCCTCGAGGTCGCCGCCCCAGAAGCTGGAGTGGATCACCTGCGCGCCGCTGTTCATGAGAACCGAGATCTCGGTGCCGAACTGGCCGGTGAACAGCCTCGGCATCTGCGAGGTGACCACCTCGACGTCGGGCGCCAGCGCGCGCATCGACATCTCGAAGTCGCGCCACGAATCCTGGCCCCACGCGTAGTTCTGGTTCAGGCCGGCGATGCGCGTGGCCTTGGGGAAATGCTCGCGTACGTACTTCGCCGCCGCCACGCTGTCCATTGTCGCGTGCGACTGGGTGCGGAAGACGTAGCGGTAGCTGGCCTCCTCGAAGATGCGGGAGGTGCCGCAGTCGAAGAATACGGTGAGCGTCTTCAATTCCTCCGCGACCGGCGCGACCGCCAGGCAGCTCGCACTCGAGATGTAACCGATCACCATGTCCACCTTCTGGCGCTGGACCAGATTGCGGTACTGGGTGACCACGCTGCTCACCGGGCCGGCCTCGTCCAGCAGGACGAGTTCGATCGGCCTGCCCCCGAAGCCCTTGGTCGCGTAGGGCGCGGGGACGTTGCCGGCATTGAGTGCGTCGAATGCGAGTTCCGCGGCATTGCGCGAGGGCAATCCCATGATGCCGGCGCCGGGACCGGACAGGAAGGTCACGACGCCGATCTTCAGAGGCCCCTGCTGCGCCAGCGCGAGCGGCGCCAGCAGGGCGAGCACGAATGCCGTCGCGAGCCGGCGCATCATGCGACGTCGTCCGGCGGGGAGGTGACGACGATGAATCGCAGGTCGGTCATCCCGGTGTTGTAGATCGCGTGCTCGACGCCCGGCGGAATGAAAACAATGTCGTCGCGGCGGACCACGCGGCGTTCGCCCTCGATCTCCATCAAGCCCTCCCCGTCCAGGACGTGATAGATCTGCTCCTGGATCTTGTGCCGGTGCGGCGCGACGTAGGCACGCGGCTGGTAGACCGAGATGCGGTAGTCGAGCTTCTGCGAACCGACCGGCTCGGGGCGTACCAGCATCTTCGAGAACGCACCGCCGTAGTGCGCCGGCGGTTCGTCCCACATCACTTCGGCTGCCGCGCGAATCGCGGCCTTGGCTTGCTTATCAGACATCGCTGCTCCTCGTTACATTAGATCGCTCAACGCAAAGAGCGCAAAGAACGCAAGGAAAGGCGTCAAGCAAGATCGCAATCCGTTTCCTTTGCGCTCTTTGCGGCCTTTGCGGTTAGCGCCTTGCTGCCTGCAGCGCAGCGAAGTACGCCGCCAGACCGGCACGCATGTCGTACCTCGGCGCCCAGCCCAGTTCGGCCTTCGCGCGGCTGACATCCAGCGCGCCCTTGCGCACGCTCTCGACGGTGTCGCCGTGGCGGTACGGGCCGGGTCCCACGGACAGCTTCGCGCCGGGTACGAGGTCCTGCACCAGTTCGATCATCCGCGCCACGGTGGTCGCCTCGCCGCTGGCGATGTTGTAGGCGTCGAAGCGGTGCGTCGGATGATCCAGCGCCTTCAGCGCGCCGGACACGAAGTCGTCGATGTAGGTGTGGTCGATGGCGGCGTCCGCGCCGGATGGAACGTGCAGCGCCTGCCCCGTCAGCGCCGCTTCGACCAGTATCTTCGGCACGCGCGCACGCGGCAGCCCCGGGCCGTATACCCAGGAAGTGCGCAGGTTGATCACCTCCAGGCCGTGGAGGTCACGGTAGGTGCGACCCAGTTGCTCGACGGTCGCCTTGCAGATGCCGTAGGGCAGCACCGGGTCGAGCGGATGGGTCTCGGGGATGGGATCGGCGTGGAACACGCCGTAGGCCTCCTCCGAACTGACGTGCACGCACCGGCGCACGTCCGCCAATCGCATCGCCTCGAACACGTTGAGCGAGCCTTCGACGTTCACGCGCACGATCTGGACGGGACTGGAGAGTGAGGACAGCACGCCGACGATGGCAGCTGCGTGGAACACGGCATCCGGACGGTGTTCGAGCGTCACCCGGGCAAGGGCAGCCATGTCGGCGATGTCGCCCACGACCTGCGTCAGTTGCGAGTGGGGTGCATCGTGCTGTCTGGAGATGCGCGTGTCGAAGGCGACGACCGCGTCGCCGCGCGCGAGCAGGGCGCGGGTGACCGCTGCCCCCAGAAATCCGTCGGCGCCGGTGACGAGGATCTTCACAGGTTGAACACGACCAGCCGTTGCTCGGTCATGTCCTCGATCGCGTAGCGCGGACCCTCGCGGCCGATGCCGCTGGCCTTCACCCCGCCGTAGGCGAGCTGGTCGGTACGCCAGGTGGAACTGCCGTTGATGATCACCCCGCCCACGCGCAACCTGCGGAAGGCGGCGAGGCTCAGTTCGTTCGACCTGGTGAAGATGCCTGCTTGCAGACCGTAGGTGCCGGCATTGATCGCTGCAAAGGCATCGTCGATGTGCGCGTAGCGAATGACGTTGACCACCGGTCCGAACACTTCCTCGCACACCACCTTCATGTCCGCCTTCACGTCGGTGAGCACGGTCGGCTCGAAGGCGGCGCCGGTCCGTTTGCCGCCGGTCACCACGCGCGCGCCGTTGCGATGCGCCTCGTGCACCCAGTTCTCGATGCGGCAGGCGGCGGCCTCGTCGATCAGCGTGCCGACGTCGGTCTTCGGATCCAGCGGGTCGCCGAGTTTCAGCTTGCGGACCTCGGCGGCGATCGACTCCACCACCTGCGTGTATACGCGGTCGTGGACGTACACGGTCTGCACCGAGATGCAGCTCTGTCCGGCGAGCCGCATCGAGTTGCGCGCGCACACCGCGGCGGCCGATGCCAGGTCCGCGTCCTCGTGCACGATCGTCGCGCCGTTGCCACCCAGTTCCAGGGCGACACGCCGCAATCCGCTGGCGGCCTTGATCGCTGCACCCGCGCGGCTCGAGCCGGTGAAGGTGATGAAGTCCACGCGCGGATCCGACACTAGGGCCGCGCCGACATCGGCGCCGCCGTAGACGGTGTTGACCATGCCTGCCGGCGTACCGGCTTCGACGACGAGTTCCACCAGCCGGTGCACGATGAGCGGGGTCTGGGGTGGCGGCTTGAGCACAAGCGTGTTGCCTGCGGCAAGCGCTGGCGCGATCTTGTGCGCGGCCAGATTGAAGGGCGCATTGAAGGGCGTGATCGCTGCGACGACCCCGACCGGGAAGCGCATCAGGAAGGCCATCTTGCCCGCGCCCATCGCGCTGCCATCCAGCGGCACGTGGCGGCCCTCGATGCGGATGGCTTCCTCGGCGGCGAGCGCGAAGGTCTCGAGCGATCGCCGGATCTCGGCCTCCGAATCCTTGATCGCCTTGCCGGTTTCGCGGGTCATCAGCTCCGCCAGCGGCGCGACGTCGCGCTCGATCAGCGCGGCGATCCGCCGCAGCAGGGCGGCGCGCTCGTAGCCGGGGAGGGCCGCGGCTGCATCGCGCGCGGCCACGGCGGCGTTCAGCGCGGCGTCGAGGTCGTCCAAGGACGAAACCGGCGCCGTGCCGACGACCTCACGCCGATAGGGATCGTGGACCTCGGCCATGCGGGCCGATTCGATCGACCGACCACCGATCAGGGTGCGTGCGTGTTGCATCGTTGAAAACCTCTAACCGCGAAGACCGCAAAGGCCGCAAAGAAAGAATCGAGTTCCTTTGCGTTCTTGGCGCTCTTTGCGTTGAGCGCCTTTGCAGTGTCCATCCAGCGTGCGAGCGTGTTGCATCGTCGAAAACCTCTAACCGCGAAGATCGCAAAGTCCGCAAAGAAAGGATCGAGTCCCTTTGCGTACTTTGCGCTCTTTGCGTTGAGCGCCTTTGCAGTGTCCATCAACGAACAACGGCTCCGCCGAATGCCGGCTCCTTGAACGGCGTGGGCGGTAGCTGCCACGTCCCGGTGCCCGGCGGCTTGATCTTGTCGTCCACGTGCACGTCGAGCAGGCAGGGCTTGCCCAGGCCGATGGCATGCTTCAGTGCATCGCCCAGTTGGTCGGAATGCTTCACGGCGATGCCCTCGACGCCGTAGCTGCGCGCCATCGCGGCAAAGTCCGGGTTGTAGGGCGCGCGTTCCGGTCCGGCGTAGAAGCCGGTGCCTAGTTCGCGGCCGCCGAACATGCCGAGCTGGATGTCGCGGATCGCCGCCCAGGAGTAGTTGTTCCAGACCAGCCACACACAGGGGATGTCGTACTCGACCGCGGTGGCGAGCACGTGTGGCGTCATGGTGAAGCCGCCGTCGCCGATCACCGCGATGCACGGCCGGTGCGGCGCGGCGAGCTTGGCCCCGAGAATGCCGCTCACGCCGAAGCCCATCGCCGAGAAGCCCCAGGAGTTGAGCATGCATTGCGGCTCGGGCGCCTCCCAGAACTGCATGAACCAGTTGTGATGCACGCCGCTGTCGAGCGAGATGATGCCGTTGCGCGGCAGCGCCTTGCGCACCTCGGTCACGACGCGCTCGGGCCGCAGCGGCGCACCGCTCAGGTTGAAGTTGGGCCGGGTGAACTCGTCCCACTCGCGCTTCCAGCCCTCGATCTGCGCCTGCCACGCGGCGAAGCGCGCGCCGTTCGCCTTGCGGCTTGCGGCTTCCTGACCGAGCTGGCCGAGGAAGACCTTCGCATCGGCGATGATGCCCAGCGTCACCGGATAGTTGCGGCCGATCTCGGCCGGGTCGATGTCCACGTGCACCAGCTTCGTCGGCGGGATGTTCCAGGAGTAGCCCGGAATCCATGACGAGGACGAGCGGTCGTCGAAGCGTGCCCCCACGGTGATCAGCAGATCGCAATGCCGTCCCACCTGGTTCGCTGCATAGGCGCCGTTGCGGCCGATGAAGCCGACCGCAAGGCGGTGCGGCATCGGTAGCACGCCGAAGCCGTTGGGCGAGGTGATGACCGGGATGTCGAGCATCTCCGCCACGCGCTGCAGCTCCGGCCCGGCTTCCGCCAGCGTCACGCCGTGGCTGACGAAGAAAGCGGGCCGCTCGGCCGCCTGGATCATGTCCATCACCGCACGGATGTCGTCGGGCGAGGCGCCGGGGCGCGGGAAGCCGTTCTTGCGATCGGAGGGCAACAGGGTGACGTCGTCCTCCTCCTGGAACAGGTTGAAGGGGACGTCGAGGTTCACCGGACCGGGGCGCCCGGCGAGCATCAGGTTCCAGCTCTGGCGCAGCGCCAGCGGCAGCATGTCCACCCGGGTCGGCTGGAACGTGCGCTTGACGTACGGTCGCAGGGCGACCGGGAACTCGGCCGCCTGATTGCGGTGGCTCTCCTGGAACGGGCCGCGGTTGAACTGCGAGGTCGGCACGTTCGCCGTGATCGCGTAGTAGGCCGACGAGTCGGCCGAGGCGCAGGCGGTGGCCATGACGAGGTTGCAGGAACCGGGGCCGCAGGATGTGAGCGTGGCGACCGGTTTGTGCGAGACGCGGAAGTAGGCATCCGCCATGTGCCCCACCGTCTGCTCGTGGCGCGGCGAGATCAGCTTGATGCGATCCTGGCGCTCCCACAGCGCATCGAGCAGGCCGACGTTGCCGTGGCCGCAGATGCCGAAGACGTAGGGCACGCCCTCCTGGATCAGGAAATCGGAGATCAGATCTCCGCCCTTCATGCGCGGCATGGTGCTCCTCCCGGGTGCGCCGCGCTTTCTTGCCTGGATGCTTTGGCCGGCGGCGTCAAGATCGGTCGATGGTAGCAAACAACGGCGTACTGGCGCCGTTGTTTGCTAGCAGGTAGCAGGATGCCGCTAGGCGGATTCATGCGCTGGCACTGGGCCGCTTCGAGATCTCGCGATACCAACGCTGTGTTGCCTGAAACTGTTCCGGTATCTGATAGCCGGAATGCTTCGCGAAGTCGAGCGCGCAGAGCGTGCTGATGTCAGCAATGGAAAAACGCGGGCCAGCGACGAACGGTTGATCTGAAAGCTGTCGGTCAAGCAGACGCAGAAAGCGATCGAGGCGGAAGCGTCCACGCTCGACGAGTGCCGGTATCTGAGGGATCGGGTCGGTGAATCCCGCCAGGCCTCGGTCCTTGAACGGCGGGAACGCATTCCGAAACATCTCCTCGGCTCCCTGCTCCCCATCGGCCTGTACGCGCTGCTGCCACATCTCAACCATCAACTGCTCGAGGAAGCTGTGGCCCAGGAGGTTGGGCTGTGGATGCAGGCCCTCGATGTAGCGGCAGATTGCGGTGGATTCGCCGATCTGCGTGCCGTCGTCGAGCTCCAGCATGGGTGCCATTCGGAACGGATATCTGGTCAGGTATCCGTCCGTCAGGCAGGCCCGATCCGGGTCCAGGCACTCCTCCATTGGAACGGATACGCCCTTCTCGGCCAGGAACATGCGTACGCGCCGGCAGTTCGGCGACACTTTGATGTCGTACAGTTTCATGCTGCTTTCCTCCCTCTATCCAACCACTGTCCGCCAATCGTAGCGAGCCTTGACTTACGGCTCGATTACGGCGGGACGCGTCAAGGGGGCAGACCGAGGCGGCTAGCCAGTGACTGGCTTTCAGCAGACGGCTTCAGGTTCAGCGTCGTTGCAAGTACTTGTTTGCAGCGCCGATAGACGTCGGCAGCCTCGCCGATTCGGCCCATCCGATGAAGACAGGTCATCAGGCGCCTATACAAATCCTCGTTCAGGCTATCGATCGCTACTGCACGGCTATAGAGCTCCGTCGCGGAGGAGAGCTCGGCATTGGACTCGAGGAAGCTGCCGATCTGCGCAACGAGCCGCTGGAACTTCAGATGGAGCCGATCGCGGGCCGCAACGGCGCGTGCCGAATCGAGGTCTCCTCCAAAAAGAGGCCCGGAATAGCGGTCCACGAGAGCGAGACCCGCTGATGCATCCAGATTGGCTGTTGCAGCGCGTAGGAGGAGGTCGCAGCGGTCTTCGAAGTCCAATGCATCGACCCAACACACTTCCCGGTTCAGTCGGACCCAGCCCGCGTCCATCAGAACACTCTCGGCACTGCCCAATAACTTGCGTAGTCGGTGGAGCGCAACGGTCAGCGCGGCGTGCGCAGCATCTCCATCATGCGCTGCCCAGATGGTGGCGGCGAGGTCGTGGCTCGATGCACCGGCGCTACCGGCGGCGATCAGCGCGCGAAGCAGTTCGAGTACGCGGTGCTGAGGCCTGTGACCGAATCGCAGCGGCTCGTCATCCTTGAGTACGAGGAAACGGCCGAGGACGTAAATTTTGATCGGCCACGGCCACCTGTCGTCGGCCCCGGCATGGCGTAGCTGCTTCCTTCGCACCAGTTCCACGACGAAGTGGCATTCGATGCCGAGCTGGAGGGCGCGCGCACACAGTCGGGCCATCATCCGGGGGATCCAGCTCAGATTCGTGTAGAAGCCGTGGCGCGCGGCTACGCCGAATGCCCGCGTCAGCGCAGCCCGCTCGTCCTCTTCGATGCCGATGGCGACACGAACATGTGCTTCCATCAGATCGAGGTTGTAGTCGAGCAACGGACTGTTCATCCCCGCCAAGCCAGCGCGCCAGCGATCGATACGCGCGAGAGCGGCGGAGAACTCGCCACGCTCGCACAGCAGGACGATCGCGGCATGGTTATAGGCGGTGTTGAACGGTACGCCAATCGCCGGCATCTGGGAGAACTCGTCCCACAGTCGGTGTGCACGTGCCGTCTCGCCCAGCAGCACCAGTGCCCATAGTTCGAGCCAGTAGAAATAGACGACTTCCATCTTCCGCTTGTCGCTCAGCGTCGCCCTGGCTTGCTCGAGCAGGGGCCATGCTTCGCGTGGATTGCCGCCGGACAGCAACATGTGAGCAAGACCA
>CAYLTE010000018.1:0-3866 GCA_964386195.1 uncultured Burkholderiales bacterium | reverse complement strand
GGTTGAGAACGACGGCGAGATCCGCACGCCTTCCTGCTCCTCGATGCGCACGGTGTCGCGTTGATGCACGAGAGCGGTGGTGTCGTCGCCTTGCATGCCGTAGAAGTGCGCGGTGCGGAACGACTCCCAGATTCTGACAAGCGGCGAAATGAGCGGGTCGTCGCGCCGGCTACGCGCACTCTGCACCAGCGGCGCAGCGGCGGCAAAGTCTCCCATGAGCTCGTAGTAGAAGATGAGGAACACTTCTGCGCGCTGCCGCTCGTTGCGATCCTCTTCGCGGCTGAGCCGGCTGCGCACTTCTGCGGCGAGACGAGGAAGCAGCGGATCGCCGGGCCGCCGGTACATCAAGCCGGTGAGCAGACTCACTTGCGCTGCTGCACGTGACTCTTCGGTCAAGGCGTCATGGTGCGCCAGCAGGAGTGCGCGCAGCCGATCGAGCCAAGGGTCCATCGCCGTAACCGTGTTCCACTCGCGACAGTAGCCGTCGATGTAGGTGGAGAGGGCCCGGACCTCACCGTCGAGATCGCTCTGCTGACGGAAGAGCTCCGCGGCGCGTCCGAGGTCCTCCCGGCCTGCCGGGATGTCGACGATCGCGGTCAACGTTCCCTGCCAGTACAGCAACCACGCGTCGCTTGCACGCTGCGGTGCAGGAAGGACCTCGAGCCAACGCAGCGCGCTTGCGCGCCGGCCCTGACGAACCAGATCCTGTGCATGGCCCTTGAGCACCAAGGCGAGTTCGTCCCATGCCTGAGCCTCGTGCAGTCGCTCCAACGCTGCGTCCAGATCTCCTTGCTCGCGCAGCAGCCAGGCCGCATTCAATTGAATCTGCCGCCAGTCGTCTTCCGGGAAAGTACGTCGCGCGCGATCGAGCAGGAACTCGCGAAACAGATCGTGATAGCGATACCTCGTCTCCTTGTCCGCCTGCCGGTAGGTGAAGTAGTTCCGACGATGGAGAGCCTCGAGGATTGCCGCGGCATCGCTGTCTCCTGTCAGCCGGCTGGCAATTGCAGGGTCGACTTGGTTGAGCAGCGCGGTGCGCATGAGGAAATCTTGTTCGGCGCCCGGCGTCTTTGAAAACAGTTCGTTGGCGAAATAGGCGAACAACGCTTCTCGAGAGAGAAGGGCCGTACCTTCGCCACAATCCGGTCGCGCGGCAGGTCCGGAGAGCAGTAGGACCAGCCCGGCCGCCCACCCGCTGCACTGGGCCTGAAGCCGCTCTGCGTGCGGCAGAAGGTCGGGACGTGAGCGCTCCACGATGGCGCGCGTTTCCGACAAGGTCAGGTGCATGCTGTCGCCGCTAAGGTGAGCCAGCGTGCGGTTCGCTACCTCCTTGGCGAATTCTGAGGGCGGCGCTTGCCTCGAGATCATTACCAGGCAGGCCGAAGGTGGCAGCTGCCCGATGGCTATCTTCAACAGACCATGCAGTGCGGGCGACGCCGCTTCGTGGCAGTTGTCGAATACGTACACCGTTTCGGGGCTGAAGCGGGCGAACAGCTCGCGCACGAAGCGGCGAGCGAATCCAGCTTCATCGTGGAGGTATTCGGGGGTGAGATAGGGGAGTGGTTTGCGTCCCCGTCCCTGACGCGCCAACTGGACGAGGAACGAGATGCACGTGGCGAGGTCATTGTCGCTTGCATCCACCTGATACCAGACCGATTCGATCTGGCGCGCATCGAGCCAGCTTCCCACCAGGGATGTCTTGCCCGCGCCGGGCGGTGCATCGATCCAGATCGCGCCACGCGTGCGAAGCTCATCGAGCTTGGCGAACAGCGGGCCTCGAGGGAGTGCCTCGTGAAGACGGGGTCTGGATAGCTTGGCCAGGCTGATCCGTGTGCGCGGTGACTTTGGCATAGCGGAACTCTGGTGTGCCAGGAAGCGATGTCTCCGGGTGCGACATCCAAGCAGTACGGGATGGTAGCAAAGTCGACCGGTCGCTTTGCCAACCGGAACGGACCGCTTTTCACGAAGGAGCAGCTCGTCGATGGTAAGGTGCGTCGATGCGAATCGTCGACGCACAGATACACATCTGGGGCAGCGGTCTGCCCACCAACCTCGCGCATCGTCAGGTGACGTCTTTCACCGCGGGTGAGGCGATCGCGATGATGGACGAGGCAGGCGTCGATGCGGCAGTGATCCACCCGCCGCCCTGGGATCCCGGCGCCACGAGCATGGCGTTGACGGCCGTGCGCGATTATCCCGGGCGCTTCGCAATCATGGCCGAGCTGCCGCCTGGTGCGGCCGATGCGCGCGAGCGGCTGGCGACCTGGCGTGCGCAGCCGGGCATGCTCGGTCTGCGCTATGTCCTCCTGGGCGAGCAGGGCCGCGGGTTGGCCGACGGTTCGCTGGACTGGTTATGGGCTGCGGCGGAGAATGCTGGCGTCCCGATCGCGATGCTCGCCACGGACTGGCTGCTCGACGTCGGCCGCATCGCACAGCGGCACCCCGGTCTGCGCCTGACCATCGACCATCTCGGCGGGCGCGGCGGCAACACCACCCTTAAGGACGATGCGGCGATGGCGCACATGCCCGACCTGCTCGCACTGGCGAAGTATCCCAATGTCGCGGTCAAGGCGACCGGCGTACCCGGGTATTCGGCACAGGCGTATCCGTTTCCGATCATGCAGGACTACGCGTGCCGGGTTTTCGATGCGTTCGGCCCTCGGCGGATGTTCTGGGGCACCGACATCACCAAGATGCCGATCTCGTGGGCGCAGTGCATCGCCATGTTCACCGAGGAGATGGCGTGGCTGTCCGACGATGACAAGCGGCTCGTCATGGGAGACGCGGTATGTGCGTGGTGGGGTTTCGACCCGGGTTGCCGGGAGACAGCGAGCAGTTCCCCGGCGTAGACGTCACGACGCCGAAGGCGTGCTTGCCCAACCCCACTGACTGGCTTTGCGGTGACTCTTCACGATTTCTTCCACCGCTTCGTCGGCGACGATCTCCAGCATCGACGACTTGTCGTATCCGATGTCGCGTAGCGCTCCTGCGAAACCGGCGAAGTCGCAGCTTCCCATCCCGATCGGATCGTGGCGCCACTTGTCCCGGTTCGTGTCCGACAGGTGCACGATGCCCAGGCGGGACTTCAACGTGTGCACGCCGGCTGCCACGTCCTCGCCGATGAAGTGCGCATTCGCAATGTCGTAGCAGATCCCGACGCGCGGGGAATCGAAGCGGCTGGCGAAGTCGATCATCCCCTGGGCGGTGGCGTAGACGCCGATGGGGATGTTCTCGAGCAGCAGGGAGATGCCGGCGCGCTCTGCCATGCCCAGGACCTGTTCAAAACCGTCTCCGAACCAGCTCTCGACGTCGGCGCGTGGCGGGGCGATCAGCGGATTGACGCGGCCGGTGACGACGATGATCGCCTCGGCGCCGATGGTCTGCGCGATGGCGATCACGCGTTCGTACAGACCTACTGAGTAGGCCCGCATCTCGCGCGACGCACTCGCCATGTTCTGGTCCAGGCTGGGGAGGTTGATCGACTCCACCGTCAGCCCGGCGTCACGGAGGAAGCGGGCGAAGGCCTGCGCGTCCGCCGCGCTCATCGTCGGATCGAAGTGCGGCGGCTGCGCCATGATCTCGAAGCGGCGATAGCCTGCGCGGGCGAGCGTCTCCAGGGCGTCCCTGGCGCTCGCGCGCCACATGAAGGACATGGTGTTGATACCGATGCGCATGGTCGTGGGTCCTGGTTCAGTCGTTGTCGTGCTTCATGTGAGGCCGCTACCCCACACCGCCCCGGCGCTTCGCGCCACCCCGCCTCGTGAGAGGTGGGGAAGGCAGCGGACAGTCTTGCGCCTGTCCAGGTGCGGAAGACTGCCTACACACTTCCCCTCCTTTTCAAGGAGGGGTGCCGCCGCAGGCGGCGG
>CAYLTE010000017.1:0-35292 GCA_964386195.1 uncultured Burkholderiales bacterium | reverse complement strand
CTTGGCGACGCGAACCGCCTCGGCCTCGTCGCTGACCACGATGTCGATCACGCCGTTGCGCCGCTGCACCGACGTCGGCCCGACCTCGTCGGGATGGAACACGCCCAGCCCTCCGCCTTCGATCATGGCTGGGCCGCCCATGCCCAGCGAGGCTTTCTCGGTGGCGATGATCACGTCGCAGCATCCTGCGACCACGGCATTGCCGGCGAAGCAGCGGCCGGCGACGATTCCGACCATCGGCACCAGCCCGCTGAGCTTGGGCAACAGGGAGAAGGCCTTGATGTGCAGCCAGCCCGCGGTGATGAAGTCAGTGTCGCCCGGACGTCCGCCGCCGCCCTCGGCGAACACGATCAGCGGCAGCTTCCACTGCGCCGCCAGTTCGAACATGCGGTCCTTCTTTTCGTGGTTCTTGCTGCCCTGCGTGCCCGCGAGCACGGTGTAGTCGTAGGACATGACCACGCAGCGCGCCTGCGCATCGGGGAATACGTCGCCGTTGACACGCCCGATGCCCATCACCAGGCCATCTGCGGGCGTGCGTGCGATCAGATCCTCCATCGTGCGCCGGCTACGCTGGGCGGCAACGGTGAAGGCGCCGTACTCATGGAAGCTGCCGGGGTCGCACAGGTCCGAGATGTTCTCGCGCGCCGTGCGCATGCCGAGCTTGTGGCGCTTATCGACGGTTTCGGGCCGCGCGTCGTCGAGCGTCAATGCGCGGCGTCGCTGCAGCTCCGCGAGATCGCTGCGGACGTGGTCCGGCGCAATGGTGTCGACCGCCTCGATACTGGCGCCGTCGTCGTCGCTGACTTCGATCCACATCAATGCGCTGCCCTCGACGACCGTCTCGCCCACCGCGGTCCGCACGGCGTGCACCATCCCGGAGAAGGGCGAGGCAAGAGCATGTTCCATCTTCATCGCCTCCAGCACCGCAAGCTGCTGCCCGCGCCGCACGCGCTGGCCGGGCTGCACGTCGAGGCTCACGACCGCGCCGGTGATGCCGGCGGTCACGGCCTGGCTTCCGGCCGGCGCATCGGGTTCCGGCGTTCCGGGGCGCTGCGCATCGCGCTTACCGTGCGCGAGGACTGCGAGCGGATCGCCAGCCGGGACATCCGCCGTGCTGACCGTAGATGCAGGCGCGTGGTAGCGCTGGTGCCGGCCCGGTTCGCACAACGCGGCGAGTTGCGACTCGATCAGCTGAGTGTGCCATCGACCGGCGAGGAACTCGCCATGCCCCAGCAGATTCAGCAGGAAATCGCGGTTGGAGGCGATGCCCTCGATGCGAAACTCCGCCAGCGCCCGGCGCGCCTTCGCAGCGAGAGTGCTCAGATCGGCTGTGGCCGTGTGCACGATCACCTTCGCCAGCAGCGAGTCGAAGCGCGGATTGCTGCGAAAGCCGGTGTGGCCGCAGGTGTCCACCCGTACGCCGAAACCGGCGGGAGGATCGAAGGCCTGCAGCATGCCGCCGGCGGGCCGCACCGAGCCGTCGGCCGACATCGACTCCGCGTTCACGCGCAGCTGCATCGCCATTCCGCGCGGCGCCGGGATGCTCCAGGGCACGAGTTGCAGATCCTCGAGCGAGCGTCCGCTGGCCAGTTCGAGCTGGGTGCGCACGAGATCGACGCCGGTGACCGCCTCGGTCACCGTGTGCTCCACCTGAAGTCGCGGATTGGCTTCGATGAAGACGAACTCGGCGTCGTCCGTGCCGGATTGCTCGACCAGAAACTCGAAGGTCGCCAGGCCGTCCAGTTCCACCTGCCGTGCCATGCGCAGCGACGCATCGAGCAGCCGGTCCCGCAGGTTCGCGCGCAGGCCCGGCGCAGGCGCCACTTCCACCAGCTTCTGGCGGCTGCGTTGCAGGCTGCACTCGCGCTCCCAAAGATGCGTGGCCTCGCCGCTGCCGTCGCCGATGACCTGCACCTCGATGTGGCGCGCCAGCGGAAACATTCGCTCGACATACACCTCGCCGTTGCCGAACGCCTGCAACGCTTCGGAGCGGCAGCGATCGTACGCGGACTCCAGCTCCGCCTCGCTGCGCACCGGGCGCATGCCGCGCCCGCCGCCACCGGCAATGGCCTTGATCATCAGTGCGCCGTGCGCGCCGAGCGAGCGCAGGAACTCGCGCGCTTCGTCCAATGTGGTGGGGCGATAGGTGCCGGGCGACACCGGCACCTCGCATTCGACCGCGAGCGCGCGCGCCTTGCCCTTGTCGCCGAACACGTCGAGCACATCGGCCGACGGCCCGACGAAACGTATTCCGACCTCCCCGCACGCGCGGGCGAAGGCGGCGTTCTCGCTGAGGAAGCCGTATCCGGGGTGAATGGCGTCACAGTCCGCTGTCCGGGCGATGCGCACGATCTGCGCGACGTCCAGGTAGGCGGCCGGCCCCTGGCCCTGCAGCGGGTGGGCGACGTCCGCCTTGCGCACGTGGTCCGAGCCCGCGTCGTCCTCAGAAAAGACGGTATGCGAGGCGATGCCCATTTCCGCCGCCGCGCGAGCGATGCGGATGGCTATCTCCCCCCGGTTCGCGATGAGCAGGGTGCGCACGGTCATGATGGTTTCCGATCTTCGTTCGTCTTGCCCAACCATTCGGCCAGCACCTCCTCGGTGTGCTGACCGAGCAGGGGCGGGGGATGGCGTAGCCGCATCGGCGATTCGGTAAAGCGCACGGCGAACCCTTGCATCGGTACGCTGCCCGCCTTGGGATGCTGCATCGTCACGATGCCGCCGCGCGCGGCGATCTGCTCGTCGGCGACGAGATCGCTGATGCGCGCCACGCGGGCGCAGGGCAGGCCGATGCGCTGGAGGATGCCGACCAGCTCGTCCGCGTCGAGGCGCGAGGTCCACGCGCCGACGAGTGCTTCCAGCGCATCGGCGTGCTCGAGCCGCGTCGCGTTGTCGCGAAAGCGTGGATCCTGGCAAAGTTCCGGCGCGCCCATCGCCTCGGCGAGCGCGCGGAACATGGGCTCGCCGACCGCGGCGAAGTGGACCCAGGCGCCGTCGCGGGTCGGGAACGTGTTCGCCGGTGCGGTGTAGCGGTCGCGGTTGCCGTGCCGCGTCATGGTGCGGCCGAGCAGCAGCTGCTCGGGGATCGCGGTCATGAGCATCGACATGGCCGAGTCGAGCAAGGCCACGTCGACCATCTGTCCCTTGCCCGTGCGCGTGCGCGTCTGCAGCGCACCGAGCGTACCGATGACCGCATACAGCCCGGTCGAATAGTCCACCACGTAGGTGCCGGCCATGGTCGGCTTGCCTGCCGGGTCGCCGGTGATGTCCATCAGGCCGCTCATGCTCTGCGCGATCACGTCGAAGCAGGGGCGGGTAGCGAGCGGGCCGGTCTGTCCGAACCCCGAGATGCGCGTCAGGATCAGCCGTGGATTGATCGCGTGCAGCACGTCCCAGCCGAAACCCATCTTCTCCAGCGTGCCCGGGACGTAGTTCTCCACCAGCACGTCGACCTGCTCGAGCAGCGCACGCAGGGTATCCTTGCCCGCGTCGCTGCGCAGGTCGAGCGCGAGGCTGCGCTTGTTGCGGTTGAACACCATGGTGTAGAGGCTTTCGCCCCCGACGAAAGGCGCGAATCCGCGACTGTTCTCTCCGCGCTCGGGTGGTTCCACCTTCACCACGTCGGCACCCATGTCGCCGAGCAGCATGGCGCAGTAGGGTCCGGCGATGAAGCGCGACAGGTCGAGCACGCGGATACCGGCCAGGGGACCGGGCTGCGAGCCATCTTCAGTGAGGTGTGGTTGCTGCATTGCGGTGGACGGTGATGGCCATCGGGCATCTGCGGGACGCAGGCGATTATGTCATTCTTGCCTCGCATTCCAACTCCTCGAAGAGGCAATGACTTCCATGCCCCAATTGACGCTCGACATCGCGCAGTCGCTGGCTGCGCAGGCGATGGCGAAGGCAACGCAGGACTACAAGCGGCCGATCTGCGTCGCGGTGTGCGACGACAAGGGTTTCCTGATGGCGTTCGCGCGCATGGCGGGGGCGCCGGTGCGCAGCGTGCAGATTTCGCAGGGCAAGGCGTACTCGGCCGCACGCATGGGTGTGACCACGGAAGCGTTTCTCGCGCGACTGCATCGCGAGCAGATCCAGGCGAGTTATTTCTGCGATCCGTTGATCACTGCCTTGCCCGGCGGCTCGCCCTTGAAGGATGCGGAAGGCAATCTGGTCGGAGCCATCGGCATCAGCGGTCTGGCCGCCGCCGAGGACCAGGCAATCACCGACGCCATGGCGGCGGCGTTCGCAGGCATGCGCGGCTGAAGGAGGTGCTCATGCAACGACTCGGCATTGCGGCGGTTCTGGTTCTCAGTACGGCATTGGCGAACGCTCAGTCCGGCAGCGTCGACACCCAGCGGCTGCGCGATGCGCATACGGAGCCGTCCAACTGGCTCACCTACGGGCGCGACTACACCAATCAGCGATACTCGCCGCTCACGCAGATCGATGCGGCGAACGTCGCGGGCCTGGCACCCGCCTGGTCGTACCGAACGGGCATCCAATCCACTTTTCAGGCCACGCCCATCGTCGTCGACGGCGTGATGTACGTCTCGCTGCCGTTCAATCACGTGGTGGCGCTGGATGCGCGCGACGGCAGGCAGCTGTGGCGTTACCAGCACGAGCGGCGCACCAAGAAGATGTGCTGCGGACCGGCCAACCGCGGCGTCGCGGTCGCGCGCGGGAAGGTTTTCATGGGGACGGTCGACGCTCGCCTGATCGCGCTCGACCAGGCGACCGGGAATGTGGTCTGGGACGTGCCCTTGGTCGATGAACTAGGCGGCGCTGCGGAGAAGACCGATCAGCTTGGCGCCGACGATCCGCTGCGCAACAGTCGCGTGACCGGGACCACCGGGGTGGGCGCGAGCATGGCGCCGCTGGTGGTCGACGGCAAGGTGATCATCGGCATCACCGGTGTGGGGTATGGGCTGCACCTCGATTCGGACCGCGAGGGTGCGCCCCTGGGCGCGGTGGTGGGCATCGCGGGGCAGAGCCAGCGGGCGGGCTTCTACGCTGCATTCGACGCCGCAACGGGCAAGCGCGTCTGGCAGTTCGATTCCACGCCGAAGACGGGATGGGAAGGGCGGTTCCGCGAGCGCACGCCCGACGGCGAGAAGCTCGAGCGCGACATCGCGGCCGAGAAGGCGGCACTGGCGACATATCCGGACGCAGCCCGGCGAGGCGGCGGCTCGGCGTGGACCACGCCGGCGCTGGACGTGGACACCAACACGCTGTTCGTGGGCATCGGCAATCCATCGCCGCAGATGGACGATCTCACCCGCCCCGGCGATAACCTGTACACGGTGTCCATCGTGGCGCTGGATGCGTCGAGTGGTGAGATCAAGTGGCACTACCAGGTGGTGCCCCACGATCTGTGGGGATACGACGTCGCCAGCCCGCCGGTGCTGCTGGAAATCGAAAAGGACGGTGCGACCATTCCCGCGCTGGCGCACGCCGGCAAGACCGGTTGGCTCTACGTCCTCGACCGGCGCGACGGCAGCCTGCTGTACAAGTCGGAGCCGTTCGTGCCGCATTCCAACATGTTCCGGCGTCCGACGTCCGACGGCATCGTGATTGCGCCCGGAGGAGCCGGCGGGGCGAACTGGTCGCCGGTTGCGCTCGATCCGCGGACCGGTCTCGCGTATGTCGCCGCCATGCACTGGCCGATGCGCTACACCGTGAAGGAGATTCCTGCCAAGGGGCACAAGCCCGCGGTGCGCTACACGTCGCTCGAACCTGCCGAGGCCGAGCGCTGGGGTTTACTCAGTTCGATCGACACGCAGGCCGGCGGCAAGATTCGCTGGCAGGTGCGGACCGATGAACCGCTGGTCGGGGGCGTGCTCGCCACGGCCGGTAACGTGCTGTTCATGGGTGAGGGCAGCGGCATGTTCAACGCCTACGACTCACGGACGGGCAAGTTGCTGTGGCAGTTCGACTGCGGTGCGGGCGTCAATGCGCCGCCGGTTACCTATCGGGTCGACGGACGCCAGTACGTGGCGGTCGCTGCGGGTGGAAACCAGCTGTTCGGATTCAAGCAGGGGGATTTGATTCAGGTGTTCGCGCTGCCTGACTAGGCGCGGCTTCGGTGTCATTCCGAACGCAGTGATCCTCGCAGTGGATGAATCAGAGCGAGGATCCCTCGGCTTAGCCTCGGGATGACACCGTGGGGGCCCCCGGGGGATGACGCCGTATGGGGGGCTTCGCCTCGGGATGACACCGTGTTGGGGGCTTCGCCTCACGATGACACCGATAAGGCGGGATCCCGACGCACCACCGGTGTCATTCCGAACGCAGTGAGGAATCCTCGCTCGTGAACGCCCGCTGGTACTTCTACTGCGATTGCTGTGACGGGATATCGGTGCTCGAGCCCGAGTCAGTACCGGTATGTCCCGACGTGCCCCGGGTGGGATCGCCACCTTGATTCTGGTGCGTGCCCGCACCTGCCTCACCGCCGGATTCCCTCACGCCTTGCCCTTCGCCAGTGGTTTCACCGGTAGCCGGAGCGTTCGGATCCTGAGGATCGGTTGCGGCGCTCGGCGCATCCTGGCCGGGATTCTCCTGAGCGGTACGGTCCTTCAGCTCGTTCTTGTTCGCCTGTCCGCCTTGCTCTGCTTGCGTGGGTTGACCCGTGGTCTGGTCGATCTCGCCCTCGCTCACATTCTGCGCCGAAGCGCCGAAGGCAAAGGCGAGCGCGGATATAAGGGATGCACTGAGTAACGTTCTCTTCAGTTCCATTTGTCGTACCTCCGTCCGTTGGATGTACGATCGTTCGCAACCGGTGTGCCTGCACTCCGGGCAGAGCGCAGAGTGCGCTGTCACTCGGGGTCTTCGAACAACCCCGCCGCCACCCACTCTGCCGCAAGGGCCGGCTTGGGTTTGCCTTCGATTTCGACGACGACGTCGTAGATCGCCTGCCAGCGATCCGAATTGGCCGAGAAGTCCTTCAGCAGAAAGCGTCCTCGGATGCGTGCGTCCACCGGAACCGGGGCGACGAAACGGATGCGATTGAATCCGTAGTTGAGTTGTGTCTTGGTGCGCGCGATGCCGGGGCAGACCTGATACGCCATGTGCGCCAGCATCGACAAGGTGAGGAAGCCGTGCGCGATGGTGCCGCCGAAAGGGGTCTGGGCGGCGCGCGCCGGATCGATGTGAATGAAGTAGCGGTCGCGGGTGACTTCGGCGAAGGTGTCGATGGTGCGCTGGTCGATCTCGATCCAGTCGCTCACGCCCAGTTCGCTGCCTACGCGTGCGCGCACCTCGTCCGCCGTCATCGTGTGCACCGGTCCGCGGGTGCTCCGATCGTCTTTGTCGTTCATGGAATTCGATGTCCCCGGGATGGCTCGGTTGCCGACGCGGGAATCCTTGGCAGACCGGCGATCTGCTAGGATCGCCTCGCGCGCCGTCGGAATGCTCCCGCTGCCCGCACGATCATTAGACCAGAAACCCGGAGGAGAGTAATGAGCAACGTGTACAGCGCAACCCATCGGTCGCTGCAGGATCAGTTCGACACGCGACGGCTGGCGGACCTGCTCGAGGGCGGCTTCATCGTCAAGGAGATCGACGAGAACGCCAAGGCGTTCATCGAGTCGCGGGACATGTTCTTCCTGTCGACCGTCGACCACAAGGGCCAGCCGACCGTTTCGTACAAGGGCGGAGCCCCGGGCTTCGTGCGTGTCGTCGACGGCGGCACCATCGCCTTTCCGCTCTACGACGGCAACGGCATGTTCTATTCGTGGGGGAACATCGCCGACAATCCCAAGATCGGCATGCTCTTCATCGATTTCGTAACGCCCTACCGCCTGCGCCTGCAGGGGACGGCGCGGGTCGACATGAACGACCCGCTGATGATGGACTACCACGAGGCACAGGGCATCGTGCGTGTGAGCGTGGATGCGGCCTGGCCCAACTGTCCGCGCTATGTGCACCGCTACGAGAAGGTGAAGGAGTCGCGTTACGTGCCGCGCAAGGCGTGCGAGACGCCGCTCGCCGGCTGGAAGCGCATCGACATCGTCCAGCCGAGCTTGGCAGCGAAAGACCAGGGCAAGGCCGAGCAAGCCGGGGGCATCATCACCGTCGAGGAGTGGTTCGGTAAGGTGGCGACGGGCAGCGAGGAGGCTTGAGGGCGGCAGTGTAAGACTGCAAAGCGAGGATTCCTCGCTTCGCTCGCGCTTCGCTCGGAATGACACCGGGGTTGATAACCGGTGTCATCCCGAGCTGAAAGCGAGGGACCCGCCGTGCGAACCGAGCAATCCTCCCCGTGCGCTTCAGCGTTCGAACAGACCAAGTGTCGAAGGCGTTGTGTCACATGGCACACTAACGGCATCGCTCGTGAGCGTACCCACGCGTACCCCCAGCAACCGCAAGCGTCGATCCAGCGGCACCCGCCGCAGGCACTCTCGCACGGCTGCGAGGATTGCAGCGGGATCGTCGGTGGCCGCCTCCAGGGTCGAATCCCGCGTGACGATACGAAAGTCGGCGTAGCGCAGCTTCACGCCGATGGTGCGACCGAGGTAGCCCTTGCGGCGCAGATCGGCACTGACGCGCTCGCACAGGCTCACCAGCAGGCGGGACAACTCTGCGCGGTCGCGCACCGCGTCCAGGTCGCGCTCGAACGTGGTCTCGCGGCTGATCGACTTCGGCTCGCGGCTCGTCACCACCGGGCGATCGTCGCGGCCATTGGCCGCATCCAGCAGCCAGCGGCTC
Source organism: uncultured Burkholderiales bacterium (assembly GCA_964386195.1). GTDB lineage: Bacteria > Pseudomonadota > Gammaproteobacteria > Burkholderiales > SHXO01 > SHXO01. The sequence goes on along the minus strand of CAYLTE010000017.1, from coordinate 26,592 downwards.
TGGCGCTCGCCGAAGTGCTCGCGCAGGCGCTCCAGAGGCGTGTGGGCAAGGGCGCCGATGGTATCGATGCCCAATTCCTCGAGCTTGCTGCCCGAGCGCGGCCCCACGCCGTGGATCTTGCGCACGGCGAGCGGCCAGATACGCGCGGGGATGTCGCTGGCGTGCAGCACCGTGATGCCGTTCGGCTTGTCGAGTTCGGAGGCGATCTTCGACAGCAGCTTGTTTGGCGTGACGCCGATCGAGCAGGTCAGTCCCGTCGCGCGGCGCACGTTGTCCTTGATGCGACGGGCGAGTTCGGTGCTCTCGCCGGCGAGCTGGGTGAGGTCGATATAGATCTCGTCGATGCCGCGATCCTCGATCTGCGGCGCGATCTCGGCCACGGCCGCCTTGAACAGGCGCGAGTAGCGTCCGTATTCCTCGAAGTCGGCTGGAAGGAGCACGGCATCGGGCGCCAGCCGCGCAGCCTTCATCAGCCCCATGCCGGAGTGGACGCCGAAGCTTCGTGCCTCGTAGGTGGCGGTGGTCGCCACGCCGCGGCCGACGTAATCGCGCAGCCGCGGGAAATCCGAAGCCTCGCCTGTCGAGCCCCGGCGGCGGCCGCCGATGACCACCGGCAGGCCGCGCAGCTGCGGGTAGCGCAGCAGCTCGACCGACGCGTAGAACGCGTCCATGTCCAGGTGGGCGATGCGACGTTCCATGATACAAGGGCGGGCGGAGGCAGCCGGGACCGGCTGATGCGTGCCAATGGTAGCGAACACGGCACATGCACGGCGGCGGTTGCATCCGGAACTGTGTGCCGTCCGTACGAGACCAAGGAACTGACTGGCCCGCGCGCGAGCCGGCAGGACATCGATCTAGTGGAGACCGCATTGGAAAGCTACTACAAGAATCAGCACCTCACCGAGTTCGGCAAGATTGCCGACGGCAGCCCCGAGCTGGGCAAGAAGTTCTTCGACTACTACGCCTCGGTGTTCGCCGATGGCGCACTGACTGCCCGCGAGAAGAGCCTGATCGCCCTGGCGGTCGCCCACGCGGTGCAATGTCCCTACTGCATCGATGCCTACACGCAGGACTGCCAGCAGAAGGGTGCGGATTTCGAGCAGATGACCGAGGCGTTGCACGTCGCCGTCGCCATCCGCGGGGGCGCCTCACTGGTTCACGGCATGCAGATGCGCGAGAAGGCCGGCGCATTGGGGATGTAGATGGATGCGGTGACGATTCCCGTCGGGCTGGGCGAGGTGGCCGAGGATCTCGCTTTGCGTGACTCCACCCCGCGCGCGGCCGCCAGCCTCCGGCGACGCCAGTTGCCGCTTGCAGCGCCCGAGGCACAGTTGCGCACGCTGGCCGCGGTGCCGCTGCAGCGTGCCGGGGTGCGCATCGAGTTCGAGGCGATGGCAGGCCCGTTGCGTCCGGCCACCCTGGAGATCTTCCAGGTGAACCTGGGCAAGCTGTGCAACATGACCTGCCGCCACTGCCACGTGGATGCCGGACCGGATCGCACCGATGCGATGATGGCGGACAGTGTGGTTGATGCCACGATCGCGGCGATCCAGCGCAGCCGGGCGCACACGGTCGATCTGACCGGCGGTGCGCCCGAACTGCACCCGCGTTTCCTCGACGTGGTGCAGGCAGCCGTCGATTCGGGCAAGCACGTCATGGATCGCTGCAACCTCACAGTGCTGCTGCTTCGGCGCAATGCAGGGCTCATCGACTGGTTCGCCGAGCGCGGGGTGGAGGTGGTGGCCTCGCTGCCGCACTACCGGCGGCCGAATACCGATGCCCAGCGCGGGGAGGGCGTGTACGAGCGATCCATCGAGGCCCTGCGCCGCCTGAACACGGCCGGCTACGGACAGGGCGATCCGAAGCGGCGTTTGACGCTCGTGTCCAACCCGGCGGGGGCGTTTCTCGGGGCGTCGCAATCGACGCTGGAGCGGGAGTGGCGGGAAGCGCTGCAGCGCAATTTCGGGGTGAGCTTCGACCGGCTGTTCGTGCTCAACAACATGCCGATCTCGCGCTTTCTGGAGTGGCTGGAGAACTCGGGCAATCTCGACGCGTACATGGAACGCCTGGTGAACGCGTTCAATCCCACCGCGCTGGACGGAGTGATGTGCCGGAACACGCTATCGGTGGGCTGGGATGGGCGCTTGTACGACTGCGACTTCAACCAGATGCTGGATCTGGAACTGGTCGGCGAGGGCGCGCACATCGCGGCGTTCGACGAGGACGCGTGGCATCGGCGCTGCATCGTGACCGCGCGGCACTGCTTCGGTTGCACGGCCGGGGCGGGGAGTTCGTGCGGCGGGCAGACCGCGTGACGCATCCACGCTAGCATTCTCCCTCGATCCAAGGGAGGACAGACATGGCAGACAACAAGGTCGCCCTCGTCACGGGCGGGTCGCGCGGCATCGGCGCGGCGATCGTGCGCAGCCTCGCGAACGACGGCTATCGACCGGTCTTTACCTACCAGTCCAAGCGCGACGAGGCCGAGGCGCTGAGCGAGGAACTGCGCAAGGCCGGCCATCAGGCGCTTGCACTGCAGTGCGACGTCGGGCGTGCCGAGCAGATCGACAAGCTCGTCGCCGACACCGTCAGTGCTTGCGGACGTATCGACGTGCTGGTGAACAACGCCGGCGTGCACGTGCCCAATGTGTTCTTCGCGGATCTGAAGGACGAGGACTGGACGCGCGTGCTCGAGGTCAACCTCACGGCGCCCTACCGCCTGGCACGCGCGGTCGTACCCGTCATGCGCAGGCAGGGCGGCGGACACGTGATCAACCTGTCCTCCAACGTGACGCAGCGCATGCCCCCGGGCTATGGCGTGTACGCGGTGTCCAAGGCTGGCCTGGAAGCCTTCACCCGCATCCTGGCCAAGGAAGAAGGCCGCCACGGAATCCGCGTCAATGGCGTCGGCCCGGGACCGATCCGCACCGACATGCTGCAGCAGTCGCTCGATGCCCTCGGACCAGAGCGGGCGCAGGGTTTCCTGCAGTCGATCACCATGCAGCGCATGGGCGAGCCGGAGGAGATCGCCTCGGTCGTCTTGTTCCTGCTGTCAGACGCGGCCAGTTACATGACCGGGCAGATCGTCTACGTCAACGGGGGCGGCGTGATGTAGCGCGCGGATAGTGGCGCGGTGTGCCGCGCTACCAGTCCAGCGCCTCGCACATGTCGTAGGCCGTCAGCTCGGGTGGGCGGTCCGGATCCTTGTACTCGATCAGTGCGATCACCTGGCGCAGGCAGCCCCAGCCGGAGTAGCTCGCCGTGAAATTGCGCTCCGGACCGGTGGCGAGCAGCGCGTTCTGGAAGGTCGGATGATCCATGCGATAGGTGATCACTGCGACGGATTCCTTGGCCCGCTGCAGATCCGCAGGATCGGGCATGAGCGAGAACTTGTAGATCTGCTGCCCGGCCGGGTTGCGGTAACCCAGGTCGTCGGCGCGGGCGGTGAAGCGGATCGACGAGCTGTTGCCCGCGCTCAAGCCCTCGCCGGCGAGCGCCGAGCGAATCTGGGCTCGATCTCCGGATAACACGGCCTGCTTCATGCGCAGGCCGTCGGTGATGCGGTCCAGCCGCTCCTGCGCGAGTCGGCGTTGCGCGTCGGCGCCGGCGCGCTGCAGGTCTGCTTCCAGGCGCGCGCGCTCGGCGCTTTGCGATTGCATGTAGGCGACGGCCGCCGCGGCAACCGCGCCCACCAGCACCACGGCCAGGCCCATTGCGAGGAACTTGAAGCGCCGGCCAGCCGCCGCCTCGGCACGCAGATGCTCCTCGCGTTCCCTCTGTCGCTGCGCCTCGATCGCCCGCTCACGCTCGCGGGCTTCCCGTTGCAACGCTTCGCGCTCCAGGGCGGCACGTTGCGCCGCCGCGGCCTCTCGTTCCGCCGCGCGGCGCCGATCGCGCGTCTCGCGCACGACATGTGTGAGCAGGTCGTGGGTCAGCTCGATGCGCTGCGCGCCGTAGGACTCCCCGATGCGCAGCAGGCGCAGGTCCACCAGGCGCTGCAACTGCTCGTCGCTCATGTGCGCGGGAACGGCATCGTCGCGCGCATGGCTGTTGCGAAAGCCCTTCTCGGTGATCAGTTCGCTCTCGACGAAGCGAGCGACCGTGTCGGGCATGCCCTCGAAGCAGCCGGTGTAGTAGTCGGCAATGATCGTCTGTTTCGCGCCCTCGAGCAGTGCCTGATCGATCTTCGCCTTGCCGGCGCGCTTGCGCGCCTCGTTCAGTCCCCTGCAGAACAGGCTCAGCAGCGCCGGCTCCACTTCGCCGTCCTGCTGCCCACTTCCCTGGCCGGTGTCGACCTCGGACTGGCCTGCGCGCTCGGCCTGCGTACCGGCTGCGGCCGCGACGAAGTCCACGATGCGCTGGGCGACCGGTTCGTCGACGATCTCGCGCGCGGCGGAGACCGCGGCCAGTGCCTGATCCGGGCGCATTGGCAGCAACCGGAAGCGGACCTTGGCGAGGCTGGGCATGGCAGCCCGCCAGCTCTCCAGCTCCGGCAGGAAATCCTCGCGCAGGCTCAGAAGCAGCTTGTAAGGCATGGCGCGCAGCTGGAGGGCGTCGGCGGCCGGACCGGACAGCGACGACATCAGCGACTGCGGGATGCGGTTCTCGGCGAGGTCGCCGAGATCGTTGCGCAAACGGTCGATCGCCTCGCCCAGCCTCGAGCCGAGGGTGAAGACCTCCTCGAACTGGTCGATTACGAACACCGGGGTGACGAGGAAGTTGCGCGCGTTCCAGAACTCGAGATCGGCTCGGTGCAGGTACGCCCACAACGATTCGTCCGCACGCATCGGCGGCGCATCGATGCGCTCCTGCGTCAGCGTTTCGGCCAGGCGGTCCTGCAGCTGCCGTGCGGGGGGCGGCGCATCGGGACGCAGGGCGAGCCTGACGTACACCGGGAAGAACTGCTCGTCCCGCAATCGCGGGAACAGGCCGGCGCGCAGCAGCGAGGTCTTGCCCAGGCCGGATTTGCCGAACAGGACGGTGAGGGGCGCTTCGCGCACCTTGCGCAGCAGCGCGGCGATCTCCTCGTCGCGTCCGTGGAAGAAATTGCGTCCGGCCTCGTCGAAGGCATCCAGCCCGGGCCAGGGATTCTGCGCGTCGAGGTGCGTCGATCCTGCGCTCACCGTGCGTCCCCGCTGCGGCGCATTGCCCGGATCTCCTGGGCGAGAGTGTCGAGCAGCGCCTCGCCAGGACGCCCGTCCGGTGCGTGGCCGAAGTGCACCGCGCGGAAGGCTTCCGGTATGTTGTGGAAGCCGCCGGGATTGCCGTCGTAGCCGGGATCGATGACGATGGGGACGATGAAGCGCCGGTTCGGGATCCCGCGTGCCCGCTCCACCGCTTCGGCCCACTCCTTGAAGACGTAGCCCTCCTCACGCGCTTCGGTTTGTTGGGAGACGAGTGGCAGGAACAGGCGTACACCGCGGCGCACGCTGGCCAGGATCTCGCCTTCCCAGCGATCGCCCGGCTGCAGGCGGCGCTCGTCCAGCCACACGTCGCCGCCGATCTGCGCGATCGCCGCGGCGAGGCGCCGTGCCGCCTCGATGTCCTCGCGCACGTAGCTGATGAAGATGCTGCCGGCACCCGCCGCAGGGGCGTCGTCCGCGACGGTGGCGGCGGCGGTTGCGGTGCCCCGGCGCGCCTGCCAGCGCGCGAGCATCTCCGCGACGAAGCTCCGCGGGTCCTGGTCGACGAGCTGGATGCAGGTGGGATTGCAGTAGGTACGGAAGAAGGCGGCGAGGGCGGAATCCTCCGACAGCTCGCTGTCGACGATGAAGAACTGCTTGTTGCCCAGGGACAATCGATTGGTGCTCGCCATGCGGACCAGGAACCGGCCGATCCAGTCCGGCATCTGGCAGCCGAGCAGGAGCAGGGGGCGCTCCTTGAGCTGGTGCTGCACCCAGTCGGGAAGCCGCGCCGTCTCCGACAGCAGCGCGTGCAGCCACTCCAGGATGTCCTCGTCGTGGATCGCGTACTGGGGCACCGAGGACGCTTCGCCGAAGAGCTTGAACACCGCCGCGCCCGCACTCGGGGCGTGTGCGTTGTCCTGCTGGGCGGCGGTCGACTGGTTGGGCGCGAACCAGAACTCCTGGGTGAGTCGCTTGCCGCCGAAGCGCTCCTCGTCCAGTGCGCGCGCGAGCAGGGAATCGAACGTGGTGCTGACGAACAAACGCAGGTCGGCGATACGTGCAAGTGCGCGCAGCGCGTCCGGCGGGGCAGGGTCGATCTCGCGCAGCGCGTCGTTGACGACGCGATACAGACGCTCGAGCTTGTCGCGGCCGGTACTCGCGAGCACGGCGCGCACCGCATCGTCGAGCGTGCCGCCGTCGTGCCAGGCGACTTCGACCTTGTAGCGGGCGGCGAGCTTCTCGCCCAGCAGCCGGGACAGCGATACCTCGCGCGCGCCCTCCTGGATCACCAGCAGGTCGGGTCCGACCACCGGAACGAGCATGCCCTCGGTGAGGTGCCCCATCAGGTCGTCCCAGAAATCCTCGTCGGCGGCCATCGGCTTGCAGGAGTGTTCGAAGCGACGTAGCGCATGATAGTCGAGTAGCGCGCCAGGGGCGACTCGCGCACCGTCCTGGCTTCGCGATCTGCGCTAGGATGTCCGCAGGGCGCGAGCACAGCGCCAGTCATCCGGAAGCAGACATCCATGGCAGTGACCCTTCACCCCCTGACACTTGCGTTCGCGGCGGAGGTTTCCGGCGTCGACCTGCGCGAGCCGCTGGGCGCCGAGGACGTGGCAGCCATCGACGCCGGCATGGACCGATACGCAGTTCTGGTTTTCCACGGCCAGGCAATCAGCGACGAGCAGCAGATGGCCTTCACGCTCAAATTCGGGGGCATCGAGCACGCGCAAGGCGGAAACATCACGAAGTCGGACGAGTACCGTCTCAAGGACGGGATGATCGACGTCTCCAATCTCGACGAGAAGGGCCGCCCGCTGGGACGCGACGACCGTCGGCGCATGTTCAACCTCGGCAATCGCCTGTGGCACTCGGACAGTTCCTACCGTGCCGTGCCCGCGAAGTATTCGCTCCTGTCCGCGCCGGCGCCCGCCTCACGGGGCGGCGATACCGAGTTTGCCGACATGCGCGCCGCCTATGACGCACTGGACGAGGAGATGCGCACCCTGATCGAGGATCTGGTGTGCGAACATTCCCTCCTATACTCGCGCGGCTCGATGGGCTTCGCCGGATTCTCGGATGCCGAGCGCGAGATGTTCCGTCCGGTCCGTCAGCGTCTGGTGCGCACCCAACCGGTGACCGGGCGGAAGTCTCTGTACCTGTCCTCGCACATCGGCGGCATCGTGGACTGGCCCGTGCCCGAGGCGCTCGACCTCATCCGCGATCTGACTGAACACGCCACGCAGCGCCAGTTCGTCTACTCGCACCGCTGGCGGCAGTACGACCTGGTCATGTGGGACAACCGGCAGACCATGCATCGCGTGCGCCGCTTCGACGAGACACAGCCGCGCGACATGCGGCGCACGACCGTTGCGGGCGACGCGATGACCGCCCCGCAGGTCTGACCGGCAACCCGGCTTCGCTTCGCGCAGGCGCACATGCGATCTGGACGACCTTCCGAGGATCTTCCCCTCGCGGGCCTCACGGTCGTGGATTTCACGCGCGTGCTCGCCGGTCCCTACTGCACGCGTCTGCTTGCCGATCTCGGTGCTCGCGTCATCAAGATCGAGCGTCCGGGCGAGGGCGACGAGATCCGCTATACGCCCTTCCAGCTCGAACCGGGGCGCAGCGATCAGAGCAGCTACTACGTGCGGCTGAACGTGGGCAAGCTGGGCATCGCGCTCGACCTCGGCCACCCGGGCGCGCGAGAGGTCGCCCTGGATCTCGTGCGCAGCGCCGATGTGGTGGTGGAGAACTTCTCGCCGGGCGTGATGAAGCGCTACGGCCTGGACGAGCCACGCATGCGCGAGGTCAAGCCGGACCTCGTCTACTGCGCCGTTTCCGGCTTCGGCCAGAGCGGTCCGTTGAGCGGGATGCAGGCCTACGCCCACTTGGTCAACGCCATGTCGGGAATCATGGATCTCGAACGCGGCGGCGAGGCGCCACCCCGCGCGGCCTACCTTCAGGCGGCGGACGTCCTTGCCGGCACGCATGCGTTCGGGGCGATCTGCGCCGCACTGTTGCGCCGCGAGCGGATGGGGAAGGGCGCTTTCATCGACGTGTCCATGCTCGAGTGTCTGATCGCGGCGGACGACATCACTTTCGGCGCGGCGCTAAACGGCGCACCTGTCCAGCGCGGTCCGCGTCCCGGCATGCTGGTTCACGGCATCGGGGATCGGTACGTGGCCATGCAGACTGCCGGGGCGCCGCACCTGTGGACTCGCCTCACGGCACTGATGCAGCGCCCGGACCTGCTTGAGGATCCGCGCTTTGCCGAACCGATAGACCGGCGCAGAAACTGGGACGCACTCGCCGAGATCTTGCGGGAGTGGCTGGACACGCTGGGCGACGTGGAGACGGCCGTGAAAGTGTTGGCGGAGGGCAGGGTGCCCTGCGCGCCGATGTTGAAGGTGGAAGATGTCGTCGCGCATCCGCACCTGGCGCAGCGCGAAGCGTTCCCCGAAGTCACGCACGCTGCGCGCGGGCAGGTGCGGGTGACAGCCACCCCGTTCCACCTGGACGGTGCGCCATTGCCTCCGGCAGGTCCCGCTCCGCATCGGGTAGGCGAGGACACCTGCGCGGTGCTGCGGGAGGTGCTCGGCTACTCGCAATCGTGCATCGACGCACTGCTTCGCGACAAGGTGGTCGAGCAGGCGGTAGGCTGACGCCGGCGTTCTCGGAAGGGAATCCGCTCCTGTCCCAGCAGTGAAGCGTTATTCGCCCTGCGCCTTCGCCCGCTCCATCGACTCCACGATCAGCCGCTTCGCCTCGACCGCATCGCCCCAGCCCAGCTCCTTCACCCTCTTGCTGGTCTCCAGATCCTTGTAGTGCTGGAAGAAGTGCTCGATCTGCTTGAGCGTGATGTCGGGCAGGTCTAGGTAGTCGTGCACGCGCTCGTAGCGCCGGGTGAGTCGCGGCACAGGAACGGCGACGATCTTCTCGTCGCCGCCGGCCTCGTCCTGCATCTTCAGCACGCCGACCGGGCGCACCGCGACGATGGCGCCGGGGACGATCCCGCGCTGATTGGCGATCAGCACGTCGCACGGGTCGCCGTCGTCCGACAGCGTGTGCGGGATGAAGCCGTAGTTGCCCGGGTAGCGCATCGAGGTGTAGAGGAAACGGTCGACGACGAGAGTGCCGGCGGCCTTGTCCATTTCGTACTTGATCGGTTCGCCACCGACCGGGACTTCGACGACGACGTTGACTTCTTCGGGAGGATTACGACCGATGGAGATTGCATCCAGGCGCACGGTGGTTCCTGAGGGGTGAGGAGAGGCCGATAGGATAGCGTGCCTTTGCACTTTGGCCCGAGCGGGCGATCTTCACTGCGAGGATGTCTCACTGCGTTCGACATGACACCGGTAGGGTGCTGCTGCGGCGCGTTCTCTCACCCTCCGGTGTCATCCCGAGGCAAAGCCGAGGGATCCTCGCGTTGAACTAACCCCGCTCCTTCTTCCGGAACCGAAAGTCGCAGTACGCCGCCCCCTGCATGATCGTCTGCGTACGCTGCAGCGCTATTCCCTCGCTGAAACCCTCCACCATCGCAAAGTCGCGACTGCAGTGGATCAACGCGCCCAGTTCGGGCAGTCCCATCTCCTTGAAGTACTCCGCATACCGGCAGCGGGTGACGTTGAACTCGAGTCGATCCGGCCCTTGCGCCACCGGCTCGATCTCCAGGCTCCCGCCCGCTGACCAGATGCCGCTGACCCGTTGCATGGCCTCCAGGTCGTTACCGTGCGCGGCTGCCCAGCGTTCGCCGTCCTTTCGCGCCAGTTCGACGATGACTTCGCGTGCGATCTCGTTCGCGCGTTCGTTGCCCAGCGCGCGCTGAAAGGCCTGCAGCAATGGCACGAGCACGCCCGCTTCGATCTTGCGCCGTTCGAGGTGGGTGATGTTGGTGGATTCCATCCGATCTCCTGCGAGACGATCAAGGAGCGGGATTCGGATACCGCTGCAGGATCGCGTCGACCTCTCGCAGCGTCTCTGCATCCAGGGTGAACTGCGCCGCCGCGATGTCTTCCCTCAGTTGCACCATCGACGTCGCGCCGATGATCGACGCGCCGAGGAACCATCGGCTGGCGACGTAGCCGAGTGCCAGCTGCACCAGCGTGATGCCACGCCGCTTCGCCAGCGCGGCATAGGCGTCGATCGCCTCCGGCACGATCGCCTTGCGAAAGCGCGCGCCGAGTGAATCGAACAGCGTGAATCGTGCGCCATCTGGCTTCGAGCCGTCCAGATACTTGCCGGACAACAATCCTCCTGCCAACGGGCTGTAGGCCAGCAGAGACATGTTCTCGCGGTACAGCGCCTCCGCGAGGTCGTTGTCCACGTTGCGCGAGAGCAGGCTGTAGCTGTTCTGTAGCGTGACGGGACCTGGTACGCCCAATTCCTTCGCCGCGCGATGGAACTCGCACACGCCCCAGGTCGTCTCGTTCGACAGACCGTAGTGGCGGATCTTGCCCGCTGCGATCATGGCTGCCATGCCTTCCACCTGTTCGCTGATCGGCGGTCCGCCCTTCTCCTTCGCCGGATCGAACTGGGTGCCGCCGAACATCGGGACGTTGCGCTGGGGCCAGTGGATCTGATAGAGATCGATGTAGCTCGTCTGCAAACGCTCGAGACTGGTCTCCACTGCCTCGGCGATGATGTCCTGGGTCAGATCGGTGCGCCCACCGCGGATCCAGTCCCGGCGGCCCGGTCCCGCAATCTTTGTAGCCAGGTACACGCGATCGCGCTTCTGGCGCGCGAGCCACGTGCCGATGAAGCGCTCGGTGCGGCCCTGTGTCTGACCGTTGGGCGGCACGGGATACATCTCGGCCGTATCGATGAAATTGATGCCCTGGCTCACCGCGTAGTCGAGTTGCTCGTGCGCTTCGGCCTCGCTGTTCTGCTGGCCCCAGGTCATGCTCCCCAGGCAAATCTTCGACACCTTCATGTCGGTGCCGGGTAGCGTGCGGTACTCCATGTCGTGCTCCTTCGGTTGGACGATACGCACCATAGCCCATCAAGCGGTAGCCGTCCTGCGGGCGTCGTTTCGGCAATGCCAGACCCTGGGGAACTGGAACTGGGTGAAACAGGGTAGATCGCTCCACTTTGCTACAGTGACCCTCCACTGCCAGATGGATGATCATGACCGAGACCGACGACACAGGCGAAGCGCATCTGCGCAAAGTGCGCATCGTCCTGTCCCACACCACCAAGCCCGGCAACATCGGCGCCGCCGCGCGTGCATTGAAGACCATGGGCCTTGCGCGCCTGATCCTGGTGCGACCCTCGCAGTTTCCGCATCGCGAAGCGACCTTCATGGCCGCGGGCGCGGCAGACATGCTGGATTCGGTCGAGGTGTGCGACACACTCGACGAAGCGCTGCAAGGCGTCACCCTCGCGATTGCCCTTAGCGCCAGGCGGCGTGATCTCTCGCCTGTGCTGCTCGACGTGCGCGAGGCGGCGCAGCTCGCCATGCAGGAAGCAGTCGCCGAAGGCGAGGTCGCCTTCGTGTTCGGCACCGAGATCTCGGGCCTGTCCAACGAGGAGGTGCTGCGCTGCCAGCGTGTGGCTCGCATCGGTACCAGCCCTGCGTTCTCGTCGCTCAATCTCGCGGCTTCGGTGCAGGTCGTCGCCCACGAGTTGCGCTACGCGGCACTCGGCAATCAGGTTCGCTACGACAGCAAGACCCCACTCGCCACGCACGAAGAGAAGGAGCACTTCTTCCGGGCGCTGGAAGCGAGCCTGGAGCGCAGCGCGTTCATCGACCGGGACAAGTCCGGGCGGGTGATGGAGCGCCTGCGCCGGCTGTTTGGGCGTGCGATGCTCGAGTCGCAGGAGGTGAACGTGCTGCGCGGAATGCTCAATGCGTGGGACGAGAAGGAGAAGTGAGGGGAAGGCGCTCTTGCATCACCCCACACCGCCCCGGCCCTGCGCGCCACCCCGCCTCGTGAGAGGCGGGGAACCGGCGAGGTCGGCAAGTTGTTCTTCCCCTCCTTTCCAAGTAGGGGTGCCGCCGCAGGCGGCGGGGTGGTTATGCGGTTGGCAGGGGACTGGCTCAGTCGAATCGCGCCTCCACCGTTCCGATCCCCGAAAAAGTCGTGCGCACCGAAGAGCCGGCGCCGATCGGCAGCGGCTTGGTGAAGGAGCCGGTCATGATCCGGTCTCCCGCGCGCAGGCTCCGGCCGAAGCGGTGAAGCGTGTTGGCTAGCCAGGCGAGTGTCTGCAGTTGATGGTCGATGACGTCCTTGCCCAACACGTCCGCGACGACCTCGCCGTCTATCTCGACCTTCGCCTGTACTGCACCGAAGTCCAGATCCGGTCCGAGCGACACGGGCGCGCCGTGCACGAAGGCGTACTGGGAGACGTTGTCGGCGATCGCCAATCCCAGGTCGCGGCGCATCTCGGCGCGGCCGAGTTCGACGATCTCGAGCGCGGGCGCTACCGAGGCGATGGCGCGGCGCGCGGTCTCGGGGGTGGCCGAAGGCCCGGACAGATCGCTCCCCAACGTGATCATCAGCTCGCTCTCCACCGCAGGACTGCGCAGGGTGGCGTGCGCGAAGCGATGGCCGGAGTCCTTGCGCGCGGAGGCGAGCAGATGACCGAACACCGGGTCGGGGTTGGCGAACATCTCGCGCATGTGCGGGGCAGTGAGACCCACCTTCCAGCCTGCCTGCTGTTCACCCCCGGCAAGTTTGCGGGCCAGCATTCCCATCTGCACCGGGTAGGCCTGCTCGACCGTGAGCTTGCCCTTCCACTGTTCAGGCTGGTAATCGCCGCTTCCGAAAGCGGCCCAGAGCGAATCGACAACTTGTTCCGTAGACATCGGCGTGGTCCTTCCTATGGTGGTTGCAATCGGACGCAAGCGTCGACTGGCGACGCGGTCCGCATTGGAACAGACCGTACCACGACGGGAAGGGGCGTGCGGCGTTACGCCCGGCGGCGCCTGAGTCCGAGGAGCGAGAGCAACCCGAGTGCGACGAGCCCAATGCTTTCCGGTTCGGGCACGGGGAGGACCTCGGGAGGGGCGAGCGGATGCAGACTGATCGTGCCGGCGTAGCTACCCCCGCTGGTACCGGCGATGTTGCCGGTGATCTCGAGGACGTAATCGCCTGCAGGCAATTCCACGAACGAGATCTCCTGGGCATTCCCATTGGCTACGCCGGTCGCGATGAGCGCGGTGGATGCCCAGGGAGAAGTCACGCCCGCTCCGAGCGGCCCGGGTGCCGCACTGCCAAGCGTTCCTTCGTACAGATTCAGCTGCAGGTTCGACAGTTGAAAGACACCTCCAAGGTTCAGGGAGGCGGCAATGGATCCGAACGCCGCACCGTCGATCTGGAAGCCATAGCCTTCGTAGAACGTGTCGGCGGGGAGCAGCGTGCCCGCTCCGCCACTCAGCTGAATGCCGGGCATCGCTGGGTTGCCGTCGTTGAAGGCTGTCCCGATGGCCAGCGTGATCGGCGCGCCCAGCAAGCCCAGGTCGCTGGCCTTGGTCACGACGAGCGCTGCCGACGCGGGCGCGCAAAGGAGCGAGGCAGCTACCGCGACGGGCAGCGCGAGCGGGGCGATGCGGATGTGGATACGAGACATGAGATGTCGTTCTTGGTGAGCGGCCGCGCATCCCGGGGAGGGCACGGCAGCGGAAGCTGACGTTTCGGCAGGTTGCACGCGCAGCGTTACACCTGCTCGCGCTAAGTGCGGGTGCGGATTAGTCCATTCGGACTGGTGCTTGCGCGAATGGGATGCGAAATGTTTGTGAACTCACCTACGACGGACGCGAACGTCGCTTCGACGCCCGCGTCTCTCCGGTTGCCTTTCGCTCTGCCTCCAGCTGGCGGATCGACTGTTTCGCCCTGCGAAGCCACTCCAGTGCGCCCGGGGTCATGGTCCAGACATCGCGGGCCGCTTCGCAGTACTCCCACGCGTCCTGGCGACTGCCAAGCATGACGCTGCCGTCAGCCGTGCCCTTCGGTGGCGTGGAATTCGGGCGCAGCAGGTAATCGAGCACGTGGCGATTGCTGTCGATGAAGTCCTGCAGGCACGCGGTTGCCGCCGGAAGATCGCCGCGACGCAGGGCGAGGAGAATGGCAGCGGCCTGCATCTCGAGTGAGGCATCGCGAGGGTAGCGCCCGACCAGGGCGGTGGCCTCTGCGTCCATCCCGCGCCGCAGGAAGCTGTTGACCAGCAGTCCGCGGAATCCGTGATTGTCGTCCGGGTTGAGCCCGAGCATAAGATCTGCGCATTCGCAGATGCGCACGTTGTCTCCTGCCTCGAGTGCAAACCCGATGCGCCGCGCGAGCGCGCGCAGGCCGCTGCGGTTCTGCGGTACGGCCCAGGGCAGCAGTGCCTCTGGATGCGCTTCGATGGCCCGCTCGACAATCGCGCAGGAACGATCGACGATCCGCGCAGCCAGGTCGCTCCGGGCGCCCTGCGGCAGTTCCCACTCCACGTGCAGCACAGCGCCGGCGACATCGTCCAGGATGTCCAGGCTGTCCGCGGCTTCGGGGCGTCGTTCCAGAAAGGCAATCCAGTCCGCCTGAGCCTCCGGTGTCCACGCCGATTCGATGTCGTTAGTCACCGGATCGGTCAGCAGCGGCTTGGCGCAGGGGAACACGCGGTGCCATGCCTGCTCGAGCGCGGCGAGCGATTCGGGAGAATGCAACGTGAATATCGGATTCTCGTCGTCGCCGCCAGCGGCGGATGCGTGCGGCGATTCTGCGAACAGATCGGCGGTGCCGGGTGCGGTGCTGCTCTGCGATGGCCTGCGCTGCCCGTCTCGCGCCGCTGCGCGGAACATTTCGATCAGCTCGTCGTCGGGGTATTGCTCACGGCTGAGCTTGGCCGCCCAGAACTTGGCACGGGCCGCGGCTTCGTCCAGCCGCCTCTCGGCCACGAGCAGGGTCAGTTCGTTCAAGCCGACGGTCGGGTCGCCAGGATCGGCTTGGTGCGCCATGCGAATCGCGTCCCAGGCCTCATCGATCCGGCCCGCATCGTGGCGGATGGCGGCGAGACGCAGCCACGCGGCGCGAGCGAGCGGTCCGCGCGCCTGTTGTGCGATGCGCTCGGCAAAGCGCTCACGCTTGCGGTCGTTGCTCTGCTCGGCATAGACATCGCACAGCAGGTCGAATGCGACCTCGAAGCGTTCATCCAGCCGCTCGATGCCAGTCTCGAACACCGGTTCGAGCAGCGCGGCGGCCTTGTTCGGCATGTCGTCGTCCAGATAGGTTTGCGCGGCTGCGGCCAGTGCTGCGGGAGGGATGCGCTTCGCCGATACCGCCGCATCGACCTGTGTGCGCGACAAACGCGAGACCAGGATCGGCCAGACCTCGTCCGTCGTGAAGACATCGAGACGAGGCAGCTGGGCGCAGCACTGCTTGAACTTGCGACCGGAGCCGCATGGACAGGGATCGTTCCTCCCGGGATCGGGAATCGACTTCGGCTGGAAGTGATTCGCAGGCAGCGGCGTGACGTTCCAGAGCGCGCGACCTAGAGAGATTGCTGCGGCGGCTCCGCCATCGGGGGTGTCGGTGAACTGCGCGGGGAGCAGTCGTCGCGCATTCGCGCGCATCCAGTCCAGAAAGCGATCCGGATCTTCGTGGCGGAGGATCTCGCGCACGGCGGCGTCGATCAGTTCGAACAGAGCGTCTGTCTGTTGCAGTTCAGTGTCGAGCATGGCGGTTCGAGGGCGAGTGAACGGGATGCGCGCTGCGTCACCGCTGACGATCAGTATACGGGCGACTCCCCGGGCAGTGGATTCCGTGCCATTAAGCCCGGTACTTCTCCCGCAGCGTGCGACCATGTAGCATCCACCCGACACATGCGGCACGAGCGTCGCCCCGAGCGCGCCGGATGCCGGTGGCCGGCAGGAGGAGACCGATGGCTGGAATTGCTGGAGGGTTGGCGCCTACTCGGGCGCGACTGATGGCTTGCGCGCTTGCGCTGTTCGTCCTGTTCGGAGCCGGATGTTCGGAACAGACCATCACCTTGCACGGCGCCGTGCAGTTCGCCGACGAGCACCCCTACAACCAGGCGCTGCTCAAGTTCGAGGAGCTCACTCGCAAGTACTACGGCAAGCCGATCGAGTTCGTCCTCCACCGCAACAGCGAGCTCGGTCTGGAGAAGGACTACTTTGCTTACATGAACCAGGGCATCTCGGTCGACTACGCGATCGTGTCGCCCTCGCACATGTCGACTTTCGCCCCCACGGCGCCGCTGATGGACATGCCCTTCCTGTTCCGCGACTACGACCACTGGCGCAAGGTGCTCGCGGCGGACCTCCTCGCACCCATCGCCGCCCAGGTGGCCGAGCGCGCGGATGTCATGCTGCTCGGCTATGCCGGTGGCGGGGTGCGCAACCTGATCGCCAACCGGCCCGTCCACGACATGGCCGAGTTGCGCGGGCTCAAGATGCGTGTCATGGGTGCGCCGATCCAGACGCAGACCTTCCAGGCGATCGGTGCGGCCCCAACGGTCATCGCCTACGCCGAGGTCTACAACGCGATCCAGACGGGCGTCATCGACGGCGCCGAGAACGAGGCGTTCGGCATTGCCCAGATGAAGTTCTACGAGGTCGGTCCGCACATCTCGCAGACCGAGCACGCGATCAGCGTGCGTCCGCTGTGCTTCAGCGGCAAGACCTTCCGCCGCCTGCCCGAAGACCTGCAGGCTGCCATCGTGCGTGCCGGCAAGGAGGCCGCCGATTTCGGCCGTGAGCTGGAGGCGACCGAGAGCCGCAAGCTCCTGGAGCAACTGGCAGCCGAGGGAAAGCTGCAGCTGGTGACCTTCGCCGAGCGAGACAAGCTGCTGGAATTGACGGCCCCGGTGCGCCAGGCCTTCGCCCGCGAGGTTGGCGCGGAGGAAATCTACGCGCGCATCGACGCCGTGCGCTGACGCCTCCCCGATGCGGCGATTCAACCGACTTCTCTATCGCGTCCTGCGCTTCGCGCTGACCGCACTCATGCTGCTGCTGCTGGTTCCGATCGTGCTGCAGATCGTATCGCGCTTCTCTCCGGAGATTCCGCACTTCATCTGGACCGAGGAGGTCGCGCGATTCTGTTTCATCTGGGTAATCATGGTCGGCGCCATGATCGCCGTGCGCGACGGGACTCATTTCAGCCTGGACATCTGGAAACCCGCGGAGGATCCCAGGACCAGGGCATTGCAGGGACTGTGGGTGCATGGCGCGATGATGCTGCTCGCGCTGATCTTTGCCGGCTTCGGCATCCGCTTCGCGCAGTTCGGCTACGCGCAATCGTCCGAGTTGACGGGCCTGAACATGCTCGCCGTGCACGCCGCCTGGCCGCTGGCCGGCGTCGTCTTCATCCTGTTCCTGGTCGAGAAGATCGCCGACGACCTGGCGCTGGCGAGGCGGCATCCGCATGGGCGCCGCTGAAGCCGCGCTGCTGCTCTTCGGCATCTTCGCGGGGCTGATCGCCATCCGTGTGCCGGTTGCGTTCGCCCTGGGTTTGGCGTGCGTGCCGGTGTTCTTCATCGATCCGCGGCTCACGCCCTTCCTGCTTCTGAACGAGATGATGAAGTCGTACAACTCGTTCATCCTGCTGGCCGTTCCCTTCTTTCTGCTGGCGGCGAACCTGATGAACTTCGCCGGCATCACAGACAAGCTGATCGAGCTGGCGCGCACCAGCGTCGGCCATCTGCCCGGGGGGCTGGCGCACGTCAACGTCGCGGTGAGCATGCTCTTCGCTGGGATCTCGGGTTCGAGCACCGCCGACGCGGCCGGGGTGGGCGGCGTCCTGATCCCCGCGATGAAGAAAGAGGGCTACGACGCGCCTTTTACCGTCGCGATCACCGCCTGTTCGTCCGTGATGGGCGTGATCATTCCCCCGAGCATCCTGATGATCGTCTGGGGCGGGGTGATCTCGGTCTCCATTGGCGGCCTGTTTCTGGCCGGGGTCGTGCCGGGCCTGTTGATCGCGCTGTCTCTCATGGGCGCGGTCCTCCTGTACGCCAGGCGCCGCGGCTATCCCATCACCGCGCGCGCCTCGGGCGGGCAGTTCCTGCGCGCGCTGGGGCGTGCGCTCATCCCCCTGATGATGCCGGCGATCATCATCGGCGGCATCGTCGGCGGAATCTTCACCGCGACAGAGGCCTCAGTCGTTGCCGTGTTGTACGCGCTGGTGCTCGGCGTGCTGGTGTACCGCACGCTTCCCCTGGTGCAGGTCCCGCGGGTGTTCTATGAATCCGCCCGGTTCGCGGCGATCACCCTGTTCTGTGTGGGAACGGCGTCGGCGTTCGGCTGGGTGCTGGCCTACTTCCACGTGCCGCGCCTGTTCGTCGACATGGTTGCCGGCATGGGCGGGGGCGTGACCAGCGTCGGCTTCATCGTGGCAGCCTGCTTTCTCGTGGTGGGCTGCTTCATCGATGCGATTCCCGCGATCATCATTCTCGGCACGATCCTCGCGCCGCTGGCCGAAAGCGTAGGCATGCACCCGGTGCATTTCGCGATCATCGGCGTGATCTCCATCTCGTTCGGTCTGGTTACACCGCCGTACGGCCTGTGCCTGCTGATCTCCGCCTCGCTGGGCGGCATCACGATCCGTCAGGCGTTCCGCGACACGGTGCTGCTGCTGTTGCCGATGCTGGCGGTGCTCGTGTTCGTGATCCTGTTGCCGGACGCGATCCTGGCGTTGCCGCGCTGGATCATGCCGAAGTTCGTGGAGTAGAGCACGCGTGAAGTAGGCCCATCGGGAGAGGAAAGTAGACGATGTCGGGATCGATAGAGGGTGTGGTGGCGGTCACCGGCGGCGCGAGCGGCATCGGTGCCGCATGCTGTCGCGAGCTGGCCGCGCGGGGCGCGCGGGTGGCGGTGCTCGACCGCAGCGAGACGGCGCGTGGCATCGCGCACGAGGTGGGCGGGCTCGCTTTCCTCGTCGATGTCTCCGACGAGGTCTCCGTCGCGCGTTGCGTGCAGGCAGTCGAGGCCGAGTGCGGACCGGTCGAGGTGCTGGTCAACAACGCGGGGGTGATCCAGGTACCCGTCCCGCCGGAGCAGCTGTCGATGAACGACTGGGACGAGGTCGTGCGCGTGGACCAGCGCGGCGCCTACCTCGTGGCCAGGGCGTTCGGCATGCGGATGGTGGCGCGCCGACGCGGCAGCATCGTCAACATCGCCTCGATCGCCGGCATGCGCTCGATGCCGCTGCACGCGTATGCGCCGGCCAAGGCGGCGATCATCTCGATGACCGAGTGCCTTGCGGCCGAATGGGGTCCGAGCGGCGTGCGGGTGAATGCGGTGTCCCCGGGGCACACGATCACGCCCGCATTGCAGGCTGCCGTTGACAAGGGCGAGCGCGATCTCGCCCTTCTGGAGCGTTGCACGGCGCTCGGGCGGCTGGTCCGGCCGGAGGATGTCGCGCGCGCGGTCGCCTTCCTCGGCGGGTCGGAGGCAGGTGCTATCACGGGCGTCAACCTCCCGGTCGATTGCGGCTGGCTCGTCGCCGCGTCGTGGCAGGGATACGGGGGGCTGCGCGACGCACCGACGGTCGATGCCTCCGAAAGGTGACGGACGGCACCATGCGCAATCGCACACTGCGTGTCGGATTCATCGGTGCGGGGCGGATCTCGGATCTGCACGCGATCGAGTACCTGCGCAATCCGCGCGCCAAGCTGGCTGCCGTGTGCGACCTCGATGCGGACACCGCACGCGAGCGCGCAGGGAAATGGGGCGTGGCGTCCTCCCGTGTCTTCCGCGACCACCGCGCCTTGCTGGCCTGCGAGGACATCGACCTGGTCGAGATCCTGCTGCCACACCACCTGCATTCCCCGGTGGCGCTCGATGCAATCCGTGCCGGCAAGCACGTCAGCCTGCAGAAACCCATGACGCTTTCGTTGCGCGATGCCGACGCACTGATCGAGGCGGCGCACTTGGCCGGCGTGACACTGCGCGTGTTCGAGAACGTCCTGTTCTACCCGCCGGTGCGACGCGCGAAGGCGTTGATCGAGGCCGGTGCCATCGGCGAACCGTTGAGCATCCGCGTCAAGTGCAACAAGGGCGATCCGTCGACCGCATGGGCGGTGCCCGATGCCGCCCGTGCGTGGCGACAGAACCCGGAGCACGCCGGAGGCGGCCCGCTGACCTTCGACGACGGCCACCACAAGTTCGCGGCCGCCTGGCACTTCATGGGAAAACCCGAAGCGGTGCATGCCTGGATCGAGCGCCGAGAGATCGACCCTGGCGTCATCCTCGATGCGCCAGCGCTCATCTCCTGGAAGTTCGCCGGTGGACGCTATGGCAGCATGGAAGTCGTGTATTCGCCGAAGCTGCGCGTCACGACCGAGCACTACGCGCAGCACGATCCGATCGAGATCACCGGGAGCAAGGGTGTGATCTGGATCACGCGCGGCCACGGCCGGCTATGGGACCAGGCGCCGGTGATGCTCTACGCCGACGGGGAGGTGCGCGAGTTTCGCGACATGGACGCCGGCTGGGAGGCGAGCTTCGTCGAGGCCACGCGGCATCACATCGACACCCTTCTCGATGGCGGCGAGCCGGTGCTGACCGGCGAGCAGGGGCGCGAGATCCTTCGATTCACCCTCGCCGCGCAGCGATCCGCCCGCGAGGGGCGTGCGGTGCAGGTCGAGGAGGAGCGGTGACAGCGCTGACCGACGCGGCGGCGATTGAGGTGCGTGCGGCGTGCATTGCCCGCCACGGCGGCGTGGCGCAGGCGCTGGAAAGCGGGGAATGGCCATCCCTGGTCGACATCACGCTGGTCGAAGCGCTGGTTCTCGGGCTGCTCAGGCAGGGTGTGCGCAAGTACCTGGCGATCTTCGGGCACGGTTCGACCGCGCTGGCAGAGGTGCTGCGCATCTACGAGGCGGCCGGCGTCACGCGCACGTACAACTTCCGCAACGAGGTGGCGATGGCGCACGCGGCGACCGCGTTGCGCTGGCAATACGGTGAAGTGCCGGCGGTGGTCACGTCGATCGGCCCCGGTGCCCTGCAGGCGATGGCGGGCTCGCTCGCCGCGGCGAGCAACGGCGTGGGCGTGTACCACCTCTACGGCGACGAGACGACGCACGGCGAGGGCTACAACATGCAGCAGGTGCCCAAGGCCGACCAGGGAGTGTACGGCCGAATCACCGCGCTCATGGGGCGCAGTTACGTATTGCACACTCCCGAGGCGCTGCGCGAGGCGCTTCGGCAAGGCGCGGTTACGGTGCACCACCCCTACAAAGCGGGTCCGTTCTACCTCATGCTGCCGATCAACACGCAGCCTGCGGCGCTCCGCCTGAACCTCGCGGCGATGCCGGAGGTACCGGACTTCGCGCCGATGGTCGGCGCCGGTGCGAAACTATTTGCGCAGGCGCGCGAGACGATCGGCCGGCACCAACGCATCGTCATCAAGGCTGGCGGTGGCGCGCGGCATTTCGCCTGCGGGGTACGGGCGCTGGCCGAGCGCGCCGGGGCGGCTGTCGTGCTCTCCCCGGGCTCCACGGGCGTGCTGCCCGATGCGCATCCGCAGAACATGCACGTCGGTGGATCGAAGGGCAGCCTCAGCGGCAATTTCGCCATGGAGCAGGCCGACCTGCTGATCGCGATCGGCACGCGCGCGGTCTGCCAGGCCGATTGCTCGGGCGTCGGTTATCCGCGCGTGCAGCAGGTGATCAACCTGAACGTCGATCCCGATGACGTCGTGCACTACAACCGCACGCTGGCGTTGCAAGGGGACATCGGCGCTACGTTGACGCGGCTGCTAGAGGAACTCGATGGGTTCGATCCCGGCGCAGGCAGGCGCGCCTGGCTCGCGCAGTGCCTCGAGCGCAAGCATGCCTGGACCGCGCTGAAGCGGGATCGCTGTAGTGCGCCGCCGCTCGAGGACGGCGTATGGCAGCAGCCGGTGCTGACGCAGCCAGCGGCGATCCACGCCGTCGCCGCGTTCGCCAAGGCGCGCGGGGCGGTCAAGCTGTTCGATGCAGGCGACGTGCAGGCCAACGGCTTTCAGCTGGTCGAGGACGACGTGCCGTTCGAGACCTTCACCGAGTCCGGCGCCTCGTACATGGGATTCGCCGCGAGTGCGGCGCTCGCCTCCGCACTCGCCGACGCACCGCGCTATCCGATCGCCTTCAGCGGCGATGGGTCCTTCACCATGAATCCCCAGGTGCTCATCGATGCCGTGGAGCACGGCCTGCGCGGCATGATCGTCGTGTTCGACAATCGGAGCATGGCGGCAATCGCCGCGCTGCAGAAGGCGCAGTACGGCGTGGCCTTTGCCACAGGCGACCGCGTCCAGGTCGACTATGTGGCGATGGCCGGCGCAGTCCAGGGCGTGCTCGCCCTGTCGGGCGGTACCTCGATCCCGTCTCTGTCGGTTGCGCTGGAGCGTGCGTACGCGCATCCCGGCCTCTCCCTCGTGCACGTGCCGGTGTACGGCGGCGACGATCCGCGCGGGGGGATGGGCGCCTATGGTGCATGGAACGTCGGCAACTGGTGCGAAGATGTCCAGCGGCGCTATCAGCGCCAAGGCCTGTAATGCCCCAGCAGCCTTGCAAGGTCCCTAAAACATGGCTAACATAGCCATATGGAGAAAGCTACCATTTCAGAATTGAAGAACAGCCTGAGCGCGTACTTGAAAAAGGTGCGTGCGGGGCAGACCGTGGTCGTGTTCGATCGTGACCAGCCGATCGCGCGGCTGGAGCGCATCGAAGCCGAAGCCGGGGAGGATGACAGCATTGCCCGACTGGAGCGTGCCGGGCTTCTGCGCCGGGCTCGTACGAAAGTTCCCATCAAGCTGCTGAAGCAGCCGGCGCCGAAGGCGAAGCGCAGTGTCGGCGGGGCGCTCATCGAAGACCGGCGCGAGGGTCGATGAGGTTCTGGGATGCGTCGGCAATCGTCCCCCTGCTGCTGGACGAAGCCGGGCGTGACAGGCTCCTGGCCGAACTCGAGCGGGATCCAGACATGTTCGTCTGGTGGGGATCCGCAGTTGAATGCGTGTCGGCTATCAGCCGCCGGGAACGCGAAGGTGCGTTGTCTCTCGCCGATGCTCACGCTTCGCTCGAACGGTTGCGCGCTCTTTCGGAAGCGTGGCAGGAAGTCCTGCCTTCAGACGTGGTGCGCATTACCGCGCAGCGCCTGTTGCGCGTACACCCACTCCGAGCGGCCGATAGTCTGCAACTCGCGGCGGCCGTTGTTGCTGCGGAAGGCAATCCTCCTCGCCTGCAGTTCGTATGCCTCGATGAGCGCCTGATGGAAGCGGCTTTGAGAGAGGGGTTCTCCTTGCTTTGAAACGGGTGGGGCGCCATTGTGATCGGTGAGATCTTCGTTCAGCATAGCGATCGTGTGGCCGTGGTGCGCATGAACCGGCCCGAGCGCCGCAACGCCCTGTCCATCGACTTCATGCGCGCGCTGACGCGTACCGCCGAAGACTTGCGGGACGACGATTCGGTCGACGTCGTCCTGCTCACTGGCTCCGAACGCTGGTTCTCTGCGGGTGCTGACCTCAAGGACGAGGCGCGGTGGGGCATTGCCGATCAGCCGCTGCAGGTGCAGCGGGAGGTGAATCAGGTCGGCTATCGCATGGCGCGCGCTTGGGAGGAACTGCCGCAGATCACCATCGCAGCGATCGAGAGTTATGCGATCGGGGGTGGCCTGGCCTTGGCGCTGGCCTGCGACTGGCGGGTGATGGCGGATGACGCCTTCGTGAGTCTTCCCGAGATCGCACTGGGTTTACCGCTCACTTGGGGCACGCTGCCGCGGCTGATCGCACTCCTGGGTCCGGCGCGCGCGAAGCGCCTGACCATCCTGTGCGAACGGATCGGCGCGCCCGAGGCCCTGCAGATAGGGCTGGTGGATTGTGCGGTGCCGCCCGGCACCACGCTCGAAAAGGCGCAGGATGTCGCCGCTCGCGTGCTGACCATGCCGCAACCGGTGGTGCGTATGAGCAAGGAGACGATCAACGCCACTGCTTACGCGCTGGCGCACCTGGCCTCGCACGCCGGTGCCGATCAGTTCAACCTGGCATCCGGCAGCGAGGTGGCGAACGCAGCGCGCGGCCGGTTCTCCGGCGGGTAAGCGCCGTCAGATCAGACCGCGCGCGACGCGCAGGGCTTCCTGCATGTCCGGCAGGGCAGTGACCTCGGGCACCACCTGCACGTAGCGCACGATGTTGTCCTTGTCGGTGACGATCACCGCTCGGGCGAGCAGACCCAGCGGCTCGATCAACAGCCCGTTGTTGTTGCCGAACTCGCGCCTCTTGTAGTCGGACAGGAAGGTCACGTTCGAGATCTTTGCCTCGTCGGAGAAGCGCTTCTGCGCAAACGGCAGGTCCATGCTCACCGTGATCAATTCCACGTCCTTGTCCAGACCGCCGTTCTTCTCCGAGAGCTCATGCGTTTGCGCATCGCACACGGGCGTGTCGAGTGACGGCACGACGCTGATCACGCGTACCTTGCCGCTGGACTCCGCCAGGTTCATCGGCTTGAGGTCCGTCGTGCTGAGAAGGGCGGCCGGTAGTGGCTTGCCGACCTCCACCGCCGTGCCGGCGAGGGGAAGCGCATTGCCCTTGAGCGTAACTGTTTTGCCCGCGCCTGCTTGCGCACTCTCCTTCGCGACCGGCATGTCGGCCTGGACCTCATTCGTCGCTTTGTTACTCGCGCAAGCGCTGAGCAATGCCACTGCGCACAACAGGGACAATGTGCGTTTCATGGGTCGCCTCCTCGTTTCGGGTACTCGGCAGCATACGCGCGTTCGAGACACGGGCGCAACGCAGCCCTACGGGAGTTCCGATCACGCGATACACTCCAGCGGGCCTCGACCAATAATCGACAACGGAGGAGACGATCATGATTCAGCGACTCATGCTGGACGGGCAGCACCCGCCAGTCAGCCACTACTGTCACGTCGTGCGTGCCGATCGCCACGTGTGGGTGTCCGGGGCAGTCGGACTGCGCGCGGACGGGTCCGTTCCCGATTCGACAGTGGAGCAGTTCCGCGTCGCGATGGAAGTGGTCGACGCGAGTCTGAAGCAGGCCGGAGCGAAGCCGAGGCACGTGGTGAAGGTCACCATCTTCATGACCGACATCGACGAGCGGCCGCTGATCAATCCGCAGCGCATCGAATACTTCGGCGAGCATCGCCCGGCGTCGACCCTGGTCGAGGTGAGCAAGCTGGTCGATCCCCGGCTGACGGTCGAGATCGAGGCCGTGGCGTATATCGACGAGTGATGCGCGCCGTTGCGCGGTGCGTCTTTCGTCCACATCGGGAGCGACCATGATCCAGACCCGGCACCTGTTCACCCTTACCATCGAAGTGCCCCGTGTCGTCGATCTCGGCACAACGCCGAGCGGGCACCGCCGCATCGCCACGGTCAGCGGCGGCTCGTTTGCCGGAGAGCGGTTGCGCGGGTCGATTCAGCCGAGCCCTGGGGGCGACTGGTTGCTGCTGCGTCCAGACGGGGTGCTCGTGCTGGACGTGCGCCTCACGCTGGAAACCGACGATGCCCAGTTGATCTACATGACCTATCGGGGATTGCGTCATGGACCCGCCGACGTGATCGCCCGCCTCAATCGCGGCGAGGCGGTGGATCCGGCGAGCTATTACTTCCGCACGACGCCGGTGTTCGAGACCGCATCGACGAAGTACGACTGGCTCAATCGGGTCGTGGCAGTGGCGACTGGTCGGCGCGAGGCGAGCGGGCCGATCTACGAGGTGTACGAAGTGCAGTAGGCGGGCGCTCGGCGATCCCGCTATAGTGCGCGGTCGCATTCAACTCGCTCAGAAGAATAACTGCCCCATGACTCGCACAGCCCTCTTCCAACCTCTGAAGTTCGGCCCCTACACGCTTTCCCACCGGATCGTCATGGCGCCGCTCACGCGTATGCGTGCCACGCGCCCCGGCAACATCCCCAATGTGCTGAATGCCGAGTACTACGCTCAGCGCGCCACGCCCGGCGGCCTGATTATCTGCGAAGCCTCGCAGATCTGTCCGGAAGGGCAGGGTGTGCCGGCCTCGCCGGGGATCCATTCACCGGAGCAGGTCGCCGGTTGGAAGCTGGTGACCGATGCCGTCCACGCCAAGGGTGGGACGGTTTTCCTGCAACTGTGGCACGTCGGCCGGATTTCGCACCCCTCGCACCAGCCCGGCGGCAAGGCACCGGTGGCGCCGTCGGCGATTGCGGCCGAAGGTCTGGCGATGACCGCCGACTTCCAGCGCGAGCCGTTTCCCACGCCACATGCGCTGACCGGCGAGGAGATCGTCAAGCTGCTCGGCAGCTACGAGCAGGCGGCGCGCAATGCGCAGATTGCCGGCTTCGACGGCGTGGAGATCCATTCGGCCAACGGCTACCTGCTCGAGCAGTTCCTGCAGAGCCGCTCAAATCGGCGCACGGACGAGTATGGCGGGTCGATCGAGAACCGCTGCCGATTGCCGCTGGAGGTGGCGCGCGCCGTGGCATCGGTCTGGGGCGGGAACCGCGTCGGCATCCGGCTCTCACCGTTCGGCATCGCCAATGACAGCGGCGAGGCAGAACC
>CAYLTE010000016.1:10782-36007 GCA_964386195.1 uncultured Burkholderiales bacterium | reverse complement strand
AAGGATCCGAAGACGGTGTTGGAGCAGTTTAGTTTGTTTGAGAGAGATCTTGCCGCGTTTCAAGGCCAAGAACAGGATTAGAAATTGAGGCTGCAATGTCGCTGCTCAGTATCTGGAAAGCTAACCCGGAAGAGATTGCGTCAAAGCACATTCAGCAGCTCGTCGCCATTGCCGGGGACGGGGAGCTGAAGGACGGTGGCAAGGCATCGTTTGAGTTGCGAGAGTTCCTCAAATCGGCGCCGACCCAGACGCTCTCCCGTTACCTTGAGCAATGCCTGGTTGCGCCGTTTGAGGATAGAGGGCTCGTGCTCCAGGATGTGGTGAATGAGTTAGGCGCTCGACTTGGTTGTTCGGTTGAACACGGCGTCTACCGAGGTAAGCCGGGTGGCATCGGCTTCGATGGGATATGGCGGTTTCCGGATGGCTACTGCGTAGTCGCAGAGGTGAAAACGACCGACGCCTACAGCATCAGCCTCGACAGGCTTGCGGACTACCGCGCCAAGCTGATCAAAGCGGGGCAAGTCGCAGAGAAGTCGTCGATCTTGATCATAGTTGGTCGCCGGGACACCGAGAGCTTGGAGGCGCAGGTCCGTGGATCTCGCTATGCGTGGGATATACGTCTGATCGGAGCGGACAAGCTGCTCAAACTAGTGCAGATCAAGGAAGCGGCGGATAGCAAGGCGACCATCCAGAAAATTCGGACGGTTCTAACGCCCCTGGAGCTCACCAAGGTCGATTTCATCGTAGATCTGCTCGCCACGACCGCCGAGGACATCCAAGAGCCTCTCGAGAATGAGCCTGAAGATGAAGAAGTCGCGGTTGATGCGGAAGTCGTAGGAAAGAAGGAGAAGAAGTTTACCCCGGTAGCTTTTCAGACGGAGGTCATCGCTGCGGTTGGGAAGGCTTTGGGGCTTGCGCTCGTTAAGGAGACCCGGTCCCTCTATGTGTCGAGTGACGACAAGATTTCCGTAAGAGGTCTGGCCTCAAAGACGCACGATGGAGGGGCGAGTCGCTTCTACTGGTATGCCTTTCATCCCTACTACCAGGAGCCCCTGCAGGAGTACGAGAAGTCGTACGTTGCGTTCGGCTGTGGTGACGCCAGCAAGGTTCTGCTCTTTGATCTGGCCGAGTTCGTGAAGTGGCTTCCCTCAATGAACACCACTGCGAAGCCTGACCGGACGTATTGGCACGTGCACTTTGCTGAGGACGAGGACGGCCGCATTGAGCTGCGATTTAAGGGTGGGGACAAACCGCTGGATGTAACGGATCGCCTCGTTAGGTCCTAGCTGCGAGCTCCGCCACATGCCTTCCCGCTTCGCCTGGATAGACGCCGACGAGTCCTCTCGTCGTAGCATGCTGCAGCTCATCGACCAGTTCCGCGATCAGGGAACGGTGGACGAGCTGGGCATCGGCACCATCCGCGATGCCTTCGCGGACTTCTTCTTTCCCGGCACCAGCACCATCCAGACGCGGGCGCGCTATTTCCTCTTCGTGCCCTGGATCTACCGGTCACTGGAAGACAGGAAGGTCCCCTCGGCAGAGATGTCCCGCCGCCTGCGCTCAGGCGAGCTCAAGCTGCTCGAGGCGATGCTCGACGCGGGTGTTGGCGACGGAGAGGGGCTGATCGGTCGTCAGTCTAAGGCTACGTTGAAGCGCTGGCCGAGCAGCATCTACTGGGCGGGCCTGAAGACCTGGGGCATCCGCCGCTTCCACGGCAGTCAGGACGCCTACCATCGCTGGTTGAACACCTGGTATCGCCGGCAGCAGGGCAGGCACGAAGACGAGGCCGACGAACTGGTGCCGCCCAACTGGGATCCGGATTCACACTTCCCGATGCCTCCAGAGGGATTTCCCGAGGGCGCGACCATGGACCTGCGGCGCGACGAATCGGAGTACCTCTCGCACCGCATCCGTGTGTCGTGCCCAGGCTCGCTGCTGGCGCTGCTGCTTGGGAACGCTAGGGCGCTGGATGCCGATTCGATCTGGACGTTGCCGCGTCTGGGGGACCTGCCCGATCGGCTGAGAGCGGTCATCGCGCACGCCCAGCGCTTCGCCCAGGTCATGGAGGGCGCCAGCCTGCTGTACTACTGGTATGCCGCGCATCTCGGCATGCAGGAAGAGCGCGCTGCAAACGCGGAGGACATGCTGCAGGAGTGGGCAGACGAGCTCAACGCGGACTGGCGCTCGATTGCGGAGTGGATTGGACATCTGAGTGCGTTCTGGCTGGTGCCCGCGCTCAACGAGGTTCGCGTTCCGGAGCGCACACGCGCCTTCGTGACGCAGTGGGCGCGACTCCTTCTCGAGTCGCGCGGCACGAAACTCTGGAAGCACGGAGAGAGCCTTCTGCTTATCAAGGAGCGGGAGCGCCAGACCAAGGGCGAGGCGCGCGCGAAGCTGTGGAATGCTCGCCTGCTCGAGCGCTGGGACCCGGTCGCCGCGCCCGGCAGGCTGGACTACCGCTGGCGCGGCACGCGCATCCTGCTGCGCGACATCCACGACGGGCTGCAGGCGGAGGAGGGCTGAGCGTGCTCGATCCTTACGACCGTCTACAGCTCGCCACCGAACTGCGTCCGCCCGACGGCTTCACCTTCGCCGGTGGCATCGGGACGACCTTCTCGCTCGATCTCGAATCGCTGCTGGTCGTGCCGATGTCGCTCGTGCTGTGCGAGTTCGATTCGCGGAAGCACGCGATGGAGAACCCCGAGGCGCTGCTGGAAGGGGTGCGCCGCATCGCGGGTACTCTGCAGATCTTCTGCCATCGCGGGCGCATCAAGCGTCCCTCGAAAGGCAATCCACTGTTCTCCTTTCTGGAGGACATGGTGATCGAGGTGCTGCCGCGGTCGCCGGGCAGCGCGTTTCACCCGAAGGTCTGGGTGTTGCGCTACCGAAGCGAGACGCAGACCCTGCTGCGGGTGCTAGTGCTCTCGCGCAATCTCACCTTCGACCGCTCCTGGGACACGGCGCTCATCGTCGAGGGCGTGGTGCAGCCGAATCGGCGCAATACCGTGCGCAAGTCGGCGCCCCTCGCGCAGTTCCTGCGCGCGCTCCCGGGCTTGGCGGTAACGCCGCCGGCCGGGCTGGGTGGGACCATAGAAGGCATGGTCCAGGATGTCTTGCGTACCGAGTTCGAGGCGCCGGAGGGTTTCGAAGGCTGGGAGCTCTGGCCGCTCGGTGTGGGGGCAACGGAGCCGGATCTGTTCAGCGGCTGGCACAGCCGCATGCTGGTGATTTCGCCGTTCCTGAGCGACCTCACTTCGAGGCGGTCGATTGGCGTGCTCGATCAGCTGTTGCACAAGCGGGGTGCGGCACAGAACATTCTCGTGTCGCGTGCGGATCAGCTCGATGCGCTGCCCCGGGAGACGATCTCGGCCTTGCAGGGGACCACGCGGATCTACGTCCTGGATGACGTGGCGGCGAACGGTGCGCAGGACGAGGAGGAGGGCGCCCCGGTGCCCGAGCGGGATGCGCTCTCTGGTCTGCACGCGAAACTGATCGTGATGGAGGACGGGGCGGAGGTGAGCATCTACACCGGCTCGGCCAATGCGACCTTCGCAGGCTGGGGACGTGCCGGGCACCCGGGGAATGTGGAGTTCGTCGTGGAGCTGTTCGCGGCGCGGCGCAGTTCCGGCATTGATGCGCTGCTCGGGGAGAACCTGTCCGAAGAAGTCGGATCTGGCGGGCTGCTCAAGGTGATGAAGCCGTATGCTCCGGCAAAGTTGCTGCCCGAGCCGGATGCCGACGCCGAGCGCGCAGAGCACATGCTCGACGAGGCGCGCGAAGCCATTGCGCGTGCCGCATTGGCGCTGGAGGTTATCGAGGAAGCCGAGTCGCGGTACGGCATGCGCATGACGGTGTCCGGGCTGGCTATACAGGACGGTATCGCATGGGAGGCGTGGCCGACGACGCTGCCCACCGGTCGGGCGCAGCGCTTCCTCGAAGCGCCACGGAACGATCGGGTGGAACTCACTGGTCTGACGGTTCACGCGCTCACGGTGTTCTGGGCGTTTCGGGCGACGGCTACCTCGGGCGCTGCGCGCGCGAGTGTCGAGTTCGTGCTCAAGCTGCCGGCCGCGGGGATGCCGGAGGGCCGCAATCGTGCAATTCTCGCGTCCCTGATCGACAGTTCCGACCGCTTCCTGCGCTACCTGGCCTTGCTACTGGTGGAAGACCCGGACCAGCCGGGGAAGCTGATCATCCGTCCGCCTGGGCCAGTGGACCCGAACCCGGGCGGCGATGTCGTGCTCGAGGGGTTGCTCGAGGACCTCGTGCGCGCCTACAGCCGGAGCCCCGAGCGGATCGAGCGGATCCGCCGTCTGGTCGATGATCTGGCAGCCAGCGGCAGTGCCTCGATACCGGCCGAGTTTTCAGAGGTGTGGCGAGCCTTCGACGAAGCGGGAGAGAGCCGGTGAGCGAGCGCGGGTCCAGCGCTGGGATGGTCGATGCCGAGAAGGTGCTTGGCGGTCTCAAGGACTTCCAGCGCCGCACGGTCGAGTACGTGTTTGCCCGGATGTACGGCCCGGAGAACGCGGATCGCTTCCTCGTCGCGGACGAGGTCGGGCTCGGCAAGACCATGGTCGCCCGCGGCATCGTCGCGAAGGCCGTCGAGCATCTGTCACGAGATCCGGACAAGCGCATCGACATCGTCTACCTGTGCGCCAACCGCGACATCGCGCGGCAGAACATGGCGCGCCTGAACCTGTTCGGGCCGGAGCGCGTATCGCAAGCTTCGCGCCTCACGCTTCTGCCGCTGCATCTGCACCACCTGCAGAGCGGCCCGAACTTCGTGGCGTTCACGCCGGGAACGGCACTCAACCTGCATGGGGCGACGGGGACCAAGGAAGAGCGCGCATTGCTGTATTGGATGGTTCAGGACGCGTGGAACCTGGTCGGCGCCGCGCCAAAGAATTTCTTTCAGGTCTACGTCAGCAATCGCCGGTGGGACGAGGTCGTCGATGCGATGTACCGCTCGATCGAAATGCTCGATGGCGGCGGTATCGATCGCGGCGTGCGCAGGCGCTTCAAGGCTGAACTGACGAGCGATCGTGGGCTACGGACCGCGTTCACGTCGATGCTGCAGGACTTCCAGCGCCGGCGCGAGGAGCCTGGAAGGGTGCCGCGCGACGTGCGTTCCGCACGAGACCTCCTGATCGGTCGCTTTCGCAGCTGTCTTGCGCGCGCCTGTCTAGCCGCCCTCGAGCCGGATCTCATCATCCTCGACGAATTCCAGCGCTTCGCTTCGCTGCTTGGCGGTGCGCTGGATGGCGAGAACGAGGAGATGGCCGAGCTGGGCCAGCAGTTCCTCGCCTATGAGGGCGCCAAGATCCTGCTGCTCTCCGCCACGCCCTACAAGGCATACACCATGGCGCAGGAGGGCGAGGAGGACCACCACCGCGACTTCCTGCGCACCATGGCCTTCCTCATGACCGAGGACCCGCAGCAGGTGGCGGCGCTGCGGTCGGCGCTCGCGGAGTTCAATGCTGCTCTGTTCGCAACAGGCGCAGACGCCGGCTCGCGGTTGACCGAAGCGAAGGACGGACTGGAAGCGTTGCTGCGCCGGAACGTGGTGCGTACCGAGCGGCTCGGTGTCACCGCCGACCGCGATGGCATGGTCGAGGAGCGACGGATGGACGCCTGCCGGCTGGAGCCCGGCGACCTGCGCGCCTTCAAGGCACTCGATGCGCTGGCGCGCACGCTGGAACATCGCGACGTGGTCGAGTACTGGAAGTCCGCGCCCTACGTGCTCAACTTCATGGAGAAGGACGGCTACATCCTCAAGGAGAATCTCCTCGAACGGTTGGAGGAGGAAAGCGGGCAGGGTCTGCAGGTGGTCGCCCAGTCGAGGCTCGACACTGCTTCGATCGCCCGCTACGCGCCGATCGAACTGCAGAACGCCCGGCTGCGCGCCCTGATCGCGGAGACGCTCGAGCGCGGTGCGTGGAAGCTGCTGTGGTTGCCGCCGTCGCTTCCCTACTACCGGGTGCCGGGGTCCGCCTACGACGCCGCCCACGGAGAAGGGTTGACCAAAGTATTGGTCTTCTCCAGCTGGAAGTTCGTGCCACGCGCGATCGCGGCCGTGGTGAGCTACGAGATCGAGCGGCGCATCGCGGCATTGTCCGAGGACGTGAGGGAGTATCAGGATCTGTCCACTCGGGTTAGGCGTGGGTTGCTGCGCTTCTCCCTCGACGAGAAGGGCGAGCCGCGCGATCTGAATCACCTCCTGGCGCTGTATCCATCGCCGCTGCTGTGCGGACTGATCGATCCGCTCGAGGAAGCCAAGGCTGCTGGTACAGCGGAGCTGACGGCAGAGGAACTGCTGCGGCGAGTGCGTTCGCGACTCGTCGAAGTGCTAGCCAGGGACCCAGGTCCAGCTGCGGCGGAGCGTGAGGACCCGCACTGGTACACGGCGCTCCTGCTGCGCGCGGACGCGCGTGTCGATCAGATCGATCTAAAGGGCTGGCTGCACGATTCGGCGACACTGGCAGGCGCGCAACAGGAAGACGACGAGGGGGTGACCGGCAACCTTCGGATGCACGTGGATAAGCTCATCGCGCTTGCGGCCTCGAATGACCTGGGAAGACACCCGGCGGATCTGGCCGACGTGCTTGCCAAAGCTGCGCTGGCCGCGCCACCTGTCGTCGCCCTGCGTTCGCTCACGCGACTGGTGCGTTCGGCAGGAGTAGCCGGATATCCTGCCTGGTTGCTCCAGGCGGCGGCGCACATCGGCAACGCCTTCCGCGGTCTGTTTAACCAGCCCGACGCGACTGTTCTCACGCGTGGTTTGTACGGCGGCCACGAGGAGCGTTACTGGGAGGCGATGCTCGACCACTGCTTGGCGGGGAATCTGCAGGCCGTGATGGACGAGCATGTCCACGTACTGCGCGAGGCGCTTGGAGTGGCGCACAAGCCGGCGCAGGAGGCAGCGGAACGGATCGCCGAGGAGATCGTCGCTGCGCTGTCCCTACGCGCGGCCGTCCTGCGCGTGGACGACTTCGAAGTGGGCGAGACCGTCCGACTGTCGGACAAGACCTTCAACTTCCGATGTCGAGGCGCCGTGCGCTTTGGCGATGAGCGCACGGAAGACGATAAGACGGAGACGCGCGCGGACTCGCTGCGCATCGCATTCAACTCGCCGTTCCGCCCATTCGTGCTTGCCTCCACTGCGGTTGGGCAGGAGGGGCTCGACTTCCATCAGTGGTGCCACGCCATCTTCCACTGGAACCTGCCTGCCAATCCGGTGGATTTCGAGCAGCGCGAAGGGCGCGTGCACCGCTACAAGGGCCACGTGATTCGCCGGAGCGTAGCTGCATCGCTCGGATTGACGGCTATCGCGGGTCAGCCCGCAGGCACCGAGCCCTGGGCGGCGCTGTTCAAGATCGCCTGCGATCGCCGCGCGTCGCACGAGAACGATCTCGTGCCCTTCTGGGTGTACAACGGCGACGGATCGTACAAGATCCGACGCTACATCCCGGCGCTGCCGCTCAGTCGCGAACAGCAACTCGCTGCGCGACTGCGCGCATCACTGGGCGCGTATCGGATGGTGTTCGGACAGCCGCGCCAGGAGGACCTGCTCGAATACCTGAAGCGGGTGCACGGGGAGAAGGGGATCGATCCGAAGGTATATGCGATCGATTTGGCGCCGAGGTAGCGCGGCGCATTGTTCGCCCAAGGGCGTGGCGTTCTCAGTGTTCCCCTGGTCATGACAACGCCCTGACCTTTGGCTAGGATCGCATCCATGGCGATCTTCCCCCAAGGCCTGACCAACGTCGATCAGCGCTGTAACCCGGGCGAGCGCCGGGTCCTGCACCAACTCAAGCGCTGCCTCGAGGGCGACTACCTCGTCTGGCACAACGTGCCGATCGGGCCGAGGGCTCGGCAACCTGACTTCGTCATCCTCAGCCCGCGGCGGGGCATCCTCCTGCTGGAGGTGAAGGACTGGCGGCGCACCACGCTGGTCAACGCCTCGCGCGACAGTGTCGAGCTACAGACCGATCGCGGACGGGTGACGCAGGCCAACCCGCTGCGCCAGGCGCGGGACTACGCGATGGAGTTGGCGGACGTGATGCAGCGTGACCCTTCTCTGGTGTGCGCTGAGGGGCGCACCGAGGCAAGCTGCTGTTCCCCTATGGCTGGGGCGTGGTGTTCTCGCACATGACGCAGGCCGACGTTACCGCCACCGACTTCCGGGAAATCTTCCCGACACTACAGGTGATGTTTCGCGATGACCTCGCGGAGATGATCGATGGCGGTGATTTCCAGAACCGCCTGTGGGGTATGTTCACCGTCTCGTATCCATGCACGCTCACGCTCCCGCAGCGCGATCGCATCCGCTGGCACCTGTTTCCCGAGCTGCGGGTGCAGCCGCAGGCGACGCTCGACTTCTCTGCTGGCGAATCGCCTGCTCCCGTCCTCCCCGACCTCATGCAGGTGATGGATCTGCAGCAGGAGCAGATCGCGCGGACGCTGGGCGAGGGACACCGCGTCATCCACGGCGCGGCCGGCTCGGGCAAGACCATGATCCTCATCTTCCGGGCGCAGTTCCTGGCCGCAGCGGCACGCCCGGATCAGCCGGTGCTGGTGCTGTGCTTCAACCGTACCCTGGCTGATCGCATCGACGCGCAACTGCGCCAGCGCGGCGTGGATGAGCGCGTGCAGGTGCGTACCTTCCACAGCTGGTGCAGCGACGTGGTGAACAGCTATCAGCTCAGCGTTCCGCACGTCGCCGACACTCGCGAGTACTACCGGGTCCTGGTACAGACGGTCGAGCGCGCGTTGGAGACGCGTCTCGTGCCGGACGGACAGTACACCGCGCTGCTGGTGGACGAAGCCCACGACTTCGAGGACGCGTGGCTGCGCATGGCCGGGCGCCTGGTGAATCCCGCCACCAACAGCCTGCTGGTGCTCTACGACGACGCGCAGTCCATCTATCAGAAGAAGCGGCGCACGTTCAACTTCGCCAGCGTGGGCATCGAGGCGCGCGGCCGCACTAGCATCCTCCGCTTGAACTACCGCAACACCGCCGAGGTATTGGCCCTGGCCGTGCATTGCGCGCACAGCCTGCTCGAGGGGGCGGGCGACGGTCGCGGCGAGGACGAGATCCCGCTCGTCCAGCCGGCCAGCGCCGGCCGGCGCGGTGCGATGCCAGTGCTGCTGCAGGGGCGCGACGATCGCGAGGAGGCCGAGCTGATCGCCGAGCGCATCGCCGCAGCGCACGCGGTGGGAATGCCGCTAGGGGACATCGGCGTGCTGTGCCGGGCGAAGTACCTGATGCGCCCGATCGAGCAGGCCCTGGGCCGACGCAAGGTGCCGGTGCAGTCGATGAACGCGCAGGCATTCCGGCGTTTCGACTGGAGCAAGCCGAGCGTCAAGCTGCTGACGATGCACAGCGCCAAGGGCCTGGAGTTCCCGCTGGTCTTCGTGGCCGGCCTGCAGGCGCTGCCGATGAAGGACGAGTCCCTGGAAGACGCCGCGCGCCTGGTGTACGTGGCGATGACCCGCGCGACGCACGAGCTGGTGCTGGCCGCGTGCGGGACTCGAAGATCGTCGAGCGGGTGCGCGAAGCGCTGGGGGAGGTGGGGAGGAGGTTTGCGGAGGGGTAGGGGCGCCGCAATCGCCGCACGGGCGGGGGCCGGTCGCAGCCTCTCCGTCACACCGGCGTAAGCCGGTGTCCAGGTTTGGTGCTTGCGTTGACGGCCACTGCTGGATCCCGGCTTTCGCCGGGATGACGATCTGGAACGCGTTCGCCGGGATGACCAGGGCTCGTCACACCGGCGAACGCCGGTGCCTAGGTTTGGCGCTTTTTTCTGCCGCCACCTGTGGATCCCGGCTTTCGCCGGGATGACGAGGGTGAAAGCTTTCGCCGGGATGACGAAGCGGAAGGTTTTCGCTGCGACGATACAGCCGCCGCAACCATGTAAGTCGCTTTCGGTTGCCGCGCAGCCTGCTTGCGAGCCCCTGAGACGACTGGAACACCCGATACCTTCAGCCTTACGCCCGTGCAGTGTTGCAGCACTTGAAGCACCGCGGCAACATTCCCCAGTGTCGGATTCCCGTTCGGCCCGAACATGCGAATCAGACTCTTTGCTGGAATGTCCGTCCGCGTGCTTAATTCACCATAGCCCAGTGAACCCTTGATCACGTCACGGAGGTGACCTCTCGCGATATTGATGTCCCCGTCCAGCATGCTCTGGAGCGCCTCTTCCATCAGCGCTGCCGCAAAACCGGTGTCCCGGCTGACGCGGTCCTGCACGAAGGTTTCGAGGCTGGTGAGGGGGGCGGGCTTTGCCATGTGTTTACCTACGTAAGTGTTCGGCGCTTGTGGTCGTTCCACCGGGTCTGGGCGTCCTCGATGTCGCGCTGCTGCAGCTTCTTGGTTCCCCCGCCGAGCAGGAGGATGACTTCCTGTCCCACGCGGGCGAAGTACACCCGGTAGCCGGGACCTCAATCGATCCGGCGCTCGAGCACGCCGCCACCGACGGACTTCACTTCCGCAAAGCTTCCGCTCCCAAGACGACGAACTGCCGTCGCGACCTTCGCCGCCGCCTGGTGGTCGAGACCATCTAGCCACTCCGCAAAGGGCTCCCGCCCTGCCGGATCCCGGTAAAGACGGATATCGAGCATGAAGATTTGCAGTAACGTTTAGGTTACCGTAGAGGGATCGGGAAGTCTAGGAGTAAAGCGTGATGCTAGCAGAGCAATGCGTATGGCATTGCACGGCTGTAGCGGACTGGTCCGGCTGAGGGAAGGTCCTAGTCTGGATTCCGGCTTGCGCCGGGATGACGGCCTCCGTCGCACCGGCGAGGGCCTGTCTCGGAGTGCTTTAATCCGGGGCCGGTGCCCAGGTTGTGCGGTAGAGGGTTCGGTCCGTCGAACTCTCGCCACCCGTCTTGCATCCTCACGCCAAGCGCATAGAATCTCTCCAGCCGGCGTAGCGGAAGGTGACTGCCATGGGAGAACTCGAAGCGCTGCAAGAGCGAATCCTCAAACTCAGCCCGGAGGAACTGCAGCGTTTGCGTTCGTGGTTCGCGGAGTTCGACGCACGCATGTGGGACGCTCAGATCGAAGCGGATGCCAACGCCGGGAAGTTCGATGGCCTGGTAGCGGAGGCGCTTGCCGAATACAGCGCAGGAAAGACGCGCGCTCTTTGAGGCGCCGTTATGCTCGCGGCCGACAGATGGGGCATTGGCTCGGGCAACTGCCGAGGATTCCCAATCCGGGCACGATCCATCCCAATATGGGTATGATATCGGCCATGCCGAACCCAAAGCCCTCGACCTCCCGCCAATCCGCCAAGGCGCCCCCTCGGCGCACCAGCTTGGCCGACGCCCTGTTCGGATTGACGCAGCAGCGTGTGCTGGCCCTGTTGTTTGGGCATCCCGACCGGAGCTTCTACGCGAACGAGATCATCGCGCACACGCGCGGGGGCTCGGGAGCCGTTCAGCGGGAACTGACCCGACTCGCTTCCAGTGGTCTGGTCACCATCCGATCGCATGGCAATCAGAAGCACTACCAGGCCAATCCCGACTCGCCGATCTTCGGAGAGCTATGCGCCCTGGTGCGCAAGACGATGGGACTGGCCGACCCGCTGCGAGAGGCTCTGGCCCGGCTTGCGGGGCGGACGCAGGCGGCCTTCATCTACGGATCGGTTGCCAAACGCGAAGACAGCGCCGGCAGTGACGTGGATCTCATGCTGATCAGCGACGAACTCGCTTACGCCGACGTGTATGACGCGCTCGAAGGCGCGAGTCAGCGTATTGGCCGGACGGTGAATCCCACGATCTACACTTCCGCCGAACTGGCGCGCCGAAGAGCCCGCGGCGGTGCATTCGTGAAGCGCGTACTGGAGCAGCCCAAGATCTGGATCGTCGGAGACGAGAATAGTCTCGGCCTGTCAGCACCCCCCGTCGCACCGGCGAAAGCCGGTGCCCATGTTCGCCAGCTGCGTTAGCGGCTACTGCCGGATCCTGGCGTTCGCCGGGATGACGAATTCTAGGTGTAGCGTACCGTTCCATATCTTCTGCAGTTGACAACAAATACCGAGACTATGGAACACGCCAGGATGGTTGCACTCCGCAATCATAGGAAGGCGGTCCATGAAAGCAAAGACAGCCAAGCCCAAGCAGACTGAATTCTCACGCGCAGTCGGCCGAGCCCTTCGCTGCGCCGGCAAGGAGGCCCGCCGCATCGCGCGCATGCATGGCACGCCGGTGTGGGTGATCAAGGACGGCAAGATCGTCGCGGAGAAGCCGTAGTCGGAATCCAGGAATCCGTCGCACCGGCGAAAGCCGGTGCCCAGGTTTGGCGCTTGCCTTAACCGCTACCGCCGGATCCCCGGCTTTCGCCGGGATGACGAACGTTGGGATGGCGAGCACAATACCGCGCAAGTGCTTTCCGATCGCGCTCCATGCCCCTCGACTTCGCCTCCCTCGACGCGCTACGCGCGCACCACCCGGCGTGGCGTCTGCTACGCGCCGAGCATGCCGCGCTGGTGGCGAGCTTTCTGCAGCGGGTATTCGTGGCGCCGAACGTGCGGGTGATGGCTGCCTCCGATCTGGCCGAAGCTCTGGAAGATGAGTTGTATGCCTTGCGCCAGAGCCTCGGCGAGGAGGCCTTCCCAAAGTCTGCGCTCGACTACCTGAACGACTGGGCCGCCCCCGACAAGAGTTGGCTGCGCAAGTTCTATCGCCCGGGAACGGACGAGGCGCAGTTCGATCTCACTCCGTCCACCGAGAAAGCGATCGCCTGGCTGACGCAACTCGCCGAGCGGCAGTTCGTCGGCACGGAATCCCGGCTGCTGACGCTGTTCGACCTGCTCGAGCAGATGAGCGTGGGCAGCGAGGCTGACCCGGCCAAGCGCATTGCCGAGTTGCAGCGAAAGCGCGATGAGATCGATGCGGAGATCGCACGCGTCCTGGCAGGCGATGTGCCGCTGCTCGACGATACCGCGCTGAAGGATCGCTTCCAGCAGTTCATGCAGGGCGCGCGCGAGCTACTGGCCGACTTTCGTGAGGTTGAGCACAATTTCCGTCAGCTCGACCGCCGCGTGCGCGAGCGCATCGCACTATGGGAAGGAAGCAAGGGCGCCCTGCTGGAGGAGATTATGGGCGAGCGCGACGCGATTTCGGATTCCGATCAGGGTCGAAGCTTTCGTGCGTTCTGGGAATTTCTGCTCTCGCGCCGTCGCCAGGAGGAGTTGACGACCTTGCTCGACCGGGTGCTGGCCCTGCCTGCCGTGGCCGATCTAAGCCCCGATGCACGCCTGCGTCGCGTGCACTACGATTGGATGGAGGCGGGCGACCATACGCAGCGCACGGTGGCGGCACTGTCGCAGCAGCTACGTCGCTTCCTCGACGATCAGGCATGGCTCGAGAATCGGCGCATCATGGACATCCTGCACGGCATCGAGAGCAAGGCGCTGGCGTTGCGTGAGACAGCGCCACCGGGACAGGTAATGGAGATCGCCGATTCCGGCGCCACCGTCGAGTTGGCGATGGAGCGCCCGCTGTTCAAGCCGTCGGTGAAGCCGGTCATCGCCGAGTTGGCCTTGCAGGCAGGCGACGAGCAAATCGACCCGTCGGCGCTGTTCGACCAGGTGTTCGTGGACAAGGTCCGCCTCGTCCGCCACATCCGTCAGGCGCTGCAAGAACGCTCGCAGATCACCTTGCACGAGCTGGTGGCGAGTCAGCCTCTGCAACACGGGCTCGCGGAGCTGATCGCCTACCTGCAACTGGGCAGCGAGACCTTCGGCACCGTCGTGGACGAAAATGTCGTCGAGACGATTCCCTGGTCCTCCATGACTGGGGACGGTGTGGCGCTGACGCGCCGGGCACGGCTGCCGCGGGTGATCTTCACGCGCTGATCGAAACTTCGGAGCGAGATGGAAGACGAGCACACGAACATCGCAACGCCGCCCGCAGCGGCCCCCGATCTTTCGGCGTTGGTGATCGGCCTGCTCAAAGGTGTGCTCTATCGCGAGGCCGATGAGCGGCTGTGGGCGACGTTGCTCGATCTGCAGTCCCGGGTGCGTGACTACGTCGTCGTGCTCAATCTCGATCTCGTGCTGGACGAGGCAGAAGGTTATGCCTTCCTGAAGAGCCGTCCCGAGTTGCCTGAAGACGATGCCGCGACGCGTCTGCCCCGGCTGGTTGCGCGGCGACCGCTTTCGTTTCCGGTCAGCCTGATGCTGGCGCTGCTGCGCAAGAAGTTGGCGGAATTCGATGCGGGCGGTGGCGACACGCGCCTCGTGCTCGGTCGCGACGACCTGGTCGAACTGGTCCGGGTCTTCTTGCCCGACAGCACCAACGAGGCGAAGCTGATCGATCAGATCGAGACCACGATCAACCGGGTGGTGGAACTGGGATTCCTGCACCGGCTCAAGCCCGCAGGTGGCGCGGCAGCGGGACCGGGCAGCTACGAGGTGCGCCGCATCCTGAAGGCATTCGTGGACGCCCAATGGCTGGCCGAGTTCGACGCCCGCCTGGCTGCCTACCACGCGCAGTTGTCGGGCGGTGCAGCCGGCGAAGCGGGTCAAGGCAATGAATGACCCGACCACCCTGGGTCTGAGCTTCGTCGATGACGATGCGCTGTCGGGCTTCCGCCTGCTGCGCCTGGAGGTGCTCAACTGGGGCACGTTCCACGACCGTGTGTGGACACTACAGCTGGAAGGCCGCAATGCGCTGCTCACCGGCGACATCGGCTCCGGGAAGTCCACTCTGGTCGACGCCATCACCACGCTGCTGGTGCCGGCGCATCGCATCGCCTACAACAAGGCCGCCGGCGCCGACACCCGTGAGCGCACGCTGCGCTCTTATGAGCTCGGGCACTACAAGTCCGAGCGCAACGAGGTCACCGGGGCGGCGAAGCCGGTCAGCCTGCGAGATCACAACAGCTACTCGGTCATCCTTGGCGTGTTCCACAACGCGGGCTACGACCAGACGGTGAGCTTGGCGCAGGTGTTCTGGATGAAGGAAGCGCAGGGACAGCCCGCGCGTTTCTTCTTGGGCGCGGAACGGGTGCTGTCGATCGCCGCCGATTTCGCCAACTTCGGCTCGGACATCGCTCAGTTGCGCAAGCGGCTGCGCGCCGCTGGCGCGGAGCTGCACGACAGCTTTCCTCCGTATGCCGCATGGTTCAGACGCCGTTTCGGTATCGAGAATGATCAGGCGCTGGAGCTGTTCCTCCAGACGGTTTCGATGAAATCGGTGGGCAACCTGACCGATTTCGTGCGCAGCCACATGCTCGAACCCTTCGATGTCGGTCCGCGCGTCCAGGCGCTGATCGCACACTTCGACGACCTCAGCCGTGCCCATCAGGCGGTGCTCAAGGCGCAGCAGCAGGTCGAACTGCTCACGCCCCTGGTGGCTGACTGCGATCGGCACCGCCGCCTGGTCGGCGAGGTCGAAGCGCTGCGCGGCTATCGCGACAGTCTGCGTGTGCACTTCGCCCGGTTGAAGGTTGAACTGCTGGACAAGCGTCTCGGTCTGCTGAACGAGGAGTGGGAGCGCGCGGATGCGCAAGTGCGCCGCTTCGAGGCGGCTCGGGAAGAGCAGGCCCACCAGCTCGACGAATTGAAGCAGGCCATCGGCGAGAATGGCGGCGACCGTCTCGAGCGTCTCGCCGCGGACATTCAACGACGGGAGCTGATTCGGGATGCACGCCGGGCCAAGGCGGAGCGATACGCCGAACAGACAGCCGTACTCGGCCAGCGGCCGGCTGCGGATGCTGCGAGCTTCGCCGCCCAGCGCACTCAGCTCGCGCGCTGGCGCGAAGACACCATCGCACGCGACGCCGACCTGCAGAACGTTCTCACCGAGCGCAACGTCGACTTCGCCCAGGGTCGGCAGGAGCACGATCAGCTGTCCCGCGAGATCGATAGCCTGAAGCGTCGGCGCAGCAACATCGACGATCAGCAGGTCCGGATTCGCCAGGCGCTGTGTACGGCGTTGGACTTGAGTCCGGACGAAATGCCCTTCGCCGGCGAGCTGATCCAAGTGCGCGACGACGAGCGCGACTGGGAAGGCGCGGCGGAGCGCTTGCTGCGCGGGTTCGGCCTGTCGCTGCTGGTGCCCGATATGCACTACAAGGCGGTGGCCGAGTGGGTGGATGCGCAGCAGCTGCGCGGTCGCCTCGTGTACTTCCACATGCGCTTGCGCAAAGCGGGCGAGCTTCCAGACCTCCATCGCGATTCGCTGGTGCGCAAGCTCGCCGTGAAGCACGACTCGCCGCACTACGACTGGCTGGAGCGCGAGCTGAGCCAGCGCTTCGACGTGGCCTGCTGCATGACAGCGGAGCAGTTCCGCCGCGAGGCGCGCGCGATCACACGCGCCGGCCA
Organism: uncultured Burkholderiales bacterium; assembly: GCA_964386195.1. Classification (GTDB taxonomy): domain Bacteria; phylum Pseudomonadota; class Gammaproteobacteria; order Burkholderiales; family SHXO01; genus SHXO01. The sequence goes on along the minus strand of CAYLTE010000016.1, from coordinate 19,680 downwards.
GATCAAGGACCCGACCGGTCGCCACGAGAAGGACGACCGTCACCGCATCGACGATCGCAGCCGCTACGTGCTGGGCTGGAGCAACAGCGCGAAGATCGCCGTGTTGGAGGGCAGGCGCAGTCAGCTCGAGACACGGCTGGCGAAAATCGCCGGCGCAATTGCCGATCTGCAGCGCGAGCGGGAGGACGTGCGGGGACGGCTGGATGCGCTGTCGCGCTTGGACGAGATCGGCACCTTCGACGAACTCGACTGGGCCAGCGTGACGGTGGAAATCGCTGCGCTGGTCGACGAGCGGACGCGATTGGAGTCCGCCTCCGACGTCTTGCGGCAGCTCAATGCGCAGCTGCGCACGCTTCATCAGACGTACCGCGAGACCGAGGCGCAGTGGCACGGCGCGCGGGAGCGTCGCGCGAAAGTGGAGCAGCGCCGCTCCGATGCACAGGAGCTGCGCGCGCAGACGACCCTACTGCTTCAGGGCGTGGAGGTCGACCCGGCAATGATCTCGGCATTGGAGGAGATGAGAGGTCAAGCGCTGGGAGAGCATCAGCTTACCGTCGAGTCCTGCGACAACCGGGAGCAGGACATGCGCGCCTGGCTGCAGTTGCGCATCGATGCCGAAGACGCACGGCTGCGGCGCTTGGGCGAAAAGGTCATCAAGGCCATGGCGTCGTTCAAGGACGAGTTCAAGCTCGAGACCGCCGAGATCGATGCCAGCCTCGAGGCGGCCTTCGAGTACGAGAGCCTGCTCACACGCCTGAACCGCGATGACCTGCCGCGCTTCGTCGCGCGCTTCAAGGAACTGCTCAACGTCAACACCATCAACGAGCTGGCGAGCTTCAATGGACAACTGTTCCGCGAGCGCGAGACCATCCGCGAGCGCATTGCGCACATCAACAGGTCGCTCGGCGAGATCGACTACAACCCGAATCGCTACATCGTCCTGGAGTCGCAGTTCAGTCCGGACGCCGAGGTGCGCGACTTCCAGCGTGAGCTGCAGGCGTGCACCGATCACGCGTTGAGCGGTGCGGATGATGATTCAGGCGACGCTCACTATTCCGAGGCGAAGTTCCTGCAGGTAAAGGCCATCATCGACCGCTTCCGCGGACGCGAGGGGCTCAGCGATCAGGACCGGCGCTGGACCGCCAAGGTCACGGACGTGCGCAACTGGTTCCTGTTCGCGGCCAGCGAACGCTGGCGGGAGGACGATTCCGAATACGAGCACTACTCCGACTCGGGCGGAAAGTCCGGCGGTCAGAAGGAGAAGCTCGCCTACACCATTCTCGCCGCCAGCCTGGCCTACCAGTTCGGACTGGAGTGGGGCGCTGTGCGCTCGCGCTCGTTCCGCTTCGTGGTGATCGACGAGGCGTTCGGCCGGGGGTCGGACGAGTCTGCCCAGTACGGCCTGAGACTGTTCCAGCAGCTCAACCTGCAATTGCTGATCGTCACGCCGCTGCAGAAGATCCACATCATCGAGCCGTTCGTGTCCAGCGTGGGCTTCGTTCACAACGAGGGCGGCCGCGCGTCCAAGTTGCGCAATCTGTCCATCGAGGAGTACCAGGAGTACCAGGCGTCGCGGGGATCGCAGCTGAGACAGGATTCGGTATAGTGACCTGGACGAGGCCGAAGGACCTGAAAGCGCAGGTCGCGCGCGCATGGGAGCGTGGCGATCTGCTGCGCGAGGTGGTAAGCGGCGCCGGGCGCTTTCCGATGCGGCTGAATCTGCGCATGCCCGGATCCTCGGATCTCACTGATCGCTTCATCGAAGTCCGCGCCTGGATCGCGGAGCTCGACGCTGCCAAGGCGTTTCGCGTCGAGTGGCAGGAAGTTCGCCACCGCGTGCAGGGGGGCCAGCGGCTGCCGCGCAGCGTGTGGGTCGATTCGCTCGACGATGCGCTGACTCTGCTGGGCAAGCGCAGCGAGCGGGATCGCTTCGTGGCAGTGGTGGATTCGACGCGACGCTCACACCCCGAACTGTTGCCGTGGCTGGAGAAGCGCCCGCTGCGGGCGTTGGAATTGTTCGATTCATGGCCCCGACTGCTGGCCGTCGTCGGCTGGCTGGCCGCGCATCCGCGTCCGGGCGTTTATCTGCGCCAGGTGGACTTGCCTGGCGTGCACAGCAAGTTCATCGAGGCACATCGCGGGGTGCTTGCTGAACTGCTTGACCTGGCCATGCCAGCGGATGCGTTGGATATTACTCGGAGCGGCGTCAACCAGTTCGCCGGTCGCTATGGGTTCCTCGGCAAACCCGTGCGAATCCGCTGCCGGGTGCTCGATCCTGCCGTTCGTCTGGTGCCTGGCACCACCTGCCCGGACGTGACGCTGGATGCGGAGAGCTTCAGCGCGATGTCGCTGGAAGTGAAGCGGGTGTTCATCACCGAGAACGAGACGAACTTCCTGGCGTTTCCACCCGTTCGTGACGCGATCGTTGTGTTCGGCGCGGGCTATGGCTGGGACGCGCTCGCGCGCAGCCGATGGCTGCAGCGCTGCGCCGTGCACTACTGGGGCGACATCGACACGCATGGCTTCGGCATCTTGGACCAGTTGCGCGGGGCGTTCGAACACGTGGCTTCGTTCCTGATGGACCGCGCAACGCTGGATGCGCACGCCGAAGTATGGGGAACCGAGCACAAGCCGTTAAGGATCGACCTGCAGCGGCTGACACCCGAGGAGCGCGCACTCTACGACAACCTGCGCTTCGAGTGGATTCGACCCGGTCTGCGACTGGAGCAGGAGCACATCGGGTTCGAATGGTTGAAGGATCGATTGCGGATGGTGCTCGGTGAAAGCGGTGAGGACATGTCGTCTTGATAGGTTTGCACATCATTGAACCAGGTCTAGATGTCCCCTCGCGCCAGCCGCGGCTCCCATGAAGTCCCACCATGGGATAACGTCATTTCATGGTACGGGATCCATCAGACTCCGCCGAACAAGACCCGTCGCACCGGCGAACGCCGGTGCTTAGGTTTGGCGCTTCGTTATTGCCGCTACCTGTGGATCCCGGCTTCCGCCGGAATGACGAGAGGGAGGCCTCCGCCGAGATGACGAAGTGCTGAGATTCCCCCCGCAGCGGTATGATCCTCAGTTGACCAGGGCCCTCGCCCTCGAGGCCAACCATGCCCACTTCTTCCCCCCTCCTGCGCACGTTGCTCCTCTCGCTCGTCGCATCGAGCGCCGCGGCCCAATCCCCCGCACCAGCCACCTACACCCCCGGTGCCCGCATTTGCGTCCTGCGCGACTTCGGCGGGCAAGTGGGCGATCCGATGTGGCCGAGTGCGCCGGGCCTGTTCGCGAAGGGCGCGGACGGCAACCTGTACACCACGTCTCCTTCCGGCGGAAAGAACGGCGACGGCACGATCTTCAAGGTGTCGCCAACGACTGGCGCGCTCGAGGTGCTGGTCGACTTCGAGAAAACGCAGACGGGCAGAGGCCCGGTCGGCGGTCTGGTGAGCGATGGGGGCAACTGGATGTACGGCACGACGTACAGCGGCGGCCGGTATCCCGTTGGCAACGGCCAGGAACGAACGGGCACCGGCACCCTGTTCCGATTCTCGTCCACGAGTGGAGCGCTCGATGTCCTGCACACCTTCCGCAACGGCTCGCTCGCCGGCATCGAGCCCGAGATCTGCGAGGAGAAGGACAAGCCCTGCAAGTACTCGCCGCAGCAGCGGCTCAACGCCGCGGGCAGCTACCCGGTCTCGGCGCCGGTCAAAGCGCCCGACGGCAGCTTCTACGGAGTCGCGGCGTATACCCACAACCAAAAGTACGGCGTGCTCTACAAGGTGCAGCCGTACAAGGGCGAGAGCGGGATCACTGCACTGTGCACGGGCGGCAGCGTGCCGACCGACCCCGATATCACCGATGCGCAGCTGCGCGAGCAGTGCCTGTTCAGTGGTGTGCACAGCAACTTTCCGATGACGCTCGCGCCGGGTCCGGACGGTCGGCTCTACGGGGTGACGTGGGGATACGCGAAGGGCGACTTCGGCACGGTGTTCCGCGCGGAGACCTCCGGCAAGCTCACCACGCTGCATCGTTTCAGTGGTGTGGACGGCGCGCGACCGCATTCGGTGGTCGTGCTGTCCGATGGTGCCGCGGGCGTGACCATCTATGGCACCACGCTCAGTGGCGGGACGCTGCCCAACGGCAAGGCCGGATCGGGCGTCATCTATTCGATTTCGTCGGCCGGCACGTTTGACGTGCTCCACACCTTCGACGGCACGGCCGGTGGTGCCGAGCCGTTGGCCGGACTGACCGCACACGTCGCCGATGACGGCACGACCATCCTCTACGGCGCAGCCCGCTACGCTGGCGAGGGGCGTGGCGTGTTGTACCGCATCAAGACGAGCGGCGAGTTCGAAGTGTTGCATCGCCATCCATGGCGCTGGGGCGCGACGGGCCGCAAGCCGATGACCACGCTGTTCGAGCTCGACGGCAAGTTCTACGGCACCACCTACGAGGGCGGTTTGCACGGAGGCGGAGTGATCTTTCGTCTGAGCGGGGTCGATCTGCCACCGGTGCGCAATCTCAGTGCGCCGCCGAAGTGGAGTGGAGGCGTGGTCGCAGCGACTGACCAGGTAACCGTGGATGGACAGCCCGAGCCGGTCGTGATTGAAGTGCGCACTGGCGTGAAGCTACCGCCTGTCACGGTCAAGCGAAAGTTTCCGCCGGCCCCGGCGTGCGAGGAGAAGGAGGCGGAGGTTCGGCTCGAAGACGGGATCACCATCGAAGCGCAGAACTGTCGCAACCCGCACATCTTGCAGTTCGTTCATCGCGAAAAGCTCGACGTCAATGGAAACGCGTTCGGCGGCGGATACACGACCGGAACCGAGTGCGAACCCAACTTCGCCAACAGCTACCAGTTCACGACCGACCAGGACAATCCCGAGTGGCACACCGATGCCTTCTCCGGAAAACCCAACGCCTACTACGATCAAGGCAACGGCATCCCGCGCGAACGCGGCCCATTCAGGGTGAAGATCTTCGATCAACCCAACTTCGGCAAGCCGATCTTCAACGAGGGCGCGCACGAGACCTGGCGAGCCACGTTCAAGAGCTACGTGGTGTGCAACTGCCAGGTGGTGCGCGAGGTGCACTGGACGCGCGAAGTGCGATGGGAGGTCGATCTCTCCGGTGGGCCGAACGTGCTGCCCGATCTCAACAAGGGCAAGCAGCTGCCGCCCGAGTATGTGGAAGTAGAGATCGTGCCGCCGTCCGATCCCGACTTTGAGTGGGCCAACGAGCAGCTGAAGAAAGACGGCTACGCGCCGGTGCCGTAGCGGAGCGGGGGCGGACTTCCCATGATTCCGTCGATGCGGAGAACCGTGCGCACATTCCTCATTGCAGTGTTTCTCGTCGTGATGCATCTCAGCTCTGTCGCCATGGCAACGCCATCTGACGCTCTGGTCTCCAATACGAAGGTCACCGCCGGTGCGGACGGTTCCGTGCTGCTCGTGCTGTTGCACGGGTACACCCTGGATGGCGCGAGCCTCGAACACGTGCGCGCGGCAGCCGAGCAGGTCGAGGGGCTGCGCGGGGCCGACATCCTACAGCCCGACCTGCCGCTGGGTTTGCTTTCCATGGCCTCATCGAGCCGCATCACCGCGGAATTGCTGTCCGCTGTGGATCGCGCGTGGGCGGATCGAGCGCAGCGCGGGACGCCGTATCGACGCATCGTGTTGATCGGCCACAGCATCGGCGGCTTGTTTGCGCGCAAGCTCTATGTCGCGGCCTGCGGGGAAAACGCCGATGCGCCCTTCGAGGATGAGCTTAAGGCGGAACTGAAGGACTTGGGCGCCGCACCGCTACAAACCACGAGACCCTGGGCGAAAGCCGTGGATCGCATCGTCCTCCTGGCCGGGATGAATCGCGGATGGTCGATCTCTCACCACATGTCGATCGTGCGTGCGCTTGTCATGCAGGCGGGTACCGCGGTCGCACACGTGTTGAGCTGGGTGTATGAGCGGCCTCCGATCATCTTCACTATCCGCCGAGGCTCGCCCTTCATTACCGAGTTGCGTCTGCAGTGGCTCGCCATGCTGGCGCAGATTCCCGGCAAGGGCGTCGGGCACGCGCTGACGGTGCAGCTACTGGGCACGGTCGATGATCTCGTTTCGCCGGACGACAACCTGGATCTGGTCACGGGCAAGGATTTCGTCTACCTCGAGGTGCCGCAGTCAGGGCATCGAGACGTCATCGAGATGGGCGACGACGCTGACGGCTCCGGTGCTGCAGCCAAGCGCAGGCAGGCCCTGCAGGAGGCGCTTGGGGCCAATGTCCGCAGTGCCGTCGCGGTGGCGCCCGTTGCCGCATCGCTGGTCCAGGACACCTCAGTCACGGACATGGTCTTCGTGATTCACGGCATACGCGACGAAGGCTATTGGACGAGCAAGATCGCCTATCGGGCGAAGCTGCTGGGGGCGAAGCATGGGCGGATCGTTCGCACGGAGACGTCGAGCTACGGCTACTTCCCGATGTTGTCGTTCCTGCGGCCGGGGGCGCGGCAGGAGAAGGTCGCGTGGCTGATGGACCGCTATGTCGAAGCGCGTGCACGCTATCCCAATGCACGTTTTCACTATGTCGGTCATAGCCACGGCACGTACCTGCTGGCCAAGGCGCTCGAAGACTATCGTGCGATCCGCTTCGACCACGTCGTGTTCGCGGGAAGCGTGGTGCACCGGGCCTACGCGTGGAACCGCTATGTGCCTGAGCGCGTCAAGGCGGTCATGAATTTCGTGGCGTCGGGAGACTGGGTCGTCGGGTTCTTTCCCAAGGCGCTGCAGACAGTCGGCATCCAGGACCTGGGAAGCGCTGGGCACGATGGCTTCGCGCTTGCGAACACCGACGGTCCCGTGCAGGAGCTGCCAGCCACGTTCATCGTGGGCGGCCATAGTGCAGCGCTACAGGAGCAGATGTGGGACGCGACGGCAGGCTTCGTCTTGGACGGAACGTTCGTCTTGCCGGCCGACGTCCAGGTCTCCTCCGTGCGCAATCCGTGGATTGCCCTTCCGGCAAGCGTCGCGCCGCTGATCTGGGCGGTGATTGCTGTGCTCGTCGGCCTCGGGTTCTACTGGCTGGTGACGCTTCAAGTGCGCGAGTGGCAGAAAACGGTGGCGCTGATCCTGTACTGCGCGTTCATCTGGACGGTACTGACGAAGGTGTGAGTGGTGTTGCGGTAAGGGCTTTGGCGTTGCGCTACTCAAGCATTGAGTAAGAATACTCAACGACATGAGTAAATCGCGCTCCCCCTACCGCCGGCCCTCTACTTCGGCGGCTATCCGGGCGCGGCATCGCTGATCGGAGAGCCCGAGCGCTGGCGTCGGTACATCGCCGACAGTCTCATCGAGACCTCGGTGGCGCGCGGGCTTTCGTTCGACGAGGCTCGGGCGGACCAAGAGTTCTGGGGGCGGCTCACCGAGTCGGCGGTGGGCGGCCACTTGGCAAACGCCGCCGCGACAGGCGAGTGCGAAGTCTTCTACTGGCGGGAGCGCAACCGCGAAGTCGAATTCCTCGTGCGGCCGGTTGCGGATTGGGTTGCTGGGTAAGCAGTCGTAGTCATGGATCCTGGCTTTCGCCGGGATGACGAGTATCGAAGCGTCCTTCTCAGCGGTACTACCCCGAGAATTTTTCCGACCAAACCCCTACTTCGGGTAGATACGCAGGATCCCGAGCAGCCCCAGCGCCACCAGCCACGCGGTCGAGGGCTCCGGCACTTCGTTACCGCCATTGCCGCCATCTGCGAAGACGTTCGGTGTGATGTTGTCCACACCCAGGATGGCGTTCACCGGGGGCTGGTTGCCCGGCGCGAACAGCCAGTTCGGATCGGCGCTGCCGAGGATGCGAAGGTGCGTGACGGAGCTCAGGATGGCCGCCACATCACCCTCCAGTGCAATCAGATCCGCGGCCGCGACGGAGAAGCTGGCGTCGGTCCAGTCGCCGCCGGCAGGCAGGAAGAGCGCGTCGGTGATGGCGTAGCGTGCCTGAGGAAGATCGGTGAGATCCTCGATCAGCAGGCGGATGTAGAGGTCGGTTGCGCCGAAGTTGCGCAGGTCCATCCCGATGGTGGTGAGGCCCGCACTGCTGTAGTTGCCGGCCCAGGCGGAGGGGTTGATGGCGGCCAGTCTGCTGCCCGGTCCGGCGGATCCAGTTGCGGTGACTTGCAGAAAGTCATCGTCCGCACCGCCTGCTCCGCCCGAGACCACGGTTGGCGGTGCCAGGGGAACGCCCCCGATCGGACCACCTCCCGCAGTCCAGCCCTGCGTGGTGCCGTCTTCGAAGTCCTGCACGGCTGTTGGGATCGCCAGGGCGGGCCCGGCGAAAAGGGCGGCGCAGACGGTGGCGCCGAGCACTACGACGTCGAATCGAAGCATCTGAGCCTCCGCATGGATTCAGTTCGAAGCTTTCAGTGCCGCCATTGAGCCTGATGGGAAGGCGCAGGGCAAGAGGTAGTTCGTCGCAGGGGCGAGATCGTGCGAGGTCTTTCCAACGCTGTCGAAAAACTTTACGACATGGCCGCCGCTGTAGTGTGAGCTGTCTGTAACAAGATGAGTTAGAAAGTCTATTTGGTGTGAGCACGCTTCATGCGTCGGTGCGCGCGCTGACCTCGGAGGGGTCGAGAAATGGTCTGGAAGATCGCATTGGGTATCGTTGTCGCATACGCAGCCTCGATGCCGCACCATGCTCGCGCCGTCCCGTTTCACGTGCTCCTGGAAAGCGACGCCAATCTGGATGCGGGGCAGGAGATCTTTCTGGTCTCCTATGACAGCTATGCCGATGTGCTGTCCAACACCCAAGCCAGCGCATCGTTCTCGCAACTGAACGTCAATGCGAACTACAGCGTTGGCGGATCGACCTTCGACGGCAGCCAGTATCACGTGCTGCTGGAAAGCAATGCCAATCAGGATG
>CAYLTE010000016.1:0-10682 GCA_964386195.1 uncultured Burkholderiales bacterium | reverse complement strand
TCTCCAACGATCAATCCAGCGCGGTGTTCTCGCAACTGAACGTCAATGCGAGCTACAGCGTCGGCGGACTCACCTTCGACGGCAGCCAGTATCACGTGCTGCTGGAAAGCAATGCCAATCAGGATGCGGGGCAGGAGATTTTTCTGATTTCCTACAACAGCTATGCGGACCTCATCTCCAACGATCAATCCAGCGCGGTGTTCTCGCAACTGAACGTCAATGCGAGCTATGGCGTCGGCGGATTAATGGCCGACTGGCCTGAAATCGAGCCGCCGCCTGACACGGGTATCCCGGAACCCGGCAGCTTGGCCCTGTTGGCCCTGGCACTAGGCGGTATTGCGATTTCGCATCGCCGCCGTCAGTGAGAGATCCTCGCTGTGCAACGTCCATGGCGAGGATTCCTCCCTTCGGTCGGAACGACACTGCCTACCCCTTCTTTCCCACCCTGAACATCCACGCCAGCGGCAGCGCCGCCGCGGCCGCCCACATCGACATCGAGAATGCGTTCAGATACCCGCCGATCGCGGCCTGGCGCTCGATCTCGTCCTTGAGCTTCTCCAGGCTCTTCGCCTCGTCGGAGGCGAGGTTCTCCGCCAGCCCCGAGTAGCCCGTCGCCATGTCCAGCGACGAGATCGCCGCGCTCAACCCTGCATAGTTCTCCGCAGTCGATCGCAGCAGCACCAGGATGCTCAGGGAGATGAACAGGCTGCTGCCGAAGTTGCGCAGCTGGTTGAACACCGCCGAGCCCTGCACCACCAGCGGCGCGGGCAGGGTGGAGAAGGCGAGCACGGTCATCGGCGTGTAGGCCAGTCCGAAGCCGAAGCCCTGCACGAAGTTGGTCCAGTAGATGTCGAAATCCGACACGTTGATGTTGAACAGCGTCATGTGCCACACCGCCCACACCTGCAGCAGCAGGCCGACGGCGAGCGCCAGGCGCGCGTTGTAGCGCGTGGCCGGCACCACCACTGCGAAGCTGATGAAGTTGCCCAGTCCGCGCGCGGACATGAGATAGCCGATCGCCGAATCTGGATAGTGGCGCAGGTCCTGCAGCAGCGGCGGGAACAGCACGAGCAGCGTGTAGCTCATCGCCCCCATCACGAATACCACCAGCAGGCCGACGCAGAAGTTCCAGTCGCGGAACAGGCCACGGTCGAGGAAGGGCTGGCGCGCCCAAGCGGTGTTGGCGATGAACACCAGGCCGGCGACGATGGCGACGATCAGCTCGAGCGTGATCTCCATCGAGTCGAACCAGTCGAGGCGGTGGCCGCGGTCGAACATCAGCTGCGCGCTGCTCATGCACAGGCCCAGCGCGACGAAGCCCGCGACGCCCAGGCGCCCGGCGGTGCCGCGCTCCTGGTCGCCGAGCGCGAAGCTCGCCAGCAGCGTGCACAGCGCGCCCACCGGCACCATGAACAGGAATGCCCAGCGCCAGTTGAGCGACTCGGCCATCACACCGCCGAGGATCGGCCCGAGCGTCGGTCCCATCACCGCGCCGGTGCCCCACAACATCAGCACCAGCGGATGCATGTGGCGCGGAAAGGTCGCCAGCAGCATGCCCTGGCCCATGGGCATCAGCGGCGCACTGAACAGTCCCTGTGCGACGCGCGCGAGCAGCAGCATCTCGAGCGAATCGGCCAGCCCGCATGCGCCCGAGGCGAGCGTGAATCCGGCCAGCGAGGTGACCATGAAGCGGCGCCAGCCGAGCTTGCCGGCCAGCCAGCCGGTGATCGGCGTGGCCACCGCGGCGGCGGCCAGGAACAGCGTGACGATCCACGCGCCTTCCTCGTGGGTGAGCGAGAGCGCGCCGCGGATCTGCGGCACCACCACGTTGGTCGAGGTGATCGCGATGCCGAAGGAGAGCGTGGAGATCTGCACCAGCAGCAGAATCCACCAGCGCTTGGGGTTGAGCGTGGCGGACGGTGCGTCCGCAGGGCTGCCGAGATCGCGCAGTTCGGCGGTCTGGGCGTTAGACATTGCCGGGAGAGAGCGCCGGGGTCAACGACATCGCTTGCGACGTTCAGATGAAGTGTTCGTGTGCACGAAAGCAGTGTACACTTTCTTCGTCATTCAGCACGAACCACGTTGACGACCGCCGATGAAGAACATCACTCTCAGTGCCGACGAGAAGCTCATCGAGGCTGCGCGGGCACGTGCGCGCGCGGAGCGAACGACGCTCAACGAGCTGTTTCGCCACTGGTTGGAGAACTACACTCAGCGCAAGCTGCGTGCGGACGAAGGTATCAAGATCATCGAGGAGTTGCGGGCGAGGGTGCGAACCGGCGGCCGCAAGTTCACGCGGGACGAGATGAATGAGCGCTGAGTTCATCGACACGAGCGTTTTCGTCTATCTGTTCGATGAGACTTCCCCGAGCAAGCGCGAGGCAGCTCAACGGATCGTGCAAGCGGGCCTGGAGTCAGGCAATGGCTGTATCAGCTTCCAGGTGGTGCAGGAAACCATCAACATTATCCTGCGCAAGGTCGCCGTGCCTGCCTCGCCTGAAGACGCACGCCGCCTTCTTGACGGCGTGCTTGCTCCGATGTGGCGGGTGATGCCGAGTCCCGGCCTGTATCACCGTGCACTCGACATCCAGGCTCGATTTCGTCATGCCTTCTATGATTCGCTCATCATTGCTGCGGCGCTCGAGTCAGGCTGCTCTCGCTTGTGGAGCGAGGACTTGCAAGATGCGCAGCGAATAGACGGACTTCGAATCGAGAATCCCTTCAAAGCGTGAGCGGCTCGGCGCTTCCGCGAACGCCGCTGTTTCGTTAGCCAGGATCCTTTCCATGCCCCTCACCTTCAAAGGCGTCTTCCCCGCCCCGCCCACTCCCGTCACCGAAGACGGGCGCATCCACGAGCAGGCACTGCGCGCGCTGCTCGACGACAACATCCGCCACGGCTGCGGCGGCTTCTGGATGGCGGGAACCACCGGCGAAGGACCGATCCTCACCGACCAGCAGCGCGACGCGGTCACGCGCATTTCGGCCGAGACGTGCAAAGGCCGCGCGCTGGTGATCATGCACGTCGGGGCGATGAGCCAGGCGAGTGCGGTGGCGGCTGCGAAAACCGCCCGCAGCGTCGGCTGCGACGCCATCTGCTGCTTGCCGCCGATCTTCTTTCGCGCCACCCAGCGTTCGATCGTGGACTACTACAAAGCCGTGGCGGAGGCGGGCGGCGATCTCCCGTTCTTCGTCTACAACCTGCCGCAGCTCACGCAGGTCGAGTTCTTCGCGCCGCTGATGGAGAAGTTCCAGCGCGAGATCCCCACGCTGAAGGGCCTCAAGCACTCCGCCTACGACATCACGCAGATCAAGGTCTTCGCCGACATGGGTCTGACGGTGTACTCCGGCAACGGCGCCTATCCGCTGCCGGCGCTCACCATGGGCGCGGTCGGCACCATCGACGCGCCGCTCTCGCTTGCGCCCTGGCACTATGTGAAGCTCCACCAGGCCTACGAGGCGAGCGACCTCGCCACGGCGCAGGCGCTGCAGGCACAGGTACGCACGTTCGTCGACCTGGTGTGGATGTTCAATGCCCCGGCGGACGTGTGCAAGACGGTGCTCTCGGCGCGGCTGGGGATAGACTGCGGACGCTCGGTGCCACCGGTGAACCGGCTCAGCGACGATGAACGGCAGGCGGTATTGAAGGCGGCCGAGGCGGCGGGCGTGACGCGCGCGCCGGGCGCGTAGCGCCGGATCGGATATCAGCAATTCCCTGAATCCGTTGCCTGCCTTGCGGCGTTGCGCAGTGCGACGCTTAAAGCGCCGGGCCGCCCGACCGTAAACAGGGCATCTGCCGCACCCCGGTCGGCAGCACACTTGCGCGTCCTCAACGGTCGTTGCGGCCGCCAGCACCTAGAATGTCTGCTTCCGCCACCGGTGAAGCGCTGGGACCGTAGAGCGTGTCAGATTCCCCCGACTTCGGTACCCACACGCGACGCCGCGCGCCGATGCTGCCTGCGATCGGGGTGCTCCGGATCGCCGTCGTGCTTGCCATCGTGGTGCCTTTGCTCTTGCTCGGCCGGACGGAGGCCCTGCGCGCGGCGCACGTCACCACCGCCAATCTCGCCCGCGTGCTCGAGGAGCAAACCGACCGTTCGCTGGCAGTGGTCGATGCGCACCTGTCCACCGTCGTCGATCTGTGGGCGCAGTTGCCGGCCGGCCAGTGGCCGTCCGCGTCGCGCCTGCGCGGACTGTTGACCGGGAAGACCGGCGAATCCAGTTACGTGCGTTCGATGTTCGTGCTCGACGCAGGCGGTGTGATGATGTTCCATTCGCGCGCGCAGGACGTGCTCGGCCGCTCGTTCTCCGACCGGGCGTACTTCCAGGTGCACCGGGATGGCAACGCGGGGTTGTACGTCAGCGAGATGATCCGCGGGCGCCTCACCGGCCGCTGGAACATGATGCTCAGCCGACGCCTGAACAATGCGGACGGAAGCTTCGCTGGCGTGGTGGTCGCCCTGCTCGAACCGGACTGGCTCGAGCGCGACTATGCCGACCTGGATATCGGCCCGAACGGTCTCATCAACCTGCGGCACGCCAACGGCCAGCTGGTCGCGCGCAAGCCGCGCCTGGACGACAGCATCGGTCAGGTGCTGCCTTCCACCGCGTTCCTCCAGAAGGCGATGGGATCGACCGACAGTGCCAGCGGTGAATACGAATCGACCTTCGATCACGTTCAGCGTCTCTACACGGCCAGGCGGGTCGGGAATGCGCCGCTGATCGTACTGGTGGCCCTGAGCAAGCAGGACGTGCTGGCGTCTTGGCGTCGCACGACGGTTTTCTATCTCGGCGTCACGTTCGTGCTCGTGGCCGGGATCGTCGTATTCACCCGCCGCCAGCAGCGCGAGAAGGAAGATCGTGAACGTACCCTGGCGACCTTAGGCGCGAGCGAGGCGGAACTGCGCCTGCACCGCGACCGCCTCAGCGAACTGGTGGAAGCGCGCACGCGCGAACTGCTGCAGGCCAAGAACGCGGCCGAGGCGGCCAACCGCGCGAAGAGCGAATTCCTCGCCAACATCTCGCACGAACTGCGCACGCCGATGCATGCGATCCTGTCCTTCGCGCGTTTGGGCCGCGACAAGATCGAATCGGGCTCGGCGAGCCTCGAGAAGCTGGCGCTGTACATGCACCGTATCGACGTCAGCGGCGAGCGCCTGCTGCGTCTGCTCAACGATCTGCTCGACCTGGCCAAGCTCGAGGCGGGCAAGATGGAGTACGACCTGAAGCCCGCCGATATGTGGCAGCTAGCCACCGAGACCGTCGCGGAGATGGACGAGGTCGCGCGCCGCAAGGGCGTGGAGATGGTGCTGCCGAATCGCGATACCCCGTGCATGGTGCTCGGCGATGCGTTGCGGCTGCGTCAGGTGTTGCACAACCTGCTGTCCAATGCGGTGAAGTTCACGCCGAGCGGGGGACGCGTGCGTATCGAGTTCGAGGCCGATCAGAAGCTGCCAGACGGGCGGCCGGCGCTGCGCATGTCGGTCGTGGATGCGGGCGCCGGCGTGCCCGAGGCGGAACTGCAGAGCGTCTTCGACAAGTTCGTTCAGAGCACCAGCACCAAGAGCGGCGCCGGCGGCACCGGGCTGGGACTGTCGATCTGTCGCGAGATCGTCGAACAGCACGGCGGCCGCATCTGGCTGGTGAACAATGCCGACGTCGGCGCGACGGTGCACGTGCTGTTGCCGTGCGCTGCGGATGTCGCGTCGGTTGATCCGATCGAGGGTTGAGCCGGCAGTGTCGTGCTGACCGATGGCCTCGTCATTCCGGCCTCGGGTGTCATTCCACCGGTCTCCGGTGTCATTTCGACCGAAGGGAGAAATCCTCGCCGTGGACGTTGCTAGTGCGATGATCCCTCGGCGTTGCCTCGGGATGACACCGACGCACACTCCTGCATCGCCGCGCACCGCACGAACGCAGCCACGTCATCCCGCAGCCGCTTCGCCGATTCCGGATCGGTGTAGATCTGGTGCCCTGCCGTGTACGTCTCGAACTGCAGGTGCTTGCGCAGTTCGGGATCCAGCGCCATTTGGTCGAGCGCGAAGCGCTGTGCCAGATACGGCGTCGCGAGGTCGTACACGCCGGCCGCAGCGAACACGCGCAAGCGCGGATCGCGTGACATCGCCTCCGCCAGTTCGTCGGCGACGTAGAGATACCCCTGTGCGCCAGGCGGACGCCACTTCCAGCTGCGGTTGGCCTCGCGCGAGAGGTACTCGTAGCGCAGATCGCTGCGGTAGCCCAGGTCCTCGCGCAGATAGGGCACCAGTGCCTCGAGCCAGGGGCCGGTGACGAGGAAGAAGCTGGGATCGGTCTCGCCGTCCCGGCCGCGCGTGGCCGCGGCTGCAGCGGTCACGCGGCTGTCGAAGCGGCCCACCCTCGGCGCATCGGTTCCGAGTACCTGCCGACCGAAGCGCGACGGACTCACGCGCAGGCCGCGCGCCTCGAGATCGTCACGCTCCATCGCCGTGAAGCGTGCGAGCTGTTCGATCAGCCGCGTGCGCTGCGCCGCCGGCAGCGTCGCGCCCTGTGTGAGCCCGACCAGGTAGTCCTGCAACGCCCAGCGCTCGGCCTCGCGCAGCAACTGCGGCAGCTCGCCCGGCAGGCGGCGGTGATACCAGGCAGTCGCGGCGTACGCGGGCAGGGCGAGCACGTAGGAGAGCACGTTCGCGTCGTCGTACGCGATGGTCTGGAAGTCGAGCACCGACGAGATCAGGATCGCGCCGACCGGGTCGATGCCCTCCGACTCCTGCAGCCGGTTCACCAGCGCTGCGGCGCGCGTCGTGCCGTAGCTCTCGCCGAGGATGATCTTCGGGGAGCGCCAGCGGTCGTGGCGGGTGAGGTAGCGGCGCACGAAGGCGGCCGCGGCGTCGATGTCGCGTACCGCGTCGTAGAACTGGCTCTCGTCGACGCCCTCGGCGGCGCGGCTGTAGCCCGCGCCGACCGGATCGACGAACACCAGGTCGGTGAACGGCAGCCACGTGTGGGGGTTGTCCACGAGCGTGCTGTCGTGCGGGAGCGCGGTGCCCTGCTCGGGCAGCAGAACCGTCTTCGGCCCGACGCCGAGGTGCAGCCACATCGCGGACGCGCCCGGCCCGCCGTTGAACGCGAAGGTCACCGGCCGGCGCTCGTCGCCGGAATTCTCCCGCGTGTAGGCGACGAAGAACATCGAGGCGAGTCGCTTGCCGCTGGTATCTATCAGCGGAATCTTGCCGGCGGTGGCCGTGTAGGCCAGGCGCTCGCCATCCACCGTGATCGCGTGCCGGGTGACGACGGGCGTTTCATCGGTCTTCTCGCCTGCCTGCGTCGCGGCTGCAGCCGTCTCAGCCGGTTTCGAAGGTGGCCCCTCCTGCCCAAAGGCTGGCACTGCGACAAGGAGGACGAACCACCAGGCGGTGGTGAGTCGCTGTCGTGCATTCATCGTCGATCCCTCAGGCGAATGCGACGTCGCGCATGACGAAGCGGCTCTTCGGCAGCGCCGGCAGCCGCGCGTAGTCGATCGTGAGATCCTGGTCCGGCACCTCGTAGCGCAACTGCGAGACGAGGAACACGGTGGCTGCATGGATCAGCGACTCGGTGATCCACTCCCCCGGACAGCGGTGGTTGGTGTAGTGCTCGCCGCCGCCTTGCGGAATCGAGTCGTAGGCTGTGGGTCGGCGCTCCAGGAATCTCTCGGGAAGGAATTGCTCGGGCTCGTCCCAGGCGCGCGCGTCGTGGCAGGTGCCGTACAGATCGAGCAGCGTCTGCGTACCGCGCGGGAAGCGGAAGCCGCTCCATTCGAAGTCCTCGCGTACCCGTGCGACCACGACCGGGAAGAACG
This sequence comes from uncultured Burkholderiales bacterium, assembly GCA_964386195.1. Lineage (GTDB taxonomy): Bacteria > Pseudomonadota > Gammaproteobacteria > Burkholderiales > SHXO01 > SHXO01. Next base: position 2,869 of record CAYLTE010000016.1, on the reverse strand, counting down.
GGTAGGAGCGCCGCACCTCCTGGGTGAAGGCTTCGGCGTAGCGCTTGTCGCCGCTGCGCAGCCGCTCGCGGCAGTGTGGATTGAAGTGCAGCGCGTGCGCCGCGTGCACGATGTACACAGACACCGCGAGCGTCGGGCGCAGCACGTTGATCAGTTCCACCGCGGCCACCTCGCCGGGAAGCAGCCGTCCGTCGAGCTCACGGTGCAGGGCGATGCGCTCGGCGGCGGAACCCGGCGCCACGCCGACCCGGCCGGCGCGGATGTCCTCGATGAACGCGCTCATCCACTTCTCCGCGCGGCCGCGCGCGAGGCGGGCGCGGAAGTGGCCGAGACCCATGGTGCCGGCCTCGTCGAATAGTTCCACCAGATCGTGCGCGCGGCCGGCGATGTGTGCGTCGGGCAGGTCGACCCCTGCCCAGCGGCTCACCGCGCGCATCATCGGCTCGTGCAGGGCGTCGTACAGCACCACGTCCTTCCCGACCCAGCTGCTCGCCGCACCGACCCATTCCTTGAGCATCAGCGCAGTCAGGTGCGCGATCGACTCGCGCGTCATCAGCCCCATGAACATGGTCTTGCGGTGGCGGTGCGGCATGCCGTCCAGGGTCTGCACCCCGCCGCTGCCGAACAGCGTCTTGCGCAGCGGCTCGGGCGCCGCGCCTTTGCGCGTGAAGCGCGTGGCATCGTAGAACACCTCCGCGGCAGCGGGTCCGCTCATGCAGATGCTGCGCTCGAGCAGGATACGCGCCTCGAATACATCGCTGTTGAAATGCTTGCACTGATCCGAGATGAAGCGGTAGGGATCGGCCAGCAGGGCGAGCGAGGCGTCCGGGCGGTGGTCCGCGGGCATCGACTGCATGAGAATTCCTCGGGACAGCGGGTGGACGGTCCACGAGGCGCAAGACGCGTTCCGGGCAGCGCAGATCGTGAACAACTATTTGCGCGCCATGCCGAACACCAGAGCGCCCGCCACGCTCAGCGCGAGCGAGACCGCCGGAAGTGCCGCAATGCCCATCCACTTGTAGACCACCGCTGCGAGGAAGGACCCGAGCGCCATGCCAATGTAGAGTGCGGAGGCGTTGCAGGCGAGCAGCAGGCCGCGCGCCTCGGGGTCGATGCCGATGAGCCGCTTCTGCTGGGGTGCCTGGAACAGGGTGCCGGCCACCGCCCAAGCGATGGCGATGGCAAGCGCCACCGCAGGTTCAGCCGGCGCCACCAGCAACAGCGCGAACACCAGCGCCAGGCCGGAGAAGCTCGTTGCGATGGTGCGGTCTGCACCGAGGCGATCTGCCATGAAGCCGGCGAGGACGTTGCCTGCCAGTCCCCCGACGCCGAAGGCGAACAGGACAACCACCGCCCAAGCCTGGCTTCCACCCATGCGCTCGACGATGAACGCGACGATCAGTGCGTAGGTCGCGAACTGCGCGGCCATCTGCAGGAGGGTGGTGGCCACCGACATGCCACTGCGACGCGTGGTGAGGACGCGCCACAGCCCTGGAAACGTGACCGGCGCGCCGCGACCTCGGTCGCGCACCAGCGCGGCGACCGCCACGGTCGCCGCCGCACCGGTCAGTCCCACGATCAGAAACACCGCCTGCCATCCCAGCCATCCGCTCAGCCACGCCGCGAGGGGTACGCCGAGCACGGTTGCCAGCATCATTCCGGTGAATACGAGCGCCAGGGCACGTCCCTGCTGCGCCTCGCGCACCAGTCCGGCGCCGATGGCGGAGGCCATGGGCCCGACCAGCGCAGCGCCCATGCCCGCCGCCACCCGCAGCGCGAACAGCGGCCAGTAGCCGTTTGCGATCGCGCTCAATCCGGTGGCTGCGCTGAGGGTCGCCAGACCCACGAGAAGCAGGTGCCGGCGTTGAAAGTGACCGAGCAGCACCTGGGCAAGCGGCGCCGACACGGCGAAGGTCAACGCGAACACGCTCAGCAGGTTGGCGACCGCCGACGGCGAGACCCGCAGTTCGGCCGCAAGCGGCGCGGCAACGGCGACGACCAGCAGGGAGGCGGTGCCGACCGTGAAGTAGGCTGCGGCGAGCGACAGCAGGGCGAGGGTGGTCTTGCGATCCAAGGCGATGCGCCCGAAGGGAAGGGCCGTATTGTGACAGCGTCGAAGGCGCTAAAGCGTCAGGGCGCCCGTAAGGGCGCCAAGGCGCCGCTTGCGATACAGATGCGGATGACAGATGCTACCTGCTCACCGTCTCGTCACACATGCACATCTCGGATGGATTCGACTCTCATCACCCGTCTCATGGGCAAGGAGGACGCGCCGCCCACTGCCCCGACAGCGCAGCGCTTCGACCTCTTTCTCGGCATCGACTACTCCGGCGCCTCCACCTGCGCCGCACCGCTCAAGGGCCTTCAGGTGTACGGTGCACGGGCTGGACAGCCGGCGGAGAAATGGGGCGCTCCGGTCGCGGGCATGCGCAAGACATCGAACTGGTCGCGCCGCGCTGTGGCGGCGTTTCTGCTCGAACGCCTGCAATCGAACGAGCGCTTCATCGCAGGCATCGACCACTGCTTCTCGATCCCGGCGCCGTGGTTCCAGCGCCATGCGCTGCAGACGTGGCCGGACTTCCTCGCCGATTTCGCCAGACACTGGCCGACGCACGAGGACGACGTGACGGTGGAGTCCCTGCGCGCCGACCCGCAGCGCCGGTACCTCCCGCAGCCGCTCAAGTCGATGCCCGATGCCGATCGCTTTCGGCTGACCGAGCGCTGGACGTCCTCGACCAAGAGCATCTTCCAGTTCGACGTGAGTGGGTCGGTGGGGAAGAGTTCGTATGCCGGCATCCCGTGGCTGAAGTGGCTGCGCAACCAGGTGGGCGAGCGCCATCGGCAGACCCGTGCCGCGCTGGCCGTCGCT
>CAYLTE010000015.1:1271-36358 GCA_964386195.1 uncultured Burkholderiales bacterium | reverse complement strand
GCTCGCACGCGCAGTCTGTCATTCTCGAGCGCGCCTACATCGAGGCGCTGGACCCCATTGGCAACAAGGCATCGGATTCTGCATGAACCACGAACAGATCGCCCGCGAACTGCTCGCCACCATCAGGGTGGTCGAATACAAGAACGACACCGGCACGCAGTACGAGGCCCGGCTCGGCGGCACCGACCCGGTGCTCACCGGCGCCACGGTGATCAGCCCGTCGAAGGAAACGGCGGTGCTGCGCATGGGCGAGCTCGTCGTGCGCCACATCTTCAACCGCGGTACGTGTCCCCATTGCGGGGAGACGATCCTCGACCTCGACAAGTTGCGTGGCGGACCGCGGCCGCAAATGGCGAGCATTACGAATGGAGGCAGTCAATGAACCGACGCACATTCCTGTTCCGGCTGACCGCGCTGTCAGCCGCCGCAGCCATCCCCTTGCCCTTGGGCGCAGCGCCCTTCGCACAGCGCATTGCCGAGCCAATCATTTTCGATGCGCCGGAAGCGGCAGGCGCCATTCCAGAATCCGCGCGCTGGGCCCTTTATATCTCCCGGCAGATGGAGCGACGGCGCGCCGTTTGAGTGGGTGTCCTGGCTCGCCACGCAAATGTGGCGCGTGGACAAGGATGTGCTGGTCGACGCCGACGACGTTCGATTCGAGCACACCGATCCGCGTAGCGGATACTTGGAGCGCATCGAGATTGGCACCCCGCGCAACATCGAATGGATTACGGGCACCAAGCGGTTAAGGCTTCGCGGGCCGATGGACCATCAGCCAATACCGTTCTCGTGTGGCATACACACAAAGATTCGGTGGCATCTCGCAGGGATCGCGAAGATTCACGATCCGCTCAAGGCGATTGCTATACCCTGAGTGTCATGCACGCGCCGACGCGCGGCGCTATATTGAGGCCTCCAAGAACAACACAATGGAGACCTCATCATGCGGATGCTTTTTGCATTCCTATCGCTTTGTATTTCCTGCAGCGCTCAGGCAATCCCGGAGAAGTACAGCATCTTCTTCTACGGGCCGGGCAAGGTGAACCAGGGGCAGCTCACAATCGGAGATGAGACGCAGCCCGGCCTGTTCCAGATCACTAGTGGCTCGGCCAATGTCGGTCTATGCCCCCCTGACAAGTTCGATGGCGAGCAGATCCACGACTGCAAGGTGGTTCTAGGTGGGATAGGTGATTATCTCGGCAATGCCTACTTCCGACCAGACTCGCTTGAGTTATTCACCGATTCGTTCGGTGAATGGGTGCCCGGCATCGTCATGCAGACTGGCCACGTCGGTCACGCTTATATGCAGATGCTCTACGGACCGTATGGTGGCTACGACGGCCACTACAGCGTCTGGTCGAACAACCCATCGTCGGGCTGGTACAAGATCGTCGAGTTCGGGGAGGAGCGGCCCATCATCGTGCCCGAGCCTACGGCGGGCGCCCTGCTGGCTGTTCCGGCGCTCGCGCTTTGGGCGGTGCGCCGACGCAGGCACTGAGCACGCCCTCGAGCAACGCCTCGTAGACCTGTCGTTGGCGCCTGTCCTTGGCCAGGGACAGCACCAGGTCGTAATCTCCCATGGCATACAGGTCCCGGTCGGCCAGGAAGGCCGGCTTGGCCGGGACCTCATCGGCTTGCACGCACGGTACTGCCACCGGCACCTGGACCTCGACGGTCGCTGGCAGTCGGGTAGCGCACCCGGTGAGCAGCAGAGCGATCAGCGCGGCTCGGACCATAACCCCTTCCTCACTTCGGCCAGCGCATCCTGGCAGGTTCTCTCCGGACCCGAGGCCTGCAGGAGCGCCTCCAGGCGTCCGCGGTCGCGATTGAGGTCCACTGATGCCACCCGGGCGCGCTCGATCGCCTGGCGGGCCTGTACGCCAGCCAGATTGGCGTCGCGCTGCCACTGCTCGACCGCTTCGTTCTGGCGCTTCGACACCTGGGCCAGGTGCAGATAGGCGCCCTCGAGCTCGGCGACCTTTCGATTGGCCTCGGCCAGCGACTCCTTGCAGTGGTTCAGCCGGGCGGCGGTGACGCCCCACGCGATCGCCATGACGGCGATCGCCCCCAGCACCCAGGTCCAGCGGTTAAGCAGCAGGCTCATCATTTCGGCGGGAAGAGTCGTACATGCGGAAGAGGACGCCCTGCAGAGCGGTGACCGGCACCAGGATCGCGGCGATGACGGCGGCGAGCTCGGCGCCCGTCATGCCGGGCCGCTCGGCGAAGGCCTTGGCCCATACGTAGGCGTCCACCAGCTGCCACAGGACGATCAGGACCATCGCGCGACGCACCACCTGGCGCGCGTCGATGAAGTCGAGCATAGGGCCGACGATCGCCACGAACACGCGCTGCGCCTGGCCGATCCAGGCGATCAACTGCTCGGTCAACTGCATGGCCAGATCCCCGACTGCCAGCCCTTTGCCTTGCTGCAGATGGTGAGCAGCTGCCGGCGTGGCGAGGTTTCCGAGAGCCCGATGTGCGTCCAGCGGCCGAATTCGTGGATGAGCTGGTCGAAGTGCAGGCCGGCGCGCACGATCTCCCGGCACACTTCGAGCGGCGATCCGAACTTCGGCGCGATGATGTCGGACGCCAGCCCGCGCATGTGCGCACTCGTATCGGATCCGCCCACCAGGTGATTCACGACCTGCGAGCGGTAACCGGAGAGCACGATGATCGGTACGCCCAGCAGCGCACGGACCTGCTCGAGGAACTCTGCGGAGCGCTCCAAGTTTCGCAGCGCGCGATCGTCTGGCGTGTTGTCCACACCGTGACGCGCCGCGGCCTCGGAGACGGTCAACTCGGCCAGCGTGAAGTGCGTGGTCAGATTCATGCGCCCGACCTCACGATGAGCGTGCGGCAGACGACGCTGCCGGCGTCCGTCCCGGCGATCGACTTGTAGCCCGCGCGCTCGAGCTCGGCCGTGGACATGCACTCACCGAAGAGCGTGCGCGCGCCCACCGAGATCTGCACCCACTCGCTGCCGAGCGGACAGACCTGGCGCTGGCCGGAGACCTGCACACCCTCGGCATAGGCAACAGCGGCGCCGACGGCGATCGCCACGAACGCGATGATCACGACCACCGCCGCGTAGATGTAGCGCATCAAGCGTCGACCGCGCTCCTCGATCTCGCGCTCCTTGCAGGCGTCGAGCTCCGGGATGATCGGCTTTCCGTACCCTCTCATGGACACCTCCGATGGGTCAGTCTTTGCCTTGTGCGTTGCCCAACATCCGCACGATCGCGGTGACGAGGTCGTCCCGCAGCTTCGTCATCTGATCGATGATCTGGGTCCGCAGCTGAGACATCTCGCTTCGGATTGCGCGGGTCTCTTCCGACTGGCGCTGGACCGCCTGCTGCAGGTCGCTCTTGGCTACGTACTCCTTTGGGATTTCCTCGCGCAGATCGGCCTGGTCGCGCTCGAGGTCGGAAAGCCGCTCACCCAGCCGCTTGTTCTCGGAACGCACCCAGCCCCACATCACTGCGAGCAACCCCGTGACGCCCCACTTGAGGAGTTCGTAGGCTTCCCGCAGTCCAAATTCGTCATGCATCGCCACCTCGTTTGGACTTGTTCTGGGATCTCTGTCGCGCCCACTGGCGGGCGATCGGCGGCACCTTGATCTTCGCGTCCTCGAGGGCCTGGACGAGCGCGCGCACCACCTCCTCCAGCGCGTCCGCCTGTCTGGCGGGCCGGATCGGTGCGTGCTTGATCTTCATCGATCAGGTTGCGGTGATGGTCACCGTCTCGGTGAGATAGAGCCGATGCACGAGCAGGATCTCGTGCTCACCGGGTAGTGAGGTAGAGAACTCGACGGTGCCGTCGTCGCAGATCTCCATGTGGGCCCCGTGCCAGACCCTGGTGCCGGACGGAACGTTGTCGATGATCGCTTCGTCAGCAGCGTCGGCCAGGATCTCTGCCTTAATAATCGTGACAGGCATGGGCTGCTTCTCGACCAGCTCGCCGGCCTGCACGTAATGGGTGGCGTCCGATCCATCCCCTTCGATGACGTGCTCTCCGGCGCCGGCCTGTAGAGCCAGGAACTTCGGCGGCACCAGTCCGTTGCGGAGGATCGTGCCGGTGTCGTCGTATACGACGAATGGCACCTGGATGGGTGGCTGCGTCACTTCTTCGTCTCGATTGCGAACATCGTGATATGGCTCACACTCGTCTGGAACTGGCCCGTCCAGCCGCACTGCAGTGTGTAGGTCACGGAACCCGCCCCAGGCACATCGGAGAAGGCATGGTTGTTGGTCCCGAGCACGCCGAACACGCCGAACGTGCTGGTCATATAAGCGCGCGTCTCGTTGGTGACGAACTGCCCGTTGGCGCCGTTGCGAATGATCCGCATCTGGTTAGCACACAGCAGGAACTCTTCCCCCGCATTGCCGTTGAACCGGCACTGCGCATGGATCCAGACCGGCGCGCCGGAGGACTGGAAGGTCAGGCTGATGATGTTCGTCCAGCCGTTGAGCGCGACGCCGAAGGGTCCGATGGCCGACACGGACACCGGGATCGTTACCGCCTGGTTGGCAAGCTGCAGCGTCTGCACGGCCAGCGCACCAATGACACCGTCGCCCGCCACAATGGCATTCGCCGCGATCTTGCCGGCGACCACCGAGTTCGCAGCCAGCTGATCTGCCGTAACCGTTTGAGCCAGGATGTCGGTGCCGGCGGTCCAGGTGACCCAGCCCGGAGTGCCGGTCGGCGGGATGGCCCACCGGTACAGCTTGTTGTTGCTGTTGAGCAGCACCAGGTTGTAGTCGGCGTTATTGGGCGGCAGGACGTCCACGCGCGGAATGGTGCTGGCGGGGATCGAGTTCGGCGTCCCGGCGATTCCCGCCGTAGCGCCCAGCGGATGGAAGGGCGAGTAGTTGCCGCTCGTGTCCTTCGCCCGCACCCAGTAGCGCCTGGTCGTGCTCGCCCCGCCGGCGGCCGCGCGCGTGTAGGTGTTCCCTCCAACGGTGTCGAGCAGCAGCGCCTGCGTCCGATCGTTGACTGCAGCCTCCCATACCTCGGTGCCGGCCAGATCCTGGTCGGGCGGGTTGTTCCACTTGAGGAGCACCGCGTCCATCGCCGGCGTCGCCGTGAGCCCCGTCGGCGCAGCAGGCGGCGCGGTCTTGCCGATCACGGTGTGGGTGATGCTCGCCCAGGGACTGCGTGCCGGGCCGATCCCCAACGCCCGCACCCCGATGCTGTACTCGTCCCCATCATTGACCGGCGCGATCGTGTGCACCGTCGCATCCGGGGGCACCGACACGCTGCTGTAGGTCGCCTCCGAGGCGCGCTTGTAGCGGATCTCGTATCCGGACAGGTTCGGCTCGGCCGGCGACTGCCAGGTCACCCGCATGCGGCTGATGATCGTGCCATCGCCGGCGCGCAGCACCTCAGCGCCGCCGGAGAAGGCCTGCACGGTGAACGGCGCGGCGACATCCGACACGGGCAGGTCGAGGTCGAGCTGCAGGGCCGAGACCGTCGCCTCGCCTGCCGTCCATCCCCAGTCAGCAGACGACTCTTCCACGAGGGTCAAGTCGACGCCAATGCCAGCCGGATCGGCCGCCATCTTCCAGCCCACCACCCGGAACGTCTTGGCGCTCCACCCCATGCGACTGATCGAGACCGAGACCACGTCGTTGACCTGCAGGCGGAACGCCGAGAGCTTGCAGGGCAGGACGAGAACGCCCTTGCGCGCGCGCGTGAGCATCGACTTGGCGATGCGCTGCGCACGGATCGGGTTGATCGTGTAGGGCAGCTGCAGGTCGCGCACGACCTCGGCGCCGCCGTCGTCGGCCACCATGGCCGCATCGGTGACAACCGCTGCATCGGTCACCTGCCCATACAGGAACGGGTCCGCGTAGATGGGCCGCAGCGCATTGAAGAGCTCGGAGCGCGTGGGGCGCGGCGTGTACTGCAGCGGACCGCGCAGGTCGGATTCCGACAAGGACAGGACCGCCGGGGTGTACGCGCCGGCGTGCAGACGGTAGATCCCGCCGGTGTAGTCGAGCGTGCCGGACAGGCTCGTCAACAGCGCATCGAGGATCGCCCGCGGGCTCTGGTCCGCATCCCACGACCCGTCGCAGGTGTAGCGCGCCTGGTCGACGTGAAGCAGCGTGATGATCGCCCCGGTGGTGCCTGTGATGTTGATCGCGTTCCCGGCGATCGCGTCCGCGTAGGTGGCAGCCAGCTTGCAGCTCACGCGGCTGGTGCGGATCACGTAGTAGGTGATGCCAGTGGCCAGCCCGGTCCCGGCGATCGAGCTGCCGGCCTGCAGCTGCACGCCGTCTCCGGTGCCGATGCGATTGTCGGCGGTCTGGAACTGCAACTGATCCACCTGGACATTGAGCGTGACCGACGGCGAGGTGTAGGACTCGACCGGCACCCGCTCATCGCACACGTTGGCTGCGGCCGCGAAGGTTGCGTCGTCGAGCTCGGCGCCCGAGCAGTTGAGCCCAGCCGGCGAGGTGAGGTAGTGCCGGATCACCAGCGCCGGGTTGTTCGAGTAGCGAGTGACACCGTCCCGGGGATCGTAGAGACGCGCGCCCCGCACTGCGACCTTGACCGTCGGGATGCCGGTCGGGAACGGCGTGGTGTCGAGGTTGTTGCGCAACCGCAGCAGGATGTAGGCGCGGCCGCGCAACCGATGGTTGGTCGTCCAGCGCGAGGAGCTCGCCGACGTCAAACTGGCGTTGGCCGTCTGCGCATCGCTGCCGGCATAGCGCCACAGGGACACGTGCGGCGTCCACTTGCCATTCGACACGCCGTCGGTTGCGATCGCGCCGGTGTCAACGCCGCCGCTTTGGATGATCTCCTCGTGCGAGATGCGGCGGTTGTCCAGGTACACGTCGAGCATCTTGTGCACTTCGTGCCCGCTGAGCACGACCATCATCCAGAGATACTCTTTCTTCTCCCCCGTGGTGTCCGCGTAGACCAGGGTGCCCGAGACCGGCGGCGGCTCGCCCACGATCGTTCGATGTGGACTCATCGCCGAGCGCAGGATGAACTGCCGATTTCGCACCGAGTCCTGAATGTCCGGCTTGCGCTGCAGCAGTTTCGACGCGCCAGTCAGCACCGCCGTGACGATCACCCCCTTGAGGAAGGCGGCCAGGAATGCCCCGCCGGTTGCCAGGGCGAGTCCGCCCTGCACCGCCCCGACGATCAGTACCGGAATCGCCGCCGGCATCTATTCGACCCTCCAGGCGTGCAGGGCCGAACGCGACGGGATGAAATGCAGACCGGCATCGCCCGGTAGCACGACCTGCGCGCCCAGGCACACGCCCAGTGCGAGCTCGAGGTCGTGAGCCTGCATGTTCGGCGAGCGCGGCACGGCACACACGTCGCCGCGTTGCATGTATCCCGGGTCGATGCGCGGGAAAATTCCATCGAGCAGTGCATCGAGGCTCTTCCCATCGAGCACCCGCATGGCCCCGCGGGCATCGCGATACGTGCCGCGCAGGCTTTGCGCGTAGTCCGTTCCCGTCATTGCGAGCACGCAGTCCGCGGCGAACAGCGCGCAGTCATGCGCGCCCCACTCGAAGGGCGTGTCGCGGCGCGCCTCGACCACCTCGGCCAGGCGTTCGGCCCAATCTTCGCGCCTCATCGCTTCGCGAATCCCCAGTTGATGGCTGCCTCGGCCATCTGCTCGACGTACTGGAAGCCCAGGTCGTCGGGATACTCGGCCTGCTGATCCTGGTGGTTGTAGCGACGCACGCGGGGGCGGTCCCAGTCAGCCAGGCGCGACTCGCAGCGCACGGTGATGGTCGCGGTCTGCCCCATCTCCACAAGCATGTTGTCCATGCGCCCGGCCCATCGCAGGACCGGGTCGGCGATGATCGCGTGCGACGCGTCCAAGGGGGCGACGTAGATGCGCGCGCTGCGCCCCTGGTAGTGCTCGGCCAGCGCGGTGGTGACGATGCCTGCCGGGATCCCAGACAGGGACAGCGCCACCCCGCGCGCCTCGAGTGAGTTGCCCTCCTCGATCGGCTCGATCGAGCCGAGCGCGCCCGCACCGGTCCACACGTTCGCGTTCCAGACGATATTGACGCCCGAGGTGTTGAGCCGCAGCACGCCGCTGGCAAAGTCGAGCTCGACGAAGAGCACCAGCGGAACGTTCTCGGCGCGCAACGCGTTGGCGACCGCCGTAGTGAGGCTGATCACGCGAAGGTCTCCACGGCGGAGATCACTACGTCGGCGAGCGGTCCGTTACTGCCCGGGACCGAGGTCCAGGCGATGTCGCTCTCGGTGAGCATCATGTGTGCGACCGGGCGCACGATCGTGATCGCCGCGCCGTTGTTGGGACTCACCCGAATCGGCGGCTCGATCGAAAGCGTGGCAACGCCGCTGCCGTTGGTGTTGGCGTCCGCCTTGACGATGTGCAGCTCGGGGATCGTACCGAACGAGATGAAATCACCGTCCTTGAGCCAGGCGGTCTTGTTGGCGCCTGCGCCATTGACGGTAAGCGAAGTGCCCGTCTGCGCGGCACCCGAGATCAGGGGGCTGCCACCGCCCACCCCCCGCGGACTCAAGCCCGCCCAGCACGGGCACAGGAAGCGTCCCGACTGCCCGCGCAGCTGCACCAGGAAACTGCGCAGCTTCGCCGCGTCCTCGGCCAGCAGGTTCTCGTAGTACATCGTGCAGCGCCACCGCGCGCCGGGGAGCTCGACCGTCTGCACCGCGCCGTTCAGCGGCGAGGTCGACACCTGTACGTTGCTCTGCAACCCCCATTCGATGCGGTGCGGGGCGGTGCGGGTAAGGGTGGGGAAAGTCAGCGCAGGCATTTAGGCGAACACTCCACCGCGACGGCGCGAGTCGAGGATCTCGGCCTTGGCTTGTTCCTTGGCGATCGCCATCGCACGGTTCACGCTCGCGACATCCGCGCGTGCATCGACGTGGATGTTCTGCACGATGTTGACGCCGCCACCACCCATCGCCCCGTTGGGGATGATCGAGCCCGAGCGGCCGGGCACGAAGAGCTCCGGCCCCTTCTCTCCGACCAGATACATCTTCCCGCCCGACACCGGGCCGCCCGCAGCCTTCCCCCCGCCGAATAGTCCAGAGAGGAGCGACGACCCGCCCAGCGCACCTCCGACCGCGGCGAACAGCGGCTCGAAGATCTGCTTGTAGAGGTACTGCTCGAGCAGCTCGGTGGCGAGTGACTGAAAGACCGTGCGCAGCCCGTCGGCGAGCGACTGTCCGCCATTGAGGACCTCGGCGAACACCCGCGACGTGGACCGACCCCAGCCTTCGATCGAGCGCTTCAGATCCTCGAAGGCGTCCTTGCCCTGGTTGCGGATCTTGTCGAACTCCTCGGGCAGCTGCTGCGCGGCGGCGTCCTCGCGCATCTGCTCGAGCAGCTGCATGGCCTCTCGGAACTGCTCGACATTGATGCCGTTCTCCAGCCCCTTCGAGCCGCGCACCAGCGCCTCTTTGAGCGTCTTCTCCATCTTGTCGATCTCGGCCAGCTGGCCCGAGTAGGTGCGACCAATGATCGAGGCGATCTCCTGTGCCTGGCGCTCCGCCGCTGCCTTCTGCTCCTCGAGCAGGTCCTCGAAGATGCGCGCGCTGTTGCGCCGCGACTGCTGCATGGCGTCTTCCTCGCGCTTCTGGAAGTCGGCCAGGTCCTTCTCCGCCTCCTTGCGGCGCTTGACCGCGTCGATCTCGCGTGCGATCGACAGCGCGCGCGCCTGCTCAGCCTTGGTGAGCTTCACCATCCGACCGAGCTGGATCTCCTGCAGCACCTCCTCCTCGCGCGACAGGTCGCGAATGCCCAGGAACTCCTTGGCCAGTGCGGCAAGGTAAGCCTCGGCCGCGTCCTGACGCCGCTTCGCCGCATCGCGGGCCGACTTGGCGGCATCCTCGTCGGCCTTCGAGCCGAACTGGCCCTTGGGCTTGGTCGTGTTGGGATTCGCCCGGATGTCGCGCGGATCCAGGTCACGGGCGCCGCCGGTGATCGCGAGCGCGTCGTCGCGCTGGATCTTCTGCAGCCGCTCGTAGTAGCTGATCAGCCGCTTGAGCTGCGCCTCACGCTCATCGATTCCGGCTGCCTCGGCGAGCCCCCCCAGCGCCTGGCGATCGCGCTGCAGGTCCTGCAGCTCCTTGCGATAGCGCGCAAGCTGCTCGGAGGAGCTGCGCCACAAGTCGGACAGCGGCTGCTCGAGGGCATAGCGCCAGAAGCTGCCGAAGGCCTCCCGGCCGGCAAGCAGTTCGTTGGTGATCTGCTGCAGCACAGGGAGCGCGTCCTCGGCGAGCTCGCGGAACACCGAGCGCGCACTTGCGCCCAGGCGCGTCAGGTCGTCGTTGAATTTCTCGGCGGCCGCCGCGGTCTTGCTCGAGATAACCAGGCCCAAGTCCTCGGCCTCGCGCGCGAACGCGTCGAAGCCCGCGGCCCCTTGGTTCAGCATCGGAATCAGGCGCAGGCCTGCGCGGCCGAACAGATCGGTCGCTGCGGCCGTCTTCGCGGCCCCGTCCTCGACCTCAGAGAAACGCTGCGCAATCCCGCGCAGCAAGCTCTCGGTGTCACGGAACTGCTTGGGGTCAAGTCCGATGCGGTCGAAGACCTGGTTGCCATCGGAGGCGGCCTTGCTGAGCGTCTTCAGCGCAGTGGCCAGTTCCTCCGAAGACACGCCGGCGAGCTCGGCACCGTACTGCAGTTTCGAGAGCGACTCGACCCCGATGCCAACCGACTGGGACAGCTTGTTGAGGTCGTCCGCAGCATCGACCACCGAACGGATCTGGCCGGCAAGCGCGGCGAGCGACAAGCCTGCACCCAGCCCGCCAAGCAGCGCCTGCGCCTTCGAGACCTGGCTGGTCAGGTCGCCGAAGCTGCCCTTGACCGAGGCGAAGGCGGCCTTGGTCTGGTCGATTGCCGAGAGGATGAACTGAGCGTCTGGACGAGCCATTGTCAGGTCCTGCTCATTGCGTAGCGCAGCTCCTGCGCGAGGACTTCCTGAAAGCGGCGACGCGCCTCGGTGCTCATCAGGCGGCGCACACGATCTTCGATGAAGAGTGCCGGCACCCCTGGCGCAACGATCTCGGCAAGCGGGTAGTCCGGACCGCCGCGGCGCGCGCGTTTGGTCCGCCGCTCAAGCGCATCGAAGCGCTGCACCTTCCAGGAGGGCGCGCGCACCCGCACCGCATCGCGGTTCCAGCCACGGGGCTGCGAGACCCAGGCCCCGTCGAGCTGCACCGCCTTGCCGCCGATGCGCACGGATACCCCGCGCTTGTTGGGCCGCGGCTTGAACACCGCGATCGGCACATTGGTCCGGCCGCCGGCGCGCACCACCGCCTCGAGTTTCACGCGGGTCGCGCGTGGCTTGATCACGATCGCCTTGCGGATCTCATTGGTCTTGAGGTAGCCCTTCATGTCCTTGGAGATCTCGCGCGCCGCAACCGCTCGCACCGTCCCCGCTGCGCGGTTGAGCGCGCGTGCAACGCCATGCCCGTAGACGCGATCGCCAAGCACCCGCAGCTTGACCAGCGCCAGGCGGTTGTCCATGCGCACATCGATCTTCAGCACTTGGCGGGCTTCCCCATTTCGTCGCGCATCAGCAGCAGATCGGAGACCAGTCGGTCAGGGTCTGCCACGTCGAACCACTCCACGGCGAGCACCAGGCGCTCGGGCGCCCATCCGCCCATGAAGCTCCACACTTCGATGGCCAGCAGCGTGGCCTCGTCCAGATCCTCGGAAGGGGAAACCGCATCGCCCAGGAACGCCAGCTTCTGCGCATCGCCCTTGTTCAGCTCGAAGGCGATGCGCCGGCGGAGTTTTTTTGCGATTCCTCGCGGGCCGTGCGCCGAGCGTGAAACGCGGTGATGAGCTCGGCCTCCAGCGCCCCCAGGACATCGAGCCGGTAGTCGAGCAGCAGTGCCGCCGCCTGAGACGAGTAGGGCAGCTCCTCGCCGGCCTGCTCGGACTCTGGCACGGCATCGCCAACCCGCACCCCGGTCCACCCGATGAGTGCCGCATCGACCAGTGCGCGCGTCGCACGCGTGCCCTCCTCCTGGTGGCGGGCGATGATGACCTTCCAGTCGAAGTCGGTCGGGATGACGAGCGTGTAGGTGGCCGACTGAAACGTGATCGAGAGCGTGCGCGCGGCCTTCGCACGCTCTCGCAGTGCAGCGATGTCCATCAGGAGGCGTAGCTGCTCGGGATGGAGTTGAAGGTGAGCGACAGGGCGTTCTTGATGGCGTCACCGATGCTGATCTGCGGGAAGCGCGACATCTTCCAGTACGCGTTCGCGTAGATCTTCCGACCGCCTGGGGTGATCATGCGCACCGCGGCGAGCGCGTTGGCATCCGACGCCGCCAGCACCGCCGCCACCCAGGACAGCGACGGGTCGTAGAACACGTCGATGCTCATGTTGGGCGACTCG
This sequence comes from uncultured Burkholderiales bacterium, assembly GCA_964386195.1. GTDB lineage: Bacteria > Pseudomonadota > Gammaproteobacteria > Burkholderiales > SHXO01 > SHXO01. Next base: position 23,996 of record CAYLTE010000015.1, on the reverse strand, counting down.
TCCAGGCCTGGGATGCGCTGGCGGGTCTGATTGGCCAGCGTGGTGATGTCGATGTACTGGATCTGCGGCGTGTCGGCGGTGATGCCGGCGAGCTGCGTGAGCGCGGTCCAGGTGCTGATCTTGCGCACCGAGCCGGTTCCTGCGCCGGCCGGGTAGTTCGACGTGCTGCTGGTGTCGATCAGCTCGAGGGTGACGTCGTTCGTCGACACGGTCTTCACCCGCGCGATCCGCCCGTTGAGGCGGTCCCAACCCGAGGTGATCTCGACGATGTCGTTCTGCAGGACACCGTGCGAGGCCTCGAGTGTGGCCACCGCCTCGGAGGCATTGCTGATCGCCGACATGGTCTTCGCAGCACCGTATGCGCTCGCAATCGCGATCGTGGTGCCCTGGGCTAGTTCGATTGCCATGGGAATTACCCTCCTGTCAGTTGAGTGCTGTCTGTGGAGTGTCGGCCACGGAATAGGCCGTCACTTCATAGGTCATGCGGGCCACGCCCAGTGGCACCGATCCGGTCTGCATGTCGAATACGAGCCCGGTGAGTTCGGACCCTGCGGCCAGGCCGTTGAGCGTCATGCCAACCGGTGTGGCCATCGCCTGCTCGATCTGCAGGACCAGGGCATCGAGGACGTCGTCGAGGTCGTCGGCAGCCTGCGCAACCGCCTCGATCACGAGCGTGATCAGGCGCCGCTGAATCGGCGGATTGTCCAGCGAGGCGGCCTCGACGATGTCACTCGTGGTGTAGACGAGCACGTAAGGACCGACGGTTGCATCCACAGTGTAGACACGCGACTCGTACACCCGGCCGGCGGCCTGGCTCACCTCATCGCGCATGATCTGCGCGGCGGCCTGCCGAATCTGTTGCCGCAGGTGCAGTGGGCCGGGCGGATCGCCTTGCTCGATCGTCGGTGCAAGCGCTACGAGTGGCCCGAACGGATCGGGAACGACATCGATCGATGTGTCACCCGGCATGTCCTGCTCAATCCGCGGCGCGATCACGGTCATCGCCAGGGCCGGCGGATCGAATGCGACCAGGCGCTCGGTGGCGACCAAAGGATCGAACGCAACCAAAGCGAGGCTCGCCGCGTCCGGAGCAACGGTCTGCCCCATGTGCACGCTGGGTTCCAAGGCCGTCAACGTCAGCGACACGACCGCCGGGGCATCCGTGGCGACGTCCCCGCCGACCCCGGGCTCGCGCGTGACCAAGGAAAGCAGGGCCGGGACGAGCAGGTCGACGAAGTTGTCGAACGGAGCGGTGGTATCGATCGCCGGCTCCAGTGGCGTGAGGCTGATCGTGGCGGCGGGCGGCAAGACCGCGCGCCCCTGGTCGATGGCTGGCTCCAGCGGGTAGTACACCAGCGCCGCTCCAACGAAATCGACGATCTGCCCCTGAAGCACATCAGGCGGCCGCGGCGTGAGCACGCTGGCGACCAGGGGTACGTCGATGACCCGCCCCTGGGGAGCGACCGCGCGGCCAGAGAAATCGCCCAACTGCCCGCGCGGGATCCCGGGCACGCCCAGGCGCGTGAACGGGCCGGCCGCCTTGCCACCCGGCGCCACCGATGCGCGCCCAGAGAAGTCGCCCAGCGGCCCGCGCGGCACACCCGGTACGCCCAGTCGCGTGAACGCGATGTCCGGCCGCACACCGGTGGCATCACCACGCCCGCTGAAGTCGCCCAGGGGACCCCGCGGGATCCCTGGAACGCCGAGGATCGTCATGCGATCAAACGATGAGGCCGGTGTCGCCGGCCGACGGGGTGCCCGTCAGGGTGCCGTAGGTCAGCACCTTGGTGGTGCCGTTGTAGGCGGAGATCGCCGAGCGCTGCTTGGCGAGGGCGCCGGTGAGGAAAATGATCTGCGCACCCTTCCAGAAATCTGGATCGGTTTGAGCCAGATCGGTCTTGACTTGCGTGGCGCTGTTCCCCGCGTCGCTCACCACCGTGAAGAACTGCATGGAGGAGGCCGCATCGCGCAGGCGTTGCGCGTTGGCAGACGATCCGATGAGCTCGATCAGATCTGTCTGCAGCACATCACCACCCACCACGAGACTGTCGAACACGTTGGCGGGAAGCACCACGAATCCTTTGGTCACCAAGGCTGACCCGGCAATCAGGACGCTACAGTCCAGAATACCTGCGGTCTGAGTGTCGGTGGCATCGAGAGTCATGTGATACAAGCCGTGCTGGCCCAACGACGTCGCCCCGCCCGAGTTCTTGTTGACCAGGGACGTACCCGCATGACGGCGGAACTTGATGTCCGAGGCGGCGATCGTCAGCCCGTTCTGGTACGTCTTGAAATCGGTATCGCTGACGAAAGGGCCGATCTGGCGGATCTGGGAGGCGGTGGATTGCCGCAAAACCTGGCTGTTCATAGTCATCTGATCAAGACCTCATGTAGCGGTGATAGAACGCAGCTGCAGCGAGTGCGGCGCCACTCGAAGAGCGAGGCTCGTGCGGCCCGATGAAGGGGCTGATTGAGCTCCGGGAGTTTCCAAGGACATCGACATCCCCGAGGCCATCTCTCTGCACCCATGGGCACCCGACGAAGGTGGCGGAGGGGTTAGGGGGGGCGGTGATGCGTATCCCGGCGCCAGCCAATGCCCCCGCTTCCGCCGCGCGCACGTCCAGCCCGGCATAGGTGGTATCGACGAGTAAAGCATTAGCACCGCTCCACGTTCCGCTGATGTCGCCGGCGTACTTGTTGCCCGACCCCGGGAATCTGTCGCTGTAGTTCGATGCCCCCTGCGCAAGGGTGACCAGGTTGTAGCCCGAGTCGGAGGTGAATTGCCCAACCCCACCCGCCTCGAACAGCACGGCCACGCCGGCAAAGTAGTTTCCAATCACCCTGGTGTAGCGAGCACTGGTCGAGGCATTCATCCTGATTGCCGTACCTCGCGCTGCAGCTGCCGCCCCCGTCGAATCGGTGCTGGTCACGACCAAGCCGTTGGCGATAAACACCGGCGCATCGGCTTCACTGGAAGCCGCCGAGCCGAACTCGAAGTACTCCTCCAGTGACGAAGTGCCCATGTAGACGTGCACGTTTTGCGCGTACACAGACCGAGGGCCAGCAATCGCGGTGAGCGCCGTGCTGGCCGAAGTCGTCCCGGCTTTTCGGAGGTAGCACTCGCGTATCACGGAATCGGCGGCGGCGGATGCAATCGAAGACCACCGCGCAGAAGCTGCCGTTCCGGCGTTCCACACGAGCCGTTCGATCACACCGAACGGCTCGGAAACGCCCAAGGCAGCCGATGGGTTGCCGGATACTGAAAATCCCGCCCCATCCGGAATGCCGCCGATGGGGTTGCTGCCAAGTTTCTCCACCCAGGACTCGCCCGGGGCCGCGCGTGCGTACTTGCGGCGCGTGGCGTCAGCGCCCGTCGATCCGGAAAGCAAGCACGAGCCGGTGACAGTCAGGCGCGTATCGCCGTCAAAGTAGAATTTGCCAGCCCAGAGCGTATCGCTGACGACCAAGTCGGCAGGCGCGGCACTCTCCCAGTCAGCCCACGTCGGATAGTCACGCCCAACGCCGCTCCCTACTGTGCTATCGACTACGACAGGCATAGCATCTCCGCGACAGGAGAAGGCCGAAGCGCCTTCAGTTTCATGAACATCTCCATCTCGACCTGATTGAGCGTGACGATGGTTTGCGTAAGGAACTTCTCATTGAGCCAGGACGCTTCCAACGAATCGAGCCTGAAGTAGTACATGCGCTTACACACGACCTGGCCACCATAGAACGCCGGCTCGGCCCAATCGACGAAGAGCATCTCGTGCACACCAGGCATATGCACGGCCCGACGGTCATGCGTGAGGGACTTGCGACCCCAGTTCATGCTGTCAGGCATCACGACTATCACGTCACCGCGCTTGATCGGCCCCCAGTCCTTTTCGCCACGGTGCCGATCGTTCTTGTCAGCGACCTGCAACAGCACCTTGCACATCACCAGATCCTGTACTTGATCATCCCGCCCCCCATGTGAAGGGCGAACTGCACCCACGCCTCTCCAGTTTCCTCGACGCAGCACAACGCGCCCTTGTTCAGGTACTCCTGGATCTTCAGGTCCTGCACGCCCATCTCGTTGGGGTCAGGAATCGGGGCGATGGTCGGATCGAGCGCCCGCATCTGCGCGTACGTCTGTCCGAGCGTCCACTGACCGGTGTTTGTGTTGTACCAACACAGCCACGGGTCTTGCTCCAGATGCTCGATGTACGCTGGGCTGAGAACGATCAGATGCCCCAGCCGTTGGATGTCGCGAAACTCGGTGACCGAGCCTGCATCCGCGTTGGCATCCCCACGCGCCGTGTCTGCATCCCAGCCGCGCACCCAGTGGGTGGGAAGCGCGATGTACTCGGGCTCCGCAGCAGGGTCTCGCAGGCTCCACTTCGTGATGTAGCCGACCCGCCTGCGCTTGTCGTTTCCGCCAGAAACCGAGCATGTCACGTAGACGTGATCGCGGACGATGACGTGCGCGCCGTGAAAGTACGTTGCTGGAGGACTGCCAGAGCTGTAGGGAGTCGCGCCTTCCTTGATCTGGGTGTTCAAGAACGCGTACCACAGCGAGTTGGTGCGCGTAAGTGCAAACCGCTTCCAGCGGAAGCGATAGGTGACCGCTGGGTCCGCGGTGGCTCCGCTCGCAAGCACCGGCAGCGCCGGGTTGAGCATGAACTTGTACATAAACTGGGGGTTGTTACGAGCCACCACCACGACGCAATCTTCCTTTTCGTCGTAGGCGGTCCAGTTGTTCGAAACTCCAGACATCCCGCCGGCACCAGATCCGCTGACCAGGAAGTCATCGGGGTTGATGCGGGCCATGTCTGACGGCAGCAGCAGGTTCTGCGGCGGCTGATACCAGCCATTGCCATGACGCGTGCCGTTTACTTCCGCAGGCAACCGCCAACGGAACATTGGGAACAGCCCCTTCCAGGAAGGCCCGCTCGAGGGCGGATTGGTGCTGAGCGAATCAAAGCGGCTGTACCCCGGGCCAACCCAGAAGTCACCTCTCTTATCCACGATCACGCCAACCCCGTCTGGCGCGGGCGGACCCAGCGGCGTGGTAAGCGGATCCGGTCCCTCAGGGTAGGGATAGAACGCGCAGAAGTTGTTCGACATCTCCACCAGCACCGCGCCGTCCACTTCCTGGACCGAGGCCATATAGGCATCCTGACGGCTGGAGTTCAGCGACCAGCCCTGGCTGCCGGCCGTTCTCGGCGGGTACCCAGTAGCATCGTTCGTTGGCGATCCCGGAAAGTCTCCGCCGAACATGAAGACCTTCCCAGGCCCGGCCACGCCATTCGCAACCGGGTTCCCCGGCGTTGGCGTGCCGGTCAGTCCATTGGTCGGATTCGCAAGGTTCCACCGCCTCGAGTAGACAAAGCGAACGTGCTTGCCGGCAAACGGATTTGCCGTGCTCGCGCTCGGCCCTCTGTTGTTGCTTAACGTGCGCGGAACCTGTCGCGCGCGCGGCTTGGCGCCGGTCAGGGTGAGCTTGCCGATCCACTTGTGACGCTGCCCTGATTCCGTGCGCGACTGCCCGGTGTGTGGGTCTACATTCGTGCGCGTGATGATCTCTGCACCAGAAGCAGCACCATCCCCGAACTGCACCTTGACGCGCCCGTAGTACAGAATCTCGCGCACAGACGGGTCAACTTGGCTGCGCCTCCAGCCTCCAAGCACAGCCCTGACGCCCTCATATCCTGCTGGGGCCTTGTCGGTCCACACTTTCGCATCGATGTCGAACGCGAGTAGCTTGTGGCTGAGACAGATGATGCTGTTGCTGTCCTCATCGTAAGACAGCAATGGGCCGTTCGACGGCATGGTGACGTTCTGCCAATCCGGATGGAATCCCTGGTGCGGTCGATTCGCAGAGATCAGGAAATAGCTGGGGATCGGCTGAAGTTCTTCGTACTGCGCAGGAATGATTCCGTTCTTGATGTCGGAGACGTTGACGCGGAAGAAACGGATGGACGTCGGGTCAGGGTATCCAAGATGCACGGAAGCCGGGACCATCTTCACCACGTAGAACCAATTTCCTGCGCAAACCCCGGAGTTTGTGAACAGGTTGTATTGGGAGCCGGCCTCGCTTGTGTAGTTGTTCTGCAGGGATGCCCACGGAGCCGTCGCCGCCGTCCCCACGTTTACGACCCTGACGCGCCACGGCTGCGTCTCGCTGATGTTGTGCAGCGGGTTCCTGTCGATAATCAGGACGCTCGCATTGCTCGTCTGGCTAGTGTCGGTCTTTCTGGTAAGGATGATGCAATCCGATGGCTCACAGTACGCCGCCGGCGAGTTGTGAGTCAGGATCGCGTTCGTGGTGTTCTTCATGAACTCCGTCCAGACCGGCAATCCGAACTGAACGGCTTTGGGGGCGGACACGTATGTCCAATTCGGCGGGTTCGCCCCCATATCGAACACGCCTACCGTTTCGGTGCTGTTCCCCTCAAAGGTGGTCGAGAAGACAAACTTGTTCTCCGACTTGATGTAAACATACGGGTAGTTATCGTATTCCCACACCCGCGCATCAGCATTACTGGCGACGGGGATGAGTCGCCCGACCTCGCCGGCCGGGATATTGTGGAAGTCCGAGCCCGTGTAGTTGTAGTAGCGAACCGAGTTCGACGTATCGCTGGGCCCGTGGTCGCCATCCGACCACATGATGAGGCCGCCCCGGTTGTCGATCTGGCCCATGTTCCAGGTGCCATACAACTCAGGTGGGTAGACCGTGTCGAGCTTGAAGTAGTTGTTCTGAGAGATTGCCAGCGGCGAGCTCACCACCGTTGCGCTCACCGAGAGCGATAGCGCAGGTCCATCACTGACCAGGCCGTTGGCTCCCTGTGCGCGCAGCACTATCCCCGGGGTTACAGACGATGGCGCTTGATCACTGCAGATCAATCCTGAGTTCTGCAGCGTCACCCCTTGAGGAAGCGGCGCGGAAAGTGGCGATAGCACGACCGTGTGCCCGCCGGAGCTGGCAAACCACCCGCCAACGAAGAGCGACTGCCCCGCCGACAGCGAGATCGACGTAGGCCCCGTCCATACGGGGGCGCCGCCAACGGCAATGGATACAGTTGGCGAGACTGCAGAAGCGCCCTGGGAGTCCGTGATCCTGAACTGCAACCCGGAGAGCGTCTGGCTGGGGTACGACTCCGGGAAGACGATGTTCCCAGTTGCCGGGTCGAGCACCGCCGGGGGCGGCAGCACGCCGCCGTGCAGCGCGTAGGTCAATGTGTCGCCAAGGTTTGCGTCACGCGCCCATTGACTCAACGAGATCGTTGCCGGCACAAGGATCGAAATGGACGCAGGCATCCCGTCCCAATACGGCGCGGTGTTACTGACCGTTGCCTCAACGACTAGGGTCGTACTGGCCGTTGCCTTGTTTCCAAAACCATCAAGCGCTTCGAACGTGATCGAGGCCTCTGCGTTGCCGGACGATGTCGCCGCGTAGAGCAGGTTGCCGGTGAGCTGCACCCCGACCGGCAGCGCGCCACTCACCACGCTGATCGTGAGCTGCGTGTTGTCCGGATCCTCGACGTACTGTTCCAGAGCGATCGACTGCCCCGCCTGGATCGTCAGTGTGGACGGTAGGCTCCACACCGGCGGCAGATCAGGGCGTAGCCTGATTAAAGACCCCATGCGCTCGACTTCCTCGACAAGTTGCAGCAGCTCTTTGATCAGCCGTTTCAGCAGATCAAAGCTGGAAGATGCCGGCGGCGTTGAATCGGACACGCAGGGTGGCTCCGTCGAGCGTTTGCGGGATGTCGGCGGGCGTCGTGTCGCCCAGGATGTAGCCGATCAGAGGCTCGGTCACGCCGTTGCGGCTGGCGGTCGAGCGCATCACCACGTAGCGAAACGCGGGAACGTTGCCTGACGCGGCGGTGTGAACGACGTCGTCGGCATCGAATGTGGTCGTCCCGCCCACCCGCGTGACCGATGGGTTCGTGATCGTCCAACCACCATCTGGATACCCTCCATTGGCGGCCACCTGGGATGCAGAGACATCCGACCACTCCGCGTGGCCGTTGACGTTGGGGGTGTAGGCGCTGCTGTGCAGGGACGCCTTCAGCGTGTCGTTAAGCAGCTGCACGGTGCTCTTGAGAAGGTGCTCTTCGAAGGCTGAGTACAGGGTCAGGGATGCGGCCATGTTCGATTCCTCTACAGTGCTTGCAGGAGTAGTTCAGTCACGCCGGAACCGTCCGGCCGTTTTTCCATGACGCGCCAGTTACGCCCCGCCACCGACAGCTGCGTCCCGATCTGGATCTGCGCAGCGTCATCGGACATCACCGCGAGCAGCGGCTCGGAAGTCGCTACCCCCGGCTCGGCAGCACTTGCCTGCACGTAGCCGTTGACGTAGATCCCGCGCACACTGAGCGCGCCGATCCGCACGGGCTCGCCCAGGCGCTGGATCAACCGGCGCATGTGAGATGTCCAATCGACGGGCATGAAAAAGGGCGGACATCTCTGCCCGCCCTCTCCTGGCTGGTACGACTTTCGTCAGATCGTCTTGGGAATCTTCACGCGCACCGTTGCATCACCCGTCGCCGCCGCGGCGGTTGCCACGCCGATGTCGGTGTTGCCGGTCGAGGTGCTCGTGCAGTTCTTGTTGCTGTTGTTCCAGTACACGCGCGCCCCCACCGTGAAGGTGTCGCCGGCGGCCTTGGCCAGGTCGAACACGCCGGTGGTACGCAGCACAACGCTCGCGCCGTTGGCGGCCGCGTCTGCGGCCACGCCGAACAGCGCAGTGCCCACCAGTGCACCGGCACCAGAGGCGACGTCATACGGGGCGGCGACCGTCACCTGGTCGCCGGACTCGACGAAGTTTTTCATGATCCGTTACTCCTAATCGGTTCGGTTCGGGCGCGCCAGGATGGCCACGCCCTTCAGGTGAAAGCGCCGCTTACGCGCCGGTGGCCTTGTACAGACCGCGGAAGTCGATCGCCTTGGCCGCGAAGTCAAGCACGACCTTGAGTTCCATCCCCTCGACCTCGTAGCCCATGCGGGTCTCGAGCTGCGGGCCCTCGGCACCTTCGAGGTAGGCGTACTCGATCGTGTCCACCTGGGCCGGATCCGCCGCCAGGTACCAGGCCGTTCCGTTGTTGGCGTCCAGGCGCGGCTCGACGATGGGCATCAGGCTGCCGGCGAAGGGGTTGATGGTCGACTGCCCGGCCGCGACGTACTGCTGACTGGTGTACTGCAGCGCCAGCATTTCCTTGGCCGCAGGCACCAGGAGGAACTTCGGGATCACGTTGATCGGGCGACCCTCCAGGCCCTTCTGCTTGCGCATCGCCGCGCGCGCCGCACCGAGGTTGGTGACGTCGATCGCAACGTTGCCGCCCAGGTTGCCGTGATCGGCGTGGAACAGCGCCACCGTGTCGGCCAGCGCCGCATTCGCGGTCAGCACGCCCCACACCACGTCGCTCTCCAGGTCCGCCGCGGCGCTGGCCGCCAGGCCCGGCAGACGGGTGAAGGCGTCGAGATCGTCGTTGATGATGGTCTGGCGGTTGATCCCGATGATGCGGGCGTAGGTGGCCAGCGCGTAGGTTTCCTTTCCGTCGCTCAGGCTGCCGCGCTTGATCTCGCCGGAGGCCTTCACCTCGAGCAGCGAGGGGAAGCCCGACATCTGAGCTCGGGTGATGTTCTTGAAGTCCGGCGCGGTGGCCCGGCGGGTCCACTGCGTGAAGGTGCGCGGGGTGGACTCGTACCGCTGCCGCAGCGTCTTGTTGGCCACATCGGCCAGGATGTTCGGCAGATCCGCACCGGCCATCAGAGAACGGGTGGCGATCTCGCTGCGGCTGAGCCCGTCGGTGCGCATGCCGCGCGCCTCCAGGCACAGGCGGGCCAGCTCGAGCATCGAACGTCCCATGAATCGGCGCGCGTTGTCGTTGGCCTTGTAGGCGTTCGGGTCATAGCGATGCAGCAACGCATCCCCGATACCCGCACGGCGCACGTCGGTCTCGTCGACCACCGTCTGGATCGCCGCGGCGCCGCGCACCTGGTGCCCTTCGTTCTTCTTGGCCAGCTCGTCCACGATGCGCTTGCAGGCCACCTCGTAGGTGGCACCGGCGCGCACCAGCTCGTCGGCGATCTTCTCGTCCAGGCCTGCGCCGCGTACTGCTTGCTGGATGTCGAGCACGGCCTGGCGCTCGGCCGCGCGAACGGCGGCGTTGTCGGCAGCTGCGGAGGCTGCCCCTTCGGTGTGGCTGGCGGCTCCCGCATTGGCCGCCTGAGTGGCTTCACTCATGTCGTGCTCCTTTCGAGTGGTGGCGGATTCCGCCGGGGTGATGTCGATGACTACGCAAGGACGTGCTGCGAGCTGCGGCGCGCCGGCGCGGGTCCCTGCCCCCGCATCGGCACCCACCGGAACCAGCGAGATCTCGGCCGGCTGCCAGGCCACGGCCCGGCGCACGGGCAGGCTGTTGTCTTTCTGGCGGGTCTCCTCGTAGCGCTCGACGTAGTAGCCCACCGAGACGTTGCGGATGATCCCGGCCTGCACGTCGCGCCAGATCGGCTCGACCTCTTCGCGAGCCGAGAAGCGCACTAGGGCGCGCGCTTCGCCGTCTTTGATCCAGGCCCGCTCGACAACGCCCAGCACGGCATCGAGCGAGTAGGTGTTGTGCGTGTCGAGCAGCGGCGCGCCGGCTTCCATCCGGCTCATGTCCACATGCTTGGGATCGAGCGAGAGCTCCTCGAGGTAGTACTCCCCCTTCCACCAGTCGTAGCGTTTGACCGGCGCACCGGTGCTCCACACCAGCTCGGCGGTGCGCGCCTCGGCATCGATGCTGCCAACCGGCGCAAGACGTACCTGCATCGGCAGTTCGATCTGCCGGCGCGTTTGCATATCCATGGGAATCTCCTATCAGGCAGCCAGCAGCCAGGCCTCGTCGGCCGCTTGCGCGTGGCGGATCAGGTAGTTCGAATCGGACTCGCCGCGCAGCACCAAGCCGCGGCGCAGACAGGCATCGGAGCGGCCACCTTTTGCCCGGGCGGACTGGGCGCTCATCAGACGAGCCGCGCGCAGCTGTGCCGCGCCGCCCGTGGCCAGGATCGCTGCGCCCTTACCCGCCAGGCGAACGCGGCGCAGGAGTCGCGGCTTTGCCGGGGTGTACGGAATGAAGGGCCCGCGGCCACCAGAGACGATCTGGGGCAGGGCCGGCTGCACGACTGCGCTGTCGGTGAGCTGCGCATCGGCGCCAGTGGCGATCGCCATGGCGGCCTCGCCCGTGAGCACATAGGCCCCATCCGCCCCATGAAGCAGCACGGCATCCGCAGCACTTGCAACGCCCGCAGCCCCATCGGCATCGATGCGCGCGGCCAGCGCCAAGGCTCCAGATCCGGCCGCGGCCTGTGCAGAAGCACCGCCGCCCTCGACTTGCGCGGCTACTTCTACGCTCGCCGAGGCAGCACTGGCCTGCGCTCCCGCGCCATCTCCGGCCAGCACATCTGCAATGGCTCCCTGATACGCCGCAACAGTGAAGGTGTGCCAGCGCGCATTGGCACTTGTGAACGTGCCAGGGTTGAGACTAGATGCAGTGAGGAATCGCCGAGCGGTGGCGATAGAGGCGCCCGCTGAATTGGTCGCCGTTCCCGTGATCAGATTGCTGAAATCCGTCGGCGCAGCGGAGGCCGTGACGATTCCGTCCCATCCAGCAGCCGCGAGCCACAATGCATCCTGAGAGCTGGACAGGGCCAAGTTCGGCGGGTTCGCATTCGACGTGAAAGCGAGGGCGCCCGCAGATACCTCGACCACCGATGCCCCGCTGATGCGATACGCGGTCCAGGTCGACTGCTCGCTGCTGGTGGTGAAGGTCAGCGCATCACTGCCTTCGGCGACCTTCCAGGCGACCGCAATCTGCGCGTTTCCACCTCCATACTGAGACAGCGCCCAGTTATTGCCGCTGACCCCGGTATTGATCGCTACCGTATTGCTCCCGTCGATCGACAGGAAGACGACGATCACATCCCCAGCGGTAACCCCCGAGGGCATCGTGATCGCGTGCGAGGTGCTGTTGCTGCTGACCTCGCCGCTGCTCGTGCTCTCGACGACCGGGAATGCCATGGTGGTGTTACGCCCAGGCCAGTTGGATCAAGCCGTCGGACTGGCCGCTGAGATCCACGTCGAAGGTCTCGCCGCTTTGCAGCGTGATCGATTCCCCCCGGTCATACCATCCGATCAGCTCGTCGTTGGTTGCGTCGTCGTTGTAGGCGACCGCGTAGCGGAAAGGCCCCATCGCGCCACTGGCCACCCACTGCGCCGGGCTGTTGAGAATGAGCTTGTATACCCCGGCAGAGGTGGATGAGGACACCACGCTGGAGGCGTTCCCGCCGGCGGTGTAGCCGTTGCCGGCGCTCAGCTCCGCGATGTCCGCCTTGACGGTATCGCTCGCCTGCGGCGCTTCGTTGGTCAGGAACCACTTGATGGTGTCGCTGGCCAGGTTGTGCTTCTTCTCCGCGAGTGCCTCGAGGAAAGAGTCGAACTTGTTAAAGGCTGCCATCGACAGGCTCCTCAATGACGGACTTGATCAGCAACTTCTCATCGCGGGATTCGACCGTCTTGCGCACGGCCCCGCGTGCTTCGTGCGTGACGTTGACCACTGGCGGATGCACGTCCATCCGGATCGCCCCTTCGGCAATCGTCACCTGCGGCGAGGGCTGCTCCCGAGCGGCCAGCGTCAGCACGGCCTCGCCCAGGCGCTCAATCGCGCGCGTGGCTTCCGCATCGTCTTGCTCCTCGTCTTTCGCGGCATCCTCGGGAGCCGGCTGCGTGGCAGCCGCTGCGTCGGTGGTGTCGAGCGTGATACCGTCCTCGGCGAGCTGCTCGCGCTCGGTCTTGAGCTCCGCGCGCATCTCGTCGGGGTCGTAGCCGCGCTCGCGCACCGCTTCGGACCAGGTGATCAGGCCCCCGCGGATCTCTTCTTTTTTCGCCTGGACATCTTTGAGCGGGTCGACCCACGCCCAGGTCGGCGGCGTCCACTTCGGCACGTAGTCGAGCGTGCGGGTGCGCCCAGCGCGCAGCGCCGCCTCGTTGAACCACAGCGCCACGCGCCGGCACACCAGCGGGACGAACGTGAGCCAGCGGTAGGCCTCCACCATCTGGCGGTACTCGACCACCCCTGCGCGCACGCTGCTGAAGGTCGCGCGCGAGTAGTTGCCGGTGAGCTGCTCGAAGGTCACTCCCGCTCCGGCCGCAATGGCGTAGAGCTGGTTCATCACGTACTGGCTGTTGTCGGCGCCGCTCGGAGCGCCGAACTCCACCGATTCCCCGGGACGCAGGTAGTTGATCATCCCGGGCGAGACCGTTTCGAGGCGCGGGCCGCTCGCGGGCGTAGTGACCTGATTGGCGAGCGACTGCTTGTCGTCGTTGGTGGTTACGAACGCGGCGAAGCAGCTTTCGATCTTCTTGCGGACGAGCTCGGCCTCTTCGTACTCGTCCAGATCGCGCAGGCGCATCATCGCAGCGGCAAGCCGCGGCACGCCGCGCACCTGCTGCGGGCGCTTGCGCACATACAGGTGAATCACCTGGTCCGCCGGCACGCGGCGCGACTTCAGGCCGAAGCCCGCCAGCGGGATGACTTCGCCGGGGTGGCTCTCGTAGAACCAGTAGGCCACGCGCTGGCCTGAGGCATCGTGCTCGACGCCGGTGATTACGAAGTTGCCGTTGGACAGCCGCTCCGTCTTCGTGCTGTCGAGGAAGTCCGATTCCAGCACCCGCAGCTGCAGCGGGATCTCCAGGCCGCGGTTCGAGTCCGGGAAAATGCGCTGGATGAACACCTCGCCGGACTCGTACTCGGCGCGGGCGGCTAGCGCCTGCAGTCCGTAGAAGTCCAGGCCACCGTCGGCGTCGCACTGATCGCACCACTTTGTGTACAGCCCGCTGGGTAGGCGCTCGGCGTACTTGCCCACGATCCCGGTGCCGATCGCCGAGCTCACGTGCGCATCGATCGCGCGCGCGGCGTAGGGGTTGTCGCGAATGAGCTGTCGGGAGCGGTTGCGCAGCGTGGTGAGAGACGGGCCGATCTCGCTGTTAGCCGATCCCGACCCCGAGCTCCAGCCAGCGGTGCGGCGGCCCTGACGCGCCGCCTCGTAGCCGCGCGCCATCTGCAGCGCCTGGCGCATACGCTCGCGGCGCAACCCGGCCTCGGGCGAGATCCACCCGATCACGTTATCGAGCCAGCCCATCGGTCAGTCCTTGGAGAACGCGGTAACCGAGGAGCGCGGCGCGCTGCTCAGCGTCCCGGCACTTTCCAGAGAGGACTTGATGACATCGCGTGCGCGCAGCAGATCGGCCATGCTGCGGTAGGTCACCGACTTGCCCTCGTAGGAGACGCTGAGCTCACCGGAGGCGATGGCCTCTTCGATGGCCTGCAGCTGCGCGGTCGAGAAGCTCATGCCGCCTCCATCTGACGTCGAATGCCATACAGCGCCAGGCGCGTGCGCAGCTCGGCCATGACCGCCTCGACCGAGATGCCGGCCTGGCAGGCGGCCGCACCGGTGGCCGCGTCCACCGTGCAGGTGGCACGATCGAAGTGCAGCTGGTGGCACGGGTAGCAGGCAGGCGCACCGGCCATCGGGGTGCAGTTCTCCCAGTCGCGGGTCAAGTTCTCGTTGCTGGAATGCGAGAGCAGCACGATCTTCGGGACCGGAGTGAACGCGACCGCGTTCATCAGGCCGGTCTCCTGGCCGATGCACGCGTGCGCGAAGTGCATGAAGGTCATCGCCTGACGGATCGTCCAGCTCATCCCGGGAACAAAGACGCCAGGAAGGTCGGGCAGCGGGGCGCGCACATCTCCCAGCACCACCGCCGACCAACCCTCATTGCTGATCTGCTCGAGCAGCTGCGGCAGGTATGGCCACCACTTCGGCCAGGTGCTGCCCGAGGCGGCGATCGCCACCACGACCTCGCGCAGGCCGCGCAGCGCCTGGTCCACGAAGGCCTCCTCGTCGGCATCCGGGTAGAACGCCATGCGCGGCTCGTAGGGCACGTCGGCGACTTGGTGGACGTGTTCGAGGTAGTTGACGTTGAACCGAGCGCGGCGAGCGGCCGCGGGCCAGTGGAAGGGGTTGTGAGATGGCTCGGGCAGGAGTGCGCCCTCCACCGAATGCGCGAGGTTGATCCAGCGATCGAACTTCTCGGATTCCTGCGCGTAGTAGGCGCCCGTATGCTCCTGCTTGGGGTCGTGCACGACCAGGCGATCGATGTGCGGATCGTGCTTGAGCACCTCCGCACCGTGCAATTCGGTGTAGACGGTGACGTGATAGCCCTGCGCCTTGAGGTGCGGCAGGATGCTGGACGCCCACAGCGCGTCGCCGTAGGCCCCCGGGCGCACCACTGCCACGGTCTTCTGGCCCGGTTCCGCAGCTGAGCCGATGGCCGCTGCCGAGCGCCAGTCGGCATCGACGCCGGTGACCTCGAGCAGCGGGATGTCCACCTGGACGGAGCGCGGCACGCACAGCATGTTGATCGACACCATGCCTGGCCACGGGTTGACCCCGCAGGCCTTCGCGTTCATCGGCTGATACAGCGGCGGCAGGTGCCAGAAGCAGCGATAGCCCAGCTCGAACAGCAGTCCGATCATCTCGGCCGACTTCTCGGCGCGATCGTTCTCGACGTAGATCACCGGGACGCAGCGCGCGATCGTCTCGCGAGCCCCGCGCAGCACGTCGGCCTCGCATCCCTCGACGTCGACCTTGAGCAGGCGAAGCCGCGGCAGGTTGTAGCTGTCGAGCGTGGTGACCTTCGCCAGCCCCGGGCCGATGCCGACCTCGACTGCCCCGAAGTTTCCGGGCGCGGTGTAGCGCGGCTCGGTGATCTTAGTCATGCCCTGCGCCGAGCCGAGCGCCTCTTCGTGCACGCACCAGCCATCGAGCCCGGCATTGCGGCGCAGATTCGCTTTGAGCAGGTTGCGCGCGGCACGCTGAGGTTCGAAGCAGATCAATTCCCCCGCCCCGCCCTGGCAGATGTGTCGCGCAAGGGGCACCGACAGTGCTCCGATGTTCGCGCCGACCTCCACCACCACGTCGCCGGGGCCGCAGAGCTGCTTGAGCAGTCCGAGTTCGGCCTCGGAGTACTCGCCAAGCATCTCCAGCGAGTGCCCGACGTACGTATCGTGCAGGAAGAACTCGAAGATCCCGTGCTTGCCGTGCGTGGCGCCGATCATCAGCGGATCCAGTTGGGCCGCGGCTGCAGCCAGTTGTCGCGCCGGCCAACAAAAAACCCGCCATCGGCGGGTTCTGTTGGGGTCGCGTCGAGCGCGCGGGAAGCCGAATCGGGGGGTGGAGCAGGCTCCGGCGAGTCGGTTTCAGTGGCGATCGTCTCGACGACCGTCGCCGTTTGCGCCGGTTGACTGGCGAACAACCCGACCTGACGCATCGATTCTTCGAGGACTTCCCAGTTCGTGCGCGTCACGCCGGCGTAGATCGCTCCAGCGTAGTTGTAGACCTCGAGGTCCAGCGCTTCGTTGCGAGCGCCAGGTGCTTTCACCCACTCGAAGCGCACGTAGCCCTTCACCCACCGCTCCACACGCTTCTCCGCGGTGAGCTGCTCGAAGTAGGCATCGGGCAGCCCAGCTGGGAAGTGCATCGCGCCGGCCCCAGCTTTCAGGTCGATCCGGTTGAAGATCGCAGACTTCGCCGTGTCGGTGCCAATCAGGTACAGCCGGCAACCGTCCTTGATCACCATGCCCTTGTGATTGATGTCGACCATCGAAGGGCGCCCCAGCACAGGACGGCCGGAGGTGTTCGCGCCTTTGACCGCAAAGACATGCCGATGCGCCCACTTCGCGCAGAAGAGGTAGACCGACTGGGTATGGTGACCACCGGAGTCGATCGCCATCGCCAGGATGCGCAGCGAGCCGCCCCACACGTGCGGATAGGACTTGTCGAGCAGTTTTTCCAGCTCCATCCACACATCGGGCTGCGCCGGATTGCCGTAGATCTGGCCGTAGTCGACGAGCCAGGACTCCTCCCCTCTACCCCATCCCTTGACCTTGTACTCGAGGCGATCGTCCTGCGTGTCGACCGAGGCGACGAGCATGAGGGCGCCGGCCGGCACCGTTCCGATCCGGTAGGCCTCGACGCGCTCGCGCAGCAGCTTGGGCTCGCCCTTCTGGCCCTTCTCTTCGTACCCGTCGCCGAGCACCGTGTTGGTCCAGGTCTTGAGCAGCTCGCCGGTGGTGTCCTGCTTCGCCTTGAGGTACTGCTCGACCGCCTGGCGCCACGAGAACCAGCCCACCGGGCTATACAGCGCCGACAGGTGGAAGCCGGGGTTGCGTCCAGCACCGGGCTTGTGCGCGACCCAGCGCCCGGCAGCGAGCATCGCCGTCTTGTGTGCCTCGACGATCGGCTCCTGGCAACTCGCACACTCGTACCAGACCGCGTCGATCGCCTCGTCACTCTCGCGCGTGGTCGCGCGCAGCGAATCGGCCGGCGCATTGCAGGCCTGGCAGCCCCCATGCTCGGCAGCAGCATCGCCCACCACGCCGCAGGCGGTGCAGGCCCACTCGGAGATCTCGCGCATCTTCCAGCGCATCTGATCCCAGCGCAGCCACTGCTCGTGCCCGCAGTGCGGACACGGCACGTGGTAGCGGCGCTGATCGGAGGCCTCGTAGTAGCGGCTGATGCGCCCGGTCTTCGCCTTGGGCGAGGACACCCGGTAGATCTTGCGGCGGGCGAACGTGTCGGTGCGCTTCTCGGCGACCACGCACGGATCGCCCTCGCCGTCGACGTCGTCGGGATAGGCGTCGATCTCGTCCATCATCAGGTAGCGCACCGGCATCGAGCGCAGTCCCGGGCCGGAGTTCGCGCCGGTGAGCACCAGCACGCCGCCTGGGAACTCTTTCATCTGCAGCGTGTTGCCGCTGTCACGCGTGCGCGCGTCCTGGACCTTCGCGCGCAGCACCGGCGTCTCCTCGATCATCGGCGCCAGGCGCTGCTTGCTCGTGCGCTTGGCCGTGTCGGTCGTGGGCATGACGATCATCATCGGCCCTGGCCACAGATCAATGACGCCCCCGATCCAGTTGTAGCCTGCCTCCGTGCCGCCGATCTGCGTGCCCTTCTGGAAGTCGACGTGCGTGCACGGATGCGAAGGGCTGAGGCAGTCCATGATCTCACGCAGGTACGGCGTTCGGTCCGTGCGCCATTGCCCGGGCTCGGCCGCGCCCTTCGCCGAGAGCACGCGGTTGCGGTCCGACCAGTCGGACAGCGCGAGCTCCGGATCGGGCCGCAGCGCTTGCGCGAACGCACGCCAGTAGACGGCGCATGCGTCAGACAGCCCCTGCGGCAGCGACGGGTTCAGGTCGTTGAGCGAGCCCATTGAGGGCGAGGCGCAGCTCGTTGGTCAGAAGTGAATGGATGCGGCTCGGGTCGGTCTCGGCGGCGAGCAGCGAAGACACGCGATCGGGAATCACCAGCATTGCCTCTCGCACCACCCTGGCGGTCGCGGCAGCGGCCTTCGCGACGTCCTGGGCCGGCACCAGCAGTCCGAGCTTCTCGAGCAGCTCGATGCGCGCGAGCTCCGCGTTGGCCGCTTCGCGCTTGGCGCGCGACTCGTGATACGAGGGCCCGTCGTCCTCGCCATCCGCCGCAGGCGCCGCGGCGCCTGCGGGTTCCGGCTCTACGCTCGACGGGGGGTTGTGCTGATCGACCGGGGCGCTGTGCACCTGGTCGCTGTAATCGTTCCCGTTCTTGGCCGCCTCGACCGGGTCGGTGTTACGTGCCCACTGCACATCGGCGATCGCCGGGATGATCATCGTGCGGCCGCGCTCGTCGGTGGTGAGCGCGGGGCCGTGCAGCCTGCCGCGCAGGATCGCATCGCGCACGCTGTTGTGATTCTTCAGGCCACGGTAGCGCGTGTAGGCGACAACGCCCATCGGTTGATTTCTGTCGACCGCGTTATCGTCCTGCGTGTTCGACATCATCACCTCCGCTAACCCACTGAAAAACCAGAATCACTGATAACCCAACCAGTGCCTGGCACTAGCGATTTTTCGCGCGCTGGCCAGGCGCACCTGTCTGGGACGCTGGAAGGACCCGCGCCCCTCACCGCCTGCGCGTCCTACATGGCCCCCTCCCCCACCCCATTCCGATGCGCACCGACCATTGCCGCGTGCACCAACGAAAAAGCCCCAGGCCGGCGGGCACTGGGGCTTTCGTGTGGGCGCATGACGCCCGTATAGCTGAACGACACGATAAGTGCGGAGTCGGCTAGTGTCAAGAACTATCTGATAGCCGCATGCTCATTGACTGCACGCTTAGCGTCGTCTGCTTCCTGCAGACGGTAGATCGTGACGCGCAGTACTTCGTGGCCACGTAGGATGCGCGCCTTGACCGTCTTGTCGCTGCAGGCCAGGTCAACCGCCATGCGCCGGAACGACGCGTCCTCGCCTGCCAGCCAGAACAGCGCCACGGCGCTACCGAGCTCGTCGGGGATCTCGCCCAAGGCGCGATTGGTCTGCTGCGCCTCGGCGATCAACACGGGCATCCTTGCCTCACGGTACCGGTCAAAGCGCGTGCCATAGTCCAGGGCGAAGGACGACGAGCAGGCCACGCTGCTGCCGCCTCTCCAGTCGACCCAGTTGCGCATGCGTCGCACCAGGTCAGGATCGAGTGCATCGACGATGGCACGGGTGTCGGCGCTTTGGATCTGGATGTGCTCGAGCATGTTCTCGTTCTCGTTTTACGTCCTACCGTCCTACCGTCCAACCTCAAACAGGGGAGATGCGCGCGCAGGCGCGCGCGCGCGTGTGAGCGGATTGCGTTTGAGGTTGGACGGTTGGACGCGGGCCGATATTCATAGGGTTACGCTTCGAAGGTTTGACGCAAGGCAGGACGGAAGGTGGGACGCGCAGCATCAGCCGACCCTCTCGGCGATCTGCTTGCGCTTCTGAAA
Source organism: uncultured Burkholderiales bacterium (assembly GCA_964386195.1). Taxonomy (GTDB): domain Bacteria; phylum Pseudomonadota; class Gammaproteobacteria; order Burkholderiales; family SHXO01; genus SHXO01. The sequence continues at coordinate 4,123 of CAYLTE010000015.1, read as the reverse complement.
CTCCTCGAAGCGCGCCCGCGTTTCCTTGTCGTTGATCCGCTCGACTTCCTGGCCCTTGTCGTTGACAGCTCGCTCCCGCACCGGACGGACGTAGTACCAGTCCCTGGCGCCGGTGCCCGAGCGCATGCGTACCCAATCCATGCGCGACATGACCTGGCCCACGCGCGTCTGCTCGACACGCGTCCACTTCCCCGGATCGAGCCCCAGGCCGCTCTGTAGGATGTCGGCCATCGTGATGCACAAGATCTCGCGCGCATCCGTCAGCCAGCGGGCGATCTTGGTCTCGTAGGCGTCTGGGACCAGGCGCTCCTCGGCCTGCGCCGAGAACAGCTCGCGCTCATCGGTTTGCACGTGCCACGGCACGCCCTGCCTGTACATATGCACCGCTTCCGCCCAGAGCTGATCGCGATCGGCGCGCAGTTCTGCGACGTCGATATAGCCGCAGCGCACCGGCCAGTAGCGCCGATTGCCGCTTTCGTCCTTGAGGTAGATCGACTGATTCGTGGTGCCAGCGAACGCACACTGGCGTGGAACGTCAATAGGCCGCTTGCCCCACGGCGTTCGAAACCGGTCGAGGTACTGGGAGAAGAACTGCTTGGCGGAGGTGCTCTCGGCACGGCTGAACGAGTCGAGTTCGCCCAGCTCCACGATCCACTTCCCGCGGATCACCATCCACCCTTCCCTGTCACCGAGACGAAAGGGCGCATCGGTGAACCATTCCCCGCCGAGCACCTTGAGCGCGGTGGACTTGCCGCCGCCCTGCTCGCCCTCGAGGATGAGCACGTTGTCCGCCTTACAGCCGGGCTGGAAGATGCGCGCCACGCAGGCCAGCATCCACTTCCTGCCGGCGAGCGTGCTGTACTCGGAGTTCGGCGCACCGAGGTAGGCAGCCAGCCAGCAGTCGACGCGTGGCGTGCCATCCCAGGCCAGGCCCTCGAGGTAGTCGCGCACCTCGTGGAAAGCGTGCCGCTCAGCAGTCACCTGCACCGCGCGCATGATCACCTTGTCCACCGCTGGCTCGATGCCGAAGTTCTCGGAGAGCCACAGCACGAGCTCGGTGTCGTCGGTATCGGACCACTCACCCAGGCCTTGCCCGGTCGGTGGCTGCTTGACCTTCAGCGTTCGGCCCGAGAACTGGTCGAAGGCGATCACGCCCTCCCAGGCGGGGTGATGCGCCAGGATGCGCACCGTGTTGATGAGGTTGGGCAGCAGCTTGCCCTTCTCGTTGTGCACGAGGTAGACCCCGTCGGGCAGCCAGTTGCGATGATCGGCTGCCGCGAACTCTGAGGCACCTGGAAGCTCACGCTGCGTCTCGCGATCCATAGGTCTCCAGTGCCTTTCTGTAGCGCGCGCGGTTATCTTCCGCGCGTCGTTGATGCAGGTCCGACCACCAGTGCGGCCAGTGTCGGTTCGGGGATTCCAGCCTGGCCAGCCACGCGTCGTGCTCGAGCCATCGTATGCCGACGTTCCCGGGCCGCTCGATCCACACCACGGCGGCATGCCGCTGGATCTCGACGGCGAACTCGTAGACCTGGTCATTGATCCAATCGCCCTCGTGGCCATTGCGCGCCACCACGGTCACCGGCAAACCCACGATGCAGGTCCAGTCCGTGTGATGCTCGCGCCATTCCATGGGCTTGACGGCTACGCGCGGGGACGGCCCGCTCGGCGCGCTCCAGTCATCGCCGAAGATGACGAACACGTGCGCAGGATGGCGGCCCTGGCGCCTAGCCTTGATTAGCTGAACGCCATAGGCTGGTGCCTTCACGACGCCACCTTTTTCGCGAGGAAGAGACGGCGCACCTCGTCCTCGACTAGCTTGCGCATCTCGTCTGGCACAGCGTCGAGCGCCAGGCGTCGCTCCTCGAGCGTGCGCAACTGGCAGATCTGCGGGGCGAGCTGCAGGGCGACGTGGTAGCCGACCGAGTAGCGCCAATCCAGCGGAATCGAGATCCACATCGCCTGTCGGGCTTCCTTCGTCCGCTTCGCGACGAGCTGCACTGCAATGGTCCGCGAGCGTGTGTCGCCCCACATTGCGTCGCTCACGCCAGTCCCCGTTCGCGTTCCATCCGGGTAACCATCGCGGGCGTACGCGCCTTCACCAGCCGCCCTAGCTGCGCGGCAAGCTCGCGCGCCTTCGCACACATGCCGAGCTCGACGATCTGCTGGGACAGCGCCGCGATCTGGCGCTCGCGCTCCCATTCGTCCGGCATTGCCGTCATAACCGGTTGAATTGACGTATGCATTTTTTTGAGTCCCGAAAAGGGACTTTTAGTCCCTGTCATTTTCTGGACGGCTGCGTACGCTGCGGGCATGGCCGTACAAGTACAGGCCCACCACGTGGCGAATGAAGTCGGAAACAGACCGATCCTGCTGGAGCGCGACGTCCTGACAGTCGCGCAGCATGCCGCTGGACATCAGCAACTTGATCTGCTCGGTAAGTTTTTCGTCGTCTTTTCGAGCCATACGGTGCAGGCCGCCCCGGTCAGGGCAGCGCGAAGGGAAAGAAAAAGCCCGGCGGTTGCCCGCCGGGCGAACCTGGCCATCGACCAGGGGAGGAGACCTCAGACGAGGTACTCAGGAGCGGCCAGATCATGCGGCGACCTCGACTGATTCTTGAGTCGATGACGCCGGCGGGAAGAGATCAGGCCGCAGTTCGGTCGCCGACCGCCCGAGCTTCTCTATGAAGTAGCCCAGGCGCTTCGGAGGAATGCGGTCCCAGAGGTACGGCGCGCACTTGGTGATGCCAAGCTCCCGGGCCACAACCGGCGCTCCACCGGCGGCGGCTATGGCCTCGCGAGCGATCTGCTTGAGGTCGTATCGCTTTTCGACATCCATTGCGAAAGTATAGT
>CAYLTE010000015.1:0-1171 GCA_964386195.1 uncultured Burkholderiales bacterium | reverse complement strand
TCTTGACATTGCTGCGCCGGGAAGTATAGCCTTACTACATTGGTCACACCAATATGGGGAGGCTTGGATGGCAGCATCAAGGGTTGATTCGCACTGGATCCACATCGACGACGAAGCCGTCGCCGACGTCCTGATCCACGAACTGCGCGACATGGCCGCAGCCTTCGACGCAATGGTCGAGCTGCGCCACGGAGTGATCTACGGCACGCGTGACAGCCGCCTGATCCGCTGGAACCGCGACGTGCGCATGTACGAAGCGGCGCACCTCCAGCAGCCCGCCTGCACCTGCACGATCACTCCCTACGAGCGCATGGAATCGCGCTCGTGCCCGCGCCACGCGGCTGATTTCCGGGTGCACTGATGGAAGCGCCCGCTGATCGGCCAATCCCGTCAGATGTTCTCGGACACGCCATTGAGCGCGCGATTGAACTCGGCGCCCCGCGCGGTTCGATGACGCTGGCCAAGCTCGCCGAGGCATATGCCAGCGAGAAACGCCTGGCGCCGCAGTTAGCCGACGGCCTGCGTTTGACATTGGCCGCGATCGAGAAGGGCGAGAAGCTCGACGCCGACATCCTCGCTGTCATGCATGCGTTGCTGGCGAGATGGGAGACGCGCTGATGGTCTTCGTCGCTGTCTCCGTCGGCATTGCCGCCTTCCTGACGCTTTTCACCTTGCGGGTCGAGCGAGAGATCGCAGCGTTCGATCGCATGTTCGCCCAGCCGGGCGAGTTCGAAGCACCTCCCTCCACCACCACACACGAGGACGCATGAAACGCATTCTGGTTCTGCAACGCGGCTGGGTCGCCGTTGGCGACTATTCCGAATCGACCGACGGCAACGAGGTCAGCCTCACCAATGCCTCGATCATCAGGCGCTGGGGCACGACGAAGGGCCTGGGCGAGATCGCCGCCAACGGCCCCACCAAGGACACCAAGCTGGATGCCTGCCCGACCATCCGCGTGCATCGCCTGGGCGTCGTCCTGAGCATGGAGGTCGCGGAGGACAAGTGGACCCAGTGACCTCGGATGTCGAAGCCTTCGGCCTGCGGGTAGCAGGCGACGGCTACGGCTACGGCGACGGCTACGGCTACGGCTACGGCGACGGCGACGGCGACGGCGACGGCTACGGCGACGGCTACGGCTACGGCGACGGCGACGGCTACGGCTACGGCG
>CAYLTE010000014.1:0-36387 GCA_964386195.1 uncultured Burkholderiales bacterium | reverse complement strand
CCAGTCGGCGATCTCGTCGAAGCCTTCCTCGCGGGCGGTTTTGGCCATGCCGGGGTACATGTCGGTGTACTCGTGCGTCTCGCCGGCGATGGAGGCCTTCAGGTTGTCGCGGGTGCGGCCGATCGGCAGGCCGGTGGCGGGGTCGCCCACCTGCTCCAGGTATTCCAGGTGGCCGTGCGCGTGGCCGGTCTCACCTTCTGCGGTGGAGCGGAAGACGGCGGCAACGTCGTTCTGTCCCTCGACGTCGGCCTTGTTGGCGAAGTAAAGGTAACGGCGGTTGGCCTGGGACTCGCCGGCAAAGGCGGCCTTCAGATTGTCTTCGGTCTTGCTGCCCTTCAGCGCTTTCATGCACGTTTCTCCTCAGGTCGTTGGGAAACCGTCCGCGCCGGGGACCCGTCCCGGCGCCGGATGCCCGTCTCCGGGCCTCGTTCTGCACCGCGCCGTGCTGCTGAAACCGAGTGCACGGACGCGCGTTTAGACTTTGTCTAAGAAGTAAACGAAGTATAGAAGTGCGCGGGAGCCGATGTCAAACCTCTGCCTCGGTCAAACGCACGCGGCGGCAGGGACGACGCCCGGACCTCTACGCGGAGCGAGCGGGACCGACCCGGCGCGCCACCCGGCGACTGAACCACCAGCCGATGCCCGACAGGGCGACGCCGGCACCGAGAATGACGGGGACGTAACCGGCAACCTCGATGCCCTGGCCGAAGGCCGCTGCGCCCAGCGCCTGTCCGGCGAACAGGCAGAACGCGAAGAAGGACACGCCGGCGCCGCGCATCTTGGGCGCCATTTCCGTGGCGCGCGTCTGCAGCGTGTTGTGCAGCATGTAGAACGCGAACCCCGACGCGATGAAGAAGGGAACTGCCGCCAGCCAGCCGGGTGCCAGCGCGATGCCGGCGAAGCAGACGAGCATGGCGATGCCGCCTCCGAGAGCGAGCCCGCGCTCGCGCAGTCGCGGCACCAGCCACTTGACCGACGCGCTGTAGCCGATGCCGCCGATGCTGAACCCGGCGATGATCAGCCCGATCAGGAAGTAGTTGAGTGCGAAGCGCGCCTCGAGGTAGGCGCCCAGGTAGGCGAACGTGCCGTAGAACAGGAATCCTTCCACCGCCACTGCGAATACGACCACGCGCACCCAGGGATCGCGGGCGAGCTCGAGATACTGGCGCAACGGATGCGCCCGCGGCCCCGAAGTGATCGCCTGCACCCCGCGGGCGCCCGGCAACAGCAGCAGTCCGACAGCAGCGAACACCAGCGCCATCAGACCGAACACCATGCGCCACGACAGGAGTTCGCTCAAGGCGCCGGCGACGAGCGGTCCCAGCATCTGCCCGCTGAGCGTGGAGGCCATGAATCGGCCCAGCACGAGCTGGCGGCGTTCATATCCGACGTTATCGCCGATGAATGCCAGGGAAAGCGGGATCACCGCCGCAGCGCCCATGCCGGTGAGGAAGCGCGCCACGGTGAGGGCCGTGAGCCCTGGCGCAGCCGCACAGGCCAGTGAGGCGACGGCGGCGATGAACATGCCAATGGTTACCGCGCGCAGCTTGCCGATTCGATCGCCGAGCGGACCGTGCACGATCTGGAACAAGGCGTAGCCCAGGGTGAAGCCGCTTACCACCGCGCCCGCAGCGCTGACGCTCGCGGCGAAGTGCCCTGCGAGCACCGGCACCAGTGGGTCGGCAATGCGCAAGTTCGCGCCGGAGACAAAGGCCGCCAGGGCAAGCAGGCGAATGGAACGGGCGGCGTGAACGTCGGGGGCGCTGGACATGTCGGACGTGAGTGTAACGGGAGGAGTATCGTATCCAGATGGACCAAGGGCCCGCGAAGACCGGCCAGGAATTCCGCGACGACCTGCGGCGGGCGCCTGCGCGCCTGCTCCCCGTGGAGACGCTGCGCGCGCTGACCACCCTGGACGACTGGCGCTCGGCCGCTGCCTTGTTGCAGACGCTGCTGGCGACCGCGCTGGCCGTCAGTGCGGCGATGCTGTGGTGGACGCCACCAGTGATCCTCCTCGCCATCGTGCTGATCGGCACTCAGCAGCACGCGATGTTCGTCCTGGCTCACGAGGCTGCGCACTACCGCCTGTTCTCGCATCGGGGCCTCAACGACGCGATCGGACGCGCGCTCGGAAGCGTATCGGGCATCTCGATGTGCTCGTACCGGGTAGTGCACCGGCTGCACCACAACGACCTGTACGGACGGCAGGACCCGGACATCGCCCTGCACGGCGGCTACCCGCGCGGAAAGGGCTATCTGCTGCGCAAGCTGGCCGGCGACATCGCCGGGGTGAATGCGTGGAAGACCTTCCTGTACTTCTTCGGCAATCCGGCGATCAATGCGGATACCGGCAGTGCCTTGCGCCCGCTCGACGATACTGCGCCCGCCCTGAAGGCGGCAGCGCGGCGCGATCGCTGGGGCGTGGTCGCGGTCCAGGCCGTTCTGCCTGTCGCGTTCTTCGCCCTCGGCGGGACGCGCGGCTTGCTCGCCTATGCGCTGCTGTGGATCGTCCCGCTCGCTACCGTGGTGCAGGTGATCCTGCGCGTGCGCGCGATCCTCGAGCACGGCGCGATCTCCGACCGGACTTCGCCGCTTACGGCGGCACGCACGAACCTGGCGGGGCCCCTGGCGCGCCTGTTCCTGTTCCCGCACCACGTCAACTATCACGTCGAGCATCACCTGTATCCAGCCGTGCCGCACTACCACCTGCCCCGGCTGCACCGGATCCTCATGCAGGCCGGTGCGCTGCAAGGGGCGGAAGTTCGCCGGCCGATGCAGGCGTGGAGGCGCGTCTACGCGCCGCGACCTGCACGGGCAACAGAGGTTGCCGGCTAGACGTCCGACTGCCGGCCCGGACGGAAGTAAGCTGCGTCGTCGTAGAAGCTCTCGCGCTCGGCGGCGGCCCACCATCCGGGCACCCCGAGCACAGGCAGGGGCTGCAACGCCCGCGGGCGGAGCATGTTGCGCGGATCAAGCAGGTGCAAGGCGACGACCCGGTCCGCGTGCGCCCGCTGCGTCTCGATCGGCTGCGCGACGAGATCGGCGGCCACATCGAACAGCAGCGCTTTGCCGGTCATGCCCACGAACGGCCGGAGCGCCTTCTCGTACAGCGCATGGCCGAAGATCAGGAAGCGCATGCTGCGCCTGACCTCGTCGGCACGGTGCCAGAACAACTCTTTCCATGCGAAGTCGCGCACCAGCCCGGTGAGTGCCGGGTCGGCACTGAGTACGACCACGCCGTCCTCGTCGAAGTGCGTGAGCGCGTCGCGTACGCTCGAGCGGGGACCGCCCTGCTCCGCGGCGATCGCTTCCGCGTGGCGCGCATTCAGCGCCGCCTTGGCCGTGGGGAAGGTCATCCACGCCAGTGCATTGAGCAGGTCGTGCCAGTCGATCGCGCGCACCCGCACCTCGCTGCGCTCGAAGGTCACGGACTCGAAATCGACCGCGCCGGTCGACGCCGCCGCGGGCACGAAGCGCAACCGCTCGCCGCGCGCGTTCACGATGCGTCGCCCCGTGTCCGCCGCGACGTGATTGAGCACCTCCGTGTTGGGCCAGCCGATCGTCGGCAGCTTCTCGGCGAGCGCCCTGATCGGCGCGAACATCGGCGAGCGGCGCGCGAACTCGTGGTCCCAGGTTGGCGCGGCCCCCAGCGGAGCGGCTGCAGCAGTGCGGTGATCCATCCGGCTTAGGTTAACATCGGCTGCGAACGACAGAACCACGACACACATGGAACGTATCGACTGCGCGGTGATCGGCGCCGGGGTGGTGGGCCTCGCCATCGCCCGCGAACTCGCTCTAGCCGGGCACGAAGTCATCGTGCTCGAAGCCGAGGAGTCCATCGGCAACCACACCAGTTCGCGCAACTCGGAGGTCATCCACGCCGGCATCTACTATCCCAAGGGCTCGCTCAAGGCTCGCCTGTGCGTGGCGGGCAAGGAACGGCTCTATGCGTACTGCGCCGAGCACGGCGTCCCGCACGAGAACTGCGGGAAGGTGCTGGTTGCTGCGAACGACGCCGAGATTCCCACTGTCCTGGGCTACATCGACAAGGCCGATGCCAACGCTGTGCACGACCTTCGGCGCATCTCGATGGAGGAATTGCGCGAACTCGAACCGGCGGTGCAGGCGGTCGCTGCCGTGTACTCGCCCTCGACGGGCATCGTCGACAGCCACGCCTACATGCTTGCACTGCAGGGGGATCTGGAACAGGCCGGAGGCGCCGTCGTCTTCCTCAGTCCCGTGCAGGGAGGCAAGGTCACGGCCGAGGGCATCGTCGTGCGCGTAGGCGGCAGCGATCCGATGGAGTTCTGCTGCACCACCCTGATCAACAGCGCAGGACTGGTCGCGCCGCAGGTCGCGCGCGCCATCGAAGGCATCCCCGCGCACTGCATTCCGCCGCAGTACTTCGCCAAGGGGCACTACTACACGATGTCGGGACGCTCGCCGTTCAGGCGGCTGGTCTACCCGATGGCGGGTGCGGGCTTTCTCGGCGTGCACGTCACCGTGGATCTCGGCGGCCAGGCACGCTTCGGTCCCGACATCCACTGGATCGACCGCATCGACTACAGCTTCGACAACTCGCGCGAGCCGCTCTTCTACGATGCCATCCGCCAGTACTATCCAGCGTTGAAGGACGGCGCGCTGCAGCCAGGCTACACGGGAATCCGCCCGAAGATCAGCGGACCGAAGGAGCCCGCAGCGGATTTCATGATTCAGGGCCCGCGCGAGCACGGCGTGCCCGGCCTGGTCAACCTGTTCGGCATCGAATCGCCCGGACTGACCGCCTCGCTGGCGATCGGCTCGTACGTGCGCGAAGCTCTCGGGTAGAGCCTGAGCCCCCGTGCACTCCTCTTGAACATTGGTATCGCCGTGGACCGGCTGCGGGGTATCATCCGGTCCGCCGAACTTCTACGGTTCGGCGAGCGTCCCAAGCGCGGCGTGTGCGCGAAGTTGTCCCTGTCGCGCGCGAGGCTTTTTCGGGCCACGGCCATGTGCCCTGTTCAGCCCGCAGTCGCCGGTTGCGCCGCGTCCTCAAACCAAACGGAGAAATCAGCAATGACCACCGCAATCCTGCTCGGCGCACCGCTGTGCGTCATCCTCGGCTGCCTGTATTGGGTGATGTCCTTCTATCAGGAGCAGCACGAACTCAACCGCGAGTTGTGGAAGAAGCACGGGGTCGAGATCTGATCGAACCGAATTCCTGAGAAAAGCCCCGGCCCGTCCGGGGCTTTTTGTTGGTGATACAGCAGGGTGCATCTTCCGGCAAGTAGAAGCTAACAGCTGGCTGGCCTCAGCTTGCGCGGCACCTGACGAGATTCGAAGGTGTGAACTGCAGTAAAGTACCGCCGCCGCACCGGGCGTCAGGCGGCCGCGATCCAGCCCGGCGCTTCCCGAGGCATGCCGCGAGGCGTCTACATGAGGAATGCAGCACAGGATCCCACGTTCGGCAAAGCGCTTTCGCTGCGGGATGTGGCGCACTTGGCCAAGTGGCATTCGCGCAACAACGGTGTGCCAGTCCATCGGCAGCTGATGGAACTCACTGCGTTGAGAGTATTGAGGCGGCAATCGGTCCACTATTACTACTACAGTCGACTGTACCGGCCGCAGTTGTCATGGTCGGAGAAGCTCGATCACTTCCACTCGACCGAGTACAACAAGCTTTGCAGGAAGCTCAATCCTCTGCGCGCCGCTTACCGGAACAAGATCGTCCAGAAGGCGCTCCTGCAGCTTGCCGGGTTACCTACGCCCAAGCTTCTCGGGTCGCTGCAGCGCAAGGCGGGTTGGACTTACGCCGGCACACCGCTTCACGATGCCGAGCAGCTTCGGCGGTTGCTGACGTCCAGCCACTGCAAGGCAATCGTCCTCAAGAACAGCCTGGGACTCGGTGGCGCCGGTGTGCGCAAGTACACAGTGCTGACCGAAGACGATGACATCAGGCTCCGCGATGAGGAGACCGGCAGCCGACTATCGTGCTGCGACGTGATCGTGCGCTTCGGAGATGCCTCCGAGGGATACCTCATCGAAGAGTTCTTCGAGCAGCATCCCCTGATGGCGGGCTGGAATGCCTCGTCGGTCAATACCGTCCGCGTGTGGGTGGCCAGCGTCGGGGAGGAGTCGATTGTCCTGGGCGCGTTCCTCAGGGTGGGCAGGCCCGGCTCCTTGGTCGACAATACCTCCGCCGGTGGACTCATCGGCTTGCTCGACGAGCAGTCGGGTGACGTGCTGGAGATCACGACAGGCGATCTGTACAGGAGACGTCTGATGCAGCGATTCGACGGTTCGCCCTGGCCGGGGGAACCGCTGCCCCACTGGCCGGACGTGCGGCGTCTTGCAGTCCGAGTACTGCCGCTGTTTGGGGGGATCCGGCTCGCAGGCCTGGACATCGCTATCGGTGCTCTTGGACCGACGGTAATCGAAGTCAACGTACTCATACCTTCGATCCAGGGCTTCGGGAGCTTCGACAAACCCGGTCGCGCGCTGTTCAGGCAGGCAGGGCTTGTGGCATGACGAGCGGCGCAAGACGGCGACCCGGTTCTGTCAGCGCCGAGAACCGCTCAACACAGGAAAGATTCAAATGACCGAAGCCTTCATCTGCGACGGCGTTCGCACGCCCATAGGCCGCTACGGCGGCGCGCTGGCACCCGTACGCACCGATGATCTCGCCGCAGCGCCGATCAAGGCGCTCATGCAGCGCCATCCATCCCTGGATTGGGAGGCGGTGGACGACATCGTCTACGGGTGCGCGAACCAGGCTGGCGAGGACAATCGCAACGTCGCGCGCATGGCCGGTCTTCTCGCGGGCCTTCCGATGAGCGTGCCCGGCTGCACGGTCAACCGCCTGTGCGGTTCCGGCATGGATGCGGTGAACATCGCCGCACGTGCGATCAGGGCGGGCGAGGCGGATCTGGTCATTGCCGGCGGCGTCGAGTCGATGACCCGCGCACCGTTCGTGATGGCCAAGGCGGACAGCGCGTTCTCGCGCAACGCGCAAGTATTCGACACCACCATCGGCTGGCGCTTCGTCAACAGGCTGATGAAGGAACAGTACGGCGTCGACTCCATGCCGGAGACGGCGGACAACGTCGCCGCGCAGTTCGACGTCTCGCGCGCGGACCAGGATGCCTTCGCGCTGCGCAGTCAGCAGCGCTGGGCGCGCGCGCAGGCTGCGGGAAGGTTCTCGGACGAGATCGTTCCGATCCCGATTCCGCAACGTAAGGGCGAACCGATCGTGTTCGACACAGACGAGCATCCACGGCCCGACTCGACGCTCGAGGCGCTGGCCAGATTGAAGGGCATCAACAAGCCTGAACTGAGCGTCACGGCCGGCAACGCATCGGGGGTGAACGACGGTGCCGCCGCATTGATCGTCGCCAGCGCTCAGGCAGCGAAGCGCCACGGACTGACCCCGCTGGCGCGCGTATGTGGGACGGCGGTCGCCGGTGTGCCGCCACGAATCATGGGTTTCGGCCCGGCGCCTGCCTCGAAGAAGCTGCTCGCGCGACTCGGACTGTCCACGCAGGACATGAGCGTGCTGGAACTCAACGAAGCATTCGCCAGCCAAGTACTGGCCGCGCTACGGGATCTTGGCGTGCCGGACGACGACGACCGCGCCAATCCCAACGGCGGTGCGATCGCACTGGGCCATCCACTGGGAATGAGCGGTGCGCGTCTGGTGCTGACGGCCACCTACGAATTGCGCCGCCGGCAGGGACGCTTCGCGCTGTGCACGATGTGCATCGGCGTCGGCCAGGGCATTGCGATGGTGATCGAACGCGTTTAACGCGAGCGCCGCGATCCGAATCTGGCGTCGTACTCCGCGACGGTGATCCCGTCGCTCCCCGAGAGCGGGATGACCAGTTCCTCGTCGTCCGAAGGAAGATTCATCAGGTCTTCCCTGACCAGATCGACATACGCGCTGCAGAACAGGCGGGACAGGAAGTCTTCACCCGGTGCGGACCCACATTCTCGACCTGAGTGCTTCATGGCAAAGTGCTCCGACACAACCGTTCACGAACGCGTCCGGCAACTCGCGTGCCGTTCGAGTCGGGGCAGCGTAACCCTCGAAGGCGTAAGTGTCCAACCCGACCTGTCGCAGATTTGAGACACGTCGGTCATTCGAAAGAAGACGGTTGGCGGGGACCGCTAGGAAATACCGGCGGCGCCGTTTACACCGCGATCAATCCCCCATCGACGACCAGCTCGGCGCCCGTGATGTAGGACGCCTCGTCGCTGGCCAGGAAGAGGACCGCGTACGCGACCTCCTCGATGCGCCCGGCGCGGCGCAGGGGCACGCCCTCGAGCACCCGAGCGCGAATCGCGGGGTCGGCGGAAGTCTGCGACGTTCGCATCGGGGGCATGATGCCCGGGTGCACCGAGTTCACGCGGATGCCGGCCGGACCGAACTGCACGGCGGCGGACTTCGTCATCGTGCGGATCGCGCCCTTCGCACCGTTGTAGCCCATGTGCACGAAGTCCTGTCCGACGATCCCGGATATCGACGAGACGTTCACGATTGATCCGCCGCCGGAATCGCGCATGTGCTCGATCGCGAACTTCATCCCGAGAAAGGTGCCGCGTGCATTCACCGCCATGAGCCGGTCGAAAGCGGCGACGTCGAGCTTGTCCGGCAGGCCGCCGCTGATGCCGGCGTTGTTCACGACGATGTCCAACCGGCCGTGACGCGCGGTGACCGCTTCGATCGCCTTCTGCCAGTCGGCCTCACGGGTGACGTCGTGATGAATGAAGACAGCGTCGCCGCCGGCAGCGCGGATTGAGGCAGCCACCGCCTCGCCCTCGGGATCGAGCACGTCGGTCAGCACCAGCTTCGCGCCCTCCCTCGCGAAGATACGCGCCGTGCTCTCCCCCATCCCGGATGCCGCGCCCGTGATCAGCGCGCTCTTGTTCTGCAGTCGCATTGCTTTCCCCTGATTGTTCTGCTGCTGGATGGTGCCACGGCACGACGCACGCCGTTACCGTCCGACCGGAAGTTCCGATGCGCTACACGGCGAGAAAACCGCCGTCTACCGCCAGTTCCGTTCCGGTGATGTAGGAAGCCTCATCCGAGGCGAGGAACAGGATCGCCCAGGCGGCCTCCTCGGCCGTGCCGGCCCGTCGCATCGGAATCCCGGCAAGGATCCGCGCCCGCATCTCGGGGTTCGACGCCGTCTGCGAGGTTCGCATCGGCGGCATCATCCCCGGGTGCACCGAGTTCACCCGTATGCCTTGCGGGCCGAACTGCACGGCGGCGGCCTTGGTCATCGTGCGGATCGCGCCCTTTGCGCCGTTGTAGCCCATGTGCACGTTCTCCTGCCCGATCATCCCCGAGATAGAGGACAGGTTGACGATGGAACCGCCGCCGCTCTTCGCCATCTCGGGAATCGCGCAGCGCATGCCGAGGAAGGTGCCCCGCGCGTTCACGGCCATGATGCGATCGAAGTGCTCGACGCTCAGTCGCTCCTGGAGCGCGCCACTCACACCGGCATTGTTGACCAGGATGTCGAGCCGGCCGTAGCGCAGCAGCGTCTGCGCCATCGCCTCCTGCCACTGCTTCTCGTCGGCGACGTCCAGGCGAACGAAGACGCTGTCGCCGCCAGCCTCGACGATCACACGGGACACCGCGCGGCCCTGTTCTTCGTCGATGTCGGCCACCACCACCTTCGCCCCCTCCCTGCCGAAGAGCCTGGCCGCCGCCTCCCCCATGCCGTAGGCAGCGCCGGTGATCAGGGCAACCTTGTTCTGCAAACGCATCGCATCCTCCCTCGCTCATTCCCCGCGATTGTCGGTCATTCATGCCAATCATGTATCATTCGGCGCGAATCGACAGCGACAACGCTGCGTGCGCCCTGCACGTCGACATCGCTCTCCGGATCTCCTTCATGCGCGTTGCCTTCAGCCGGTCCAATCGGCACGTGGTGGTGTGGATCGCCCTGCTGCTGGCGATCTGCAATGCCGTGGCCCCGGATCTGCTGCGCATGGCCGCGGTCGCGCGAGGCGATCAGGTCGTCGAGATCTGTACCGCCTTCGGCATCAAGCGTGTCGATTCAGGCTCTTCGTCGGGCAATACTGCGCCGGCCTCCTACGACGCCGCGTGCAAGTTTTGCCTCGGGAGCCAGTCGCCGTGCACGCCGCTCGTCGCGCAAGCCTCCGTCGCGACACCTGCGTTTCACGCTGCGCCTGCCGTCCACCCCCACCTGCCGTTCGTCGCACCCCTCGCCCAGGCCTTCTCCGGGCCGCGCGGACCCCCTGCTTCTGCCTGATCGCCTGCTGATCTCGTCCTGAGACGAGGTAATCGGCGCCATCACACCCGAACTGGCTGCAGTTCGGCTCCGGTTATCTGTCTGCTTGCGTGCGCCATGCGCCGCGGTCCGACAGCGCTCGCACGCAGCGTGCTGCGTCCATCCGGGCCCGGGCGCCGCCCCCTGAATACCTTCGGAAGCACGAAGCATGAACGAACGCATCTGCACCACCTCCCTGAATATCGGCCTCGTCACCGGCGCAATCGCACTTTCCCAACTGATGACCTCCCCGCTGTACGCGGCCGATCCTTCGGCCCTCGCGCCAGAAGTGGTCGTCTCCTCGACCAGAATCCAGAGCGCGCATCCCGGCATCACCCACCTCGAGTCGGAGACACTGACCGCGCCTTCCCTGGTCACACGCGACACCGCCAGGCTGCTACTGGACATTCCGGGCGTTTCGCTGTCCGGTGCGGGCGGCATCTCGAGCCTCCCGGTCATCCAGGGACTGGCGGACGACCGCAACCGCATCAGCATCGACGGCATGGACCTCGTCTCGTCGTGCGGCAACCATATGAACCCGCCGCTCTCCTATCTGGACCCGGACAGCGTAGGCACGATCGAGGCGTACACCGGCGCCATCCCGGTAAGCGTCGGTGGCGACAGCATCGGTGGATCGGTGATCGTGCGCTCGGCACCGCCGCGCTTTGCAGCCACCTCGGAGAAGCCTCTGGTCAGCGGAGAAGTGGGCGCCTTCTACCGCTCCAATGGCAATGGCCGTGGCATCACCGGGGCGGCCACGTTGGCCACCGAGCGGATCAGCCTCGGATACCGGGGATCGGCCAGCGAATCCGACAACTACGAAGCCGGCAAGGACTTCAAGCCCGACGCGCTCGCGCAATGGACCGTCGGCGGCGACCACGTGATCGACGGCGACGAGGTCGGCTCCAGCGCCTACCGCGTACAGAGCCACTTGCTGAGCATGGCCGCACGGGGCGAGGATCAGCTGTTCTCCTTCGATGCGGCGCTCCAGAACGTGCCGCACCAGGGCTTCCCGAATCAGCACATGGACATGGTCGACAACGAGACCACACGCTTCAACCTCGCCTATGTCAGGACCCAGGAGTGGGGCAAGGTTTCGGGACGCGTCTACCACGAAGAAACCGACCACGAAATGGACTTCGGCGAGGACAAGCTCTACTGGTACGGGATGGCACACAACGTCGCGGGCATGCCGATGATCACGCACGGCCGCACGTTGGGGGCGAACGTCGACGCGGAGTTCAATATGCGGGATCGCGACACGCTGCGCGTCGGCGCCGAATACCAGCGCTACCGCCTGGACGACTACTGGCCGCCGGTGGCCAACTCGATGATGATGTCGCCGGACACGTTTCAGAACATCAACGATGGCGAGCGCGACCGCGTCGACGTCTATGCGGAATGGGAGGCGCGCTGGCGTCCCGAGTGGTCCACGCTCGCGGGCATTCGCAGCAGCACGGTGCGGATGGACGCCGGCGAGGTGCAGGGCTACAACACCAATCCGATGATGTACGGCAACGACGCGGCCGCGTTCAATGCCGCCGAGCGCGATGTGACCGACCACAACATCGACCTGTCGCTGATCGCCCGCTTCGCGCCCACGGCAACGCAGTCGTACGAGGCAGGCTATTCGCGCAAGACCCGCTCGCCCAGCCTGTACGAGCGCTACACCTGGTCCACGAACGGGATGGC
This sequence comes from uncultured Burkholderiales bacterium, assembly GCA_964386195.1. Classification (GTDB taxonomy): domain Bacteria; phylum Pseudomonadota; class Gammaproteobacteria; order Burkholderiales; family SHXO01; genus SHXO01. The sequence continues at coordinate 24,421 of CAYLTE010000014.1, read as the reverse complement.
GATGACGATGAACAACTGGGTCAACGACGGCAACGGCTACGTCGGCGACATCGAGCTGGACCCCGAAGTCGCGCACACCGTCAGCGTCGCCGCCGACTTCCACGACGCCGAACGCAAGGCGTGGCAGTTCAAAGCGATGGCTTACTACACCCGCGTGAACGACTACATCGACGCGCGCTGCCTCACGACCTGCCTGCCCGGGCAGTTCAATTACCTCAAGCTGGAAAACGTGGATGCGCGCCTCGTGGGCATCGACCTTTCTGGCTTCGCTCCGCTGGGACGCATCGCCGGGGTCGGCGAGTTCACCGGTCGCGCCATCGTCGCCTACGTGCACGGCGAAAACCTGGACAGGGACGACGGTCTGTACAACATCATGCCGCTCAACGCGCGGTTGATCGTCGAACACCGTCTCGCCGCCTGGACCACCAGCGCCGAGGTCGTGCTCGTGAGCGCCAAGGACGACGGATCCGACGTGCGCAACGAGATCGAGACCGGCGGATACGGGCTGCTACATCTGCGGACCCACTACACCGCGAAGCACTTCCGCATCGACCTCGGCATCGACAACGTGTTCGACAAGTTCTACGCGCACCCGCTCGGCGGCGCCTACATCGGCCAGGGTGCGACGATGTCGCTCAATGGCGCGGGTGCACCCTACGGCATCGCGGTGCCAGGCATGGGCCGGTCGCTGTACGTCGCCGGCACGTTGATGTTCTGATCGGCGGCTTGTAACCATGCGTGCATACGTGCTACGGTCCGCGCCAGCCGATGAGCAAGATCTATCTCTCCTCGACCTTCGAGGATCTCAAGCTCCACCGCGAGGCGGTGTACCGTGCCCTGCGGCAGTTGCGGCACGACGTGGTGTCGATGGAGGACTACGTCGCCTCGAGCGAGCGGCCCCTGGACCGGTGCCTGGTCGACGTCGCGGCGTGCGATGCCTACGTCGGCGTGTTCGCGTGGCGCCGCGGCTATGTGCCCCCAGGGCACGAACGAGGCATCACCGAACTGGAGCTCGAGGAGGCCGAGCGCCACGACACCCCGCGCTTGATCTTCCTGCTGGCCGATGACGCGCCCTGGCCCGAGGACCTGCGCGACGTTGATCCCGCTCCCGTGCTGGCGCTGCGCAGCGCACTGCGCACCCGCTACACCGTCCAGTTCTTTTCCAATCGCGACGAACTCGCCCGCCAGGTGGCCACTGCGGTGGCCAACCTGCTCGGCGTCGCCAACGAGGAGTCTGCCGCGTCGCAGGCCGAGGACCTGGGCCTGTACCGCAACTGTCTTGGCCGCTTCGCCGCCGAACTCGACGAGGACATCCGCTTCTACGCGCGCGCCACGGCGGCGCTGGTCGGGGCAGCGGCACTCGCGCTGATTGCAGCCCTCGTCGCGCTCGAGGACACGCCGCAATTGCTGGTCGGCGCAGGCGCCCTGGTATTCGCCTCCGGCAGTCCTTTTCCCGCGGCCACCATGCGCGCCACGCGCAAGAAGAAGGCGTTGCTCGACGGCTATGCCGACGAGCTGCGCAAGGAACGGCCCGCGCGTGCCGCGATCCAGGCGGTGCGCCGCTTCGTCGAGGCGCAGCTGAGCGCGAGGAGCGCCGCATGAGCATGCCTACCGACTTCTCCCTCGACGACATCACGGCACGCCTGAAGGCCGAGGACGCGCGACTGCGCCGGCGCACGCTGTGGCTGACGCTGCTGCCGATCGCGGTCGGCATCGCCGTTCTGGGCATCGCCTGGTGGGGCGTGCATCGCGCCAACCTGGAGACCGCCGCGCTGGATGCGCGCATCCAGGAGCAGCAAGGCGCAATCGCGGATCTCAAGACGCAGCGCGCCGCGCTCGACCAGGAGATCGCCGTGCGCAAGGATCTGCTCGATCACTACGCCGCGCGGCTACCCGAGCGCGAGCGGCGAGAGGTTCAGCAGTTGCAGCAAGGCCTCGCCCAGGCGCAGCGAGGAGATACTTCCGCCGCCATCGAAACCTTCGGGCGCGCTGCGGCGGGCGATACCGACAATCCGCTGCCCTATCGCCTGCGCGGCAGCGCGCTGTACGCGCTGGGCGACCACGCGCAGGCCGAGGCCAGCCTGCGGCGGGCCCTTGCCCTCGACCCGCGCGATGCGCAGGCGCACTATTTCCTCGCGCTTGCACTCTGGGCACAGGGCCGTCAAGACGAGGCGCTGGCGGAGATCGATCTGGCCTTCGGGAACCCCGACATCCGCGCGCGTGCCCTGCAGGACCCGGCGTTTCAGCCCATTCGCGCCGTGCGCGACGATCGCGCGGCGGAGCAGACCGCCCGCAGCGACGCGGAGAAGCGATTCATCGACGAGGCGCTGCGAGCCGCGCGAAGCGGCGACTTCGCGGCTGCCGTAGCGGCCTACGACAAGGCGCTGGCGAACAATCCGGACAACGCGCGAATCCTGAACTGGCGCGGGTACGCGCTGTTCCGCGCGCAACGTCATGCGGAGGCGGTGGCGAGTTTCGACCGCGCCATCGCCGTGGCATCCGAAGTTCCCGAGATCCACTACAACCGGGCGCTTGCGCTGTGGAAAGTGGGGCGGCAGGAGGAGGCACTGGCGTCGCTCAATCGCGCCTACCAGGTCGATTCGAACTACCGTGCAGTCGCCGAGCGCGATCCGCAGTCGAGGGAACTGCGCGCCGCGTCATCCAACGGGGCATGACACGTGATCGCCCGCACGCCGTGGGGGCCAAAGGGCCACAGTCGTGTGAGGGAACGCTGCCGCGGAGGAGAACGGAATCCCGAGCAACGTGAGGAAAAGGCATGTCGCGACACCGGACTCTACTAGCGAAGGCAGCCCGCAACACTGTGACGGGCTGCGTGCTCATCCTGACGGCCGCGTTCGCCGTCGTATACGCGCAGCCGCTCGACGTCACCGACGCTAGCTCCCTGCTCGGGAAGCGCGCGCCAAAATCCGCGCCACTGGCGCCGAAGTTCGATCCGGCCACGCTGGACATCCTGGTCGACCAGATCGACGCCTTCGGATTCCATCTGCGCAACGACCCGGGTGGAGCCATGGTGTCGGTGAGCATCTATCCGGTCCTGCTGTTTAGCAGTGGGGACGCGCTGCTGGACATCGCCCTGCTCGACCCCGCTCATGTCGATCCATCGACCCGCCGTGGCGCGGCGTGGACCCGTTGGCGGCGCAACGACGGCAAGCTCGAGATCGAGGTCAAGGACGCTTGGGAAGCGCTTGCCTTCCCGAAGACCTACTCGGCGCTGCCTTCGGACATGCGGCTCGATGGACGTTATCGCCATGTCGCCGGCCGCGACACCACCGGCAGCGCCAGCTCGGCCTCGGCTGGGCCGGAGTACCGCTTCTTCGCCGACGGCCGCGCCATCGTCGCACCAGGCGCAGGTGCGTCGTCAGCGGCACAGGATGCCCCGGCCGCATCGAGCGTGGCACCGGAGCACCACGGCCGCTATCGAATCGAGGGCCTCACGCTGCGCATCGTCTACGAAGATGGCCGCGAGGAGCGCAGGCTCCTCGTGGCCGATCCGGCTCTGCCCCATGGCACCATCTGGATCGACGGCGCCGCCCATGCGCGGCGCAAGCACTGAGCCCTGCGCCGAGCCGTCTGCTGCACACTCCGTACCGGAGCGCTACGCTGCCTTCGCCTGCGACATCGCCCGCCACACTTTTTCCGGAGTGGCCGGCATCTCGATGTTCTTCACCCCCATCGGCCGCAGCGCATCGATCAGCGCGTTCATCACCGTCGGCGTACCACCGACAGTTCCCAGCTCGCCCACGCCCTTCGCACCGAGCGGATTGATCTTGCAGGGCGTGGTCTCGTCGGTGAACGTCGCGATGCTGGGCAGATCGTCCGCGCGCGGCAGGCAGTAGTCCATCAGCGAGCCGGTCAGCAGTTGCCCGCTCTCCGGATCGTAGGCGGTGTTCTCCAGCAGCGCCTGCCCGACTGCCTGGGCGATGCCGCCGTGCACCTGGCCGGCGACGATCATCGGGTTGATCACCCGGCCGACGTCGTCCATGGTGGTGTACTTCACGATCTCGGTGACGCCGGTCTCCGGGTCGACCTCCACTTCGCACACGTGCGCGCTGTTCGGCCAGGAGGGACCGCCGACCTTCTGCAGCGTCTTGATGGCGATGCGCTTCTCCGGCTGCTTGGCCGCCAGGTCGAACAGGCCGACGCTCAAGTCGGTGCCCGCTACCTTGAAGCGCCCGTCGGCGTACTCGATGTCGCCGGCGGCGGCTTCCAGCGCATCGCTGGCCAGTTCGCGACCCTTCTCGATCGTCTCCTTCGAGGCGGTGAGCATGGCCGAGCCGCCGATGTAGAGCGAGCGGCTGCCCATGCTGCCGATGCCCTGCGCCACGTCGCTGTCGCCCTGCACGATCTCGATGCGATCCGGATCGATGTCCAGCGTCTCCGACAGGATCTGCACGTAGCTGGTCTCGATGCCCTGCCCCATCGCCTGCATCGCCGTGTACACCTTGACCTTGCCGTCGGCCTCGACGTGCAGGTCGATGGTCTCCTCGTGCACGACGCCGGTCCATTCGAGGAAAGTCGACAGCGCGCGGCCGCGCAGCTTGCCGCGCGCGGCCGAGTCCTTCTTGCGTTTGTCGTAGCCCTTCCAGTCGCCCGCCTCGAGAATGCGATCGAGCATCAGCGGGAAGTTGCCGCTGTCGAACTTCTCGCCCATCGGCGTCTTGTACGGCATCTGGCCCGGCTGGATGAGGTTGCGCCGGCGCAGTTCCGCAGGGTCCATCTTCATCTCGGCGGCGGCCTGATCCATCAGCCGCTCGAGCAGGTAGATCGCCTCCGGACGTCCTGCACCCCGATACGCGGAGACGATGTTGGTATTGCTCAGGTAGGCGCGCGCCTTCAGGTGCAGCGCAGGAATGTGATACACGCCGGTGATGACCTTCGGACCCACGGCTACCACGATCACCGCGCCGGGCCCGTATCCGTACGCACCGATGTTGCCGGTGATATCCACGCGGAAACCGAGGATCTTGCCGTCGGCGTCGAAGGCCATCTCGGCCTCGTTGGTCTGATCTCGCCCGTGCGAGCTGGCCAGGAACTCGTCGCTGCGCGTGGCGCGCCAGTGCACCGGACGGCCGAGCTTGCGCGCGGCATACACGCACACCGCGTCCTCGGCGTAGAGCATGGTCTTCATGCCGAAACCGCCCCCGACGTCGCCCACGCGCACCCGCACCTGTTCCGCCGGCACCTTGAAGATCGCATCCGCCAGGGTCTTCTGCAGCCCGGCTGGATTCTGGCAGCTGGTGATGAGCAGCAGGCGCCCGCTGGCCTGGTCGTAGTCGCCGATGCTGCCGCGCGGCTCCATGCTCACCGGCACCAAGCGCTGGTTGTGGAAGCGGATCCTGCTCACGTGCTTCGCCTTGGCGAAGCCGGCGTCGGTCTCGTCCTTCTTGCCGAACTCGGTCTGGGCGGCGACGTTGCCCGGCGCGTCGGCCCACAGCTGGGGCGCATCCGCCGCCATCGCCTGCTCGATGGTCACCACGACCGGCAGTTCCTCGTAGTCGACCATCACCTGCTCGACCGCGTCCAGCGCCTCCTGGCGTGTGTTGGCGACCACCGCGGCGACCGCCTCGCCGACGAAGCGCACCTCATCGACGGCCAGCGGATAGTAGGGCGGTGCGGTCATGGGCTTGCCCGCGGCGTTGTTCAGACCCGGGTTGATCGGGAAATGGCCGATGCCCTCCGCCTTCATCTCCGAGCCGGTGTACACGCCCAGCACGCCGGGCGCCGACCTCGCAGCCGAGACGTCGATGCCGGCGATGCGCGCGTGGGCGTGCGGCGAACGCACGAACGCCAGGTGGGCCTGGTTCGGCAGCGTCATGTCGTCCACGTACTGCCCGGTGCCGGTCAGCAGACGTTGATCTTCACGACGGGTGATCGCCTGGCCGATGCCAAATTTGGTCATGGTGCGTCCTCTGTGCGACGGTCGGTGTAGGAGAGCATGAGATTCTACGGCAGGCAGTCGACAGCCGTGCCGCCAAGGCAAACTGGAGGTGCACTCAACGACCCCTCTGGCGAGCATCGGTGTTGAGGAATCGCATTTTTGCCAACCGCATCGGTAACATGCAGCCGGTATGCTCACCGCGCATACTGCTGTTGCCGGTCCGATCGGATTTCGGTCGATCGCTCCGGTGAACCACCGGGAACTTTCCGTCGAATCAAGCCACCGGGACCTGCCATGTCACGTTTCCTCATCCCCATCGTGGTTGCGATGGTCACGGGCTTCTCGCCTCCGGTGGCCGTGACGGCACGCGCCCAGACCAACTCCCCAGCGACGACCAACCCGTGCAAGTCGTTCATCGACGAGCCGCGCAACCGGCGGCAATTGGCATTGCTGACCTATAACGGTGTCGACAAGCTGGTCGCACCGATGGACAAGCCCGCGGTACTGCCACCTCGATTCGCGACCGATCCCTACCCTGCATGTGTGGTCGTCGAAGTCGTTCTGCGCAACCAGGGCGGACAACTGGTCATCGAGCGCCAAACCCCCCGCAGCGTCTACCCCAACCGGCGCAGCGACGTGCTTCCCGCGTATCAGCAGGCCGCTGCGCAGGTGCTGCAGCAGGTGCCGCTGGAGAAGGTACTTCCGCGCAAGCTCGGCGCGGGCGTGCCATACCTCATCGCCGTGCCACTCTGGGCCGGACATGGGTTCTACGTCAATAAGGCATCGCAGGTCGTCGGCAACGATCTGCGGGAGATCGGGTACTCCGACGCCGAGAAGATCGCCGAGAAGAACGGCGTGACGGTGTACAAGGTGTTCGACGAAGGCCCGCGCAATGCGACGCTCATCTACGTGGCGCTGCGCCCTCTAAGTGAGGGCGACCCGATCGCCGAGTTCGAGGCGATTCCGCCGCGGCCGGGGAGCTTCGAGACGCTGAAGTACAAGGGCGCGATCGCCAGCATCCTCCAGGACATGATTGCGCCGTCCTTGCGCAACCGCCCCGGTCGACGTGCCGTCGTCGTGGTGGTCAGACACTACGCGCGTGGGTTTCAGATCAAGTTCGATTCCAGGAACACGAGCGTTTCCCTGCCTTTGGCGAACGATCCGAAAACCGGGCAGTACGCCGACCATCCGCTGTTCGAGTCCCGCCATGCGGGCATGCGCGCGCGCGACACGGACCCTTACACGTGGACCGACCAGACGGTCGGCCCCTTGTCCTACGCCACCATCGGCGAGCTCAACACGCTCCTGGCCGAGCTGAACCTCTCCCAGGAGGAAAAGGCCAGACGTGCGCAGGAAGCCAAGGCCAAGACCGATCAGGCCGAGGCGCAGCGGCAGGCGGCACTCGACGCACAGCAGAAGACGGTTGCCCAGCGCAGCGATCCGAACAATCCGCTGGCGAGCCTAGGCTATCCGAATGCGGCGCTGCTGTTCAAGCAGGGACGCGCCACCTGGTTCCTGTCCGAAATCACCGCGGAACGCCGGGTCGCGGTGGTAGTGCACGCCGTCGGCGAGAAGGATCGCATCCTGGACCTCGTCCCCGGCCCGGAGGGCGGCTATCGCTACCCCGATGCGCAGATCGCCGTGATCCGCGCCAAGGTCATTCCGGCCGCCCGCGCACGCTGGAAGGAGCTGAATCGTCTGAGCGTGCATCACCACGTGCTCGGCATGCCGCTGGACGACACACCTGAATATCGCAAGTGGGTGCGCAGCCAGGGGCTCGAGTACGTGCAGCCGCTCTTCGAGGAGCAGTACGGGCTCGACACCGCTGACGGTTCGTGGCGCCCGATGTACGAGATCGGAACCTGGAACCGGGAACGCGCCATTCATCCGCATCGCCAGGAATCCTACCTGAGCGTCGCCGAAGCACGTGCCGCGCGCGCAGAGAAGGTCGAAGCCCAACGCTTTGCCAAGGCAACGCCCGAACAGCGCAAGGCAGAACTGCGTGACAAGCGCCTGAAGGAGCAGGCCGCACGTTCACCCCACTACGTCTACAAGTCCGACCGCTACTGGATCGATCACCCGCGCTTCTACATCCCGGAGCAGGTGTTCAACGGCGACTTCTCCGCCTTCCAGATCCGCACGCAGTTCCCGCAGCACTTCAATTGGTTCGTGGACGCGTATTCGGGTAGCTGCGCGGACTACGTGCCCAGGCCACGCGAGCATCGCATCATCATCACGCAGCCGGTACGCACCGACAAGTGGGGCTTCACGACCGCAGACGGCCCGCCCAGGCGGACCGACCGCTACATCGAAACGCGTTTCGTGCCCAAGTACGACGAGTACGAGAAGCTGGTGGGACTGGCGATGCTGCAGGAGTTCGCCAATGTGTTCTTCTCCGGCGATCTGGACACCGCCCCGGAGCGGTTTGTCGAAGTCGGATGGAGCAAGGTGACGGAGATCGTAGGCGTGGCATTCGCATGGAAGAAGTTCTTCGATGAGCACGAATGCGCCAGTGCAACGGTGTTCCAGATGCGCGAGAACATGTACCGTGCGGCAACCGGCCAGCCCTCGCTGCAGGCCTCAGGCGTCCCCGTCGCCAATGCGGCCGCCGAGACCGAGCCGCTGGTGCCCGCGCCGCAGGACATGACGATCTTCGATGCCTGCTACGAAGACAACGAGTACAAGAAGCGGGCGTTCTGCATGTGCATGGACGAACAGGCACAGCGCGTGATGCGCCCCGAGGAGCGCAAGCGCTACTCGGCAGATTTCTCGCTCTACTACAAGGAGAATGTCTTCCCGGAGAAGTCGGGCCCGGGCGATCCGCGCTGGCGATTGCATGGGCTCGTCCAGCAATGCGCCGAAGCGAAACGGTGACTTCGAACCGCGGACCGCCGGCACGTTCATCGCCGGCTGTGCCGGGCAGCGATTACACCAATCCGAACTGGATCGACCCCAGAGGCCCGTAGTCGATCTGGAACCGATCGCCTGCATCGGCCGCGACGGGTCGCGTGAACGATCCCGCCAGCACCACGTCGCCCGCGTTCAGCGCCTCGCCGTGCGGCGCCAGCCTGTTTGCCAGCCACGCTACACCCCGGGCGGGATGGTCGAGTACGCCGGCGGCGAGACCGGTCTCCTCGACGATCCCGTTTCTTCCCAGGATCGCGCCAACCCAGCGCAGATCCGTGGCATCCGGCTTCACGCGCACCTCGCCCAGCACGATCCCGGCATTGGCGGCGAAATCGGCGATGGTGTCGAACACCTTGCGTGGCGCATTCGTCTCGCGGTCGAACTGCTCGATGCGGGCGTCGATGATCTCCACCGCGGGCGTGACGTACTCGGTCGCCTCGAGCACCCGGTCGAGCGTGATCCCCGGGCCGCGCAGCGGCTCGGCGAGCACGAACGCGAGTTCGACCTCCACGCGCGGCGCGATGAAGCGCTCGATCGGGATGTCACCTGGCTGGAAGAACATGTCGTCCATCAGCGGGGCGTAGTCCGGTTCGTCGATCTGCGAGGCCTGCTGCATCGCGCGCGAGGTCAATCCGATCTTCCGCCCCCGGATGCTGCGACCGCCGGCCATCTCAAGCGCCACCCAGGCGCGCTGGACCGCATAGCCGTCGTCGATCGTCATCTGCGGATGGCGCAGGGAGAACTGGCGTACCTGGGTGCGCGTCTTGCGCGCCTGGTACAGCTCGCGGGCGAGCGCATCGACGGTGGAACGAGACAGCATGTCAGGCCGGCTTCGCGAAGAGCGCGTGAAGGTTGCCGAACTTGGCGTCGAACACCTCCGGACCTTCGTCGATCTGCAGGGTCAACCCGCACGCCTGCCGGTCCAGGAGCGAAGCGAAGTGTGCACGTGCCGTTGCGGTGAGCGCATCTCCGATGTCCTTCTTCACCGCATCGCTGCGCCCTCTCCCCATGCGCAGGTTCAGATAGACGAAGCCGTGATCGCCGCTGCCATCGGCTACCGCAAAGTACGCAGCCGGATAGGCCAGCACGCGCACGCCGCCGGTGGGAAACACCTGCTTGCCGGCTTCGTCGCGCAGCGCGAGCATGGTGTCGGCGAGTGCACGGCACAGCGCGGACATGTCAGTCGCGGCTTCGACATGGGGGGTGTAGAGGATGACGAGATGCGGCATGGTCAGAGTCGCTTCGCGATCGATGTATAGCCTTGTGCGCTGGAGGCTACGGCGGTCGGGATCGCCGTTCCGGCTTGTGGCGTCACCGGGAAGACGGCGTTGATCTGACCGGTTCCGGACGCCGCGAAATACGGCGTCACCACTTCTGCCTTGCCGTCGTACTCTGACCAGCCCAGCGCGCCGAGGAGCATGGCGGTGTCGTGCATGAAGCCCTCGCCGTGACCCTTGCTGGCGTACTCCGGCAGCATCGCGCAGAACTCGCGCCAGCGGCCCTCCTGCCACATCCGAACGACTTCACGGTCGAGCGTCTCCAGAAGCGGGCTCCAGTTGCGGAACGCGTACTCGGGCGCGAGTCCGTTCTGCGCGAAGCGGTGCGACAGCGAGCCGCTGGCGAAGAAGGCGACCGTGCCGTCGTAGTGGTCCTCCACCGCACGGCGCATGGCCCATCCCAGCCGGGCGCTGTCGTCGAGGTAGTGCACCGTGCACAGTGCGGAGACGCAGATCACCTTGAAGTGGCGGTCCGTGTTCATGTAGCGCATCGGCACCAGCGTGCCGTACTCCGGATCGAGCGAGGTGGCATCGTGCGCCAGCGTCTCCACGCCCAGCGCATTGCACGAGTGCGCCAGCAGCCGCCCGAGTTCCGGATTGCCGGGGAACGCAAACGGCATGTTGGCGATGAAGTGCGGCAGCTCGTTGCTGGTGTACAGCCCTTCGAAGTGCGCTGCGCAGTTCACGTGATAGTTGGCGTTGACCAGCCAGTGCGTGTCGAACACGACGATGGTGTCGACACCCATCGCGCGGCAGCGCCGGCCAATCTCGACGTGGCCGTCGATGGCATCCTGGCGTGTACCCTTGCGCGGGCCGTCCAGTTCGCTCAGGTACATCGACGGCACGTGAGTGATCTTGGCGGCGAGTGCGAGCGTGCCCACGATCACGCGCCCCAGTGCGGAATGTGGTGCGCGCCCATCGAGACGCACACGTTCTTCGGTTCGAGGAACACCTCGTAGCTCCAGGTGCCGCCCTCGCGACCCACGCCGCTCGCCTTGGTGCCGCCGAAAGGCTGTCGCAGATCGCGCACGTTCTGGCTGTTGACGAAGCACATGCCGGCCTCGATCGCCGCCGCCACGCGGTGCGCGCGGCCCAGGTTCTCGCTCCACACGTAGCTCGACAGGCCGTACTGGATGTCGTTGGCCAGCCGGATCGCCTCGGCCTCGTCGGCGAACGGAATCAGACAGGCGACCGGGCCGAAGATCTCGTCCTGCGCGATCTTCATGCGGTTGTCGACGTCGGCGAATACCGTAGGCTTGACGTAGTTGCCCTTGCGCAGGGCGTCGGGCAGTTCGGGCACATCCAATCCGCCGCACAGCATCGTCGCGCCTTCCTTTGGGCCCAGCTCGATGTAGCCGCGCACCTTGTCCAGGTGCGCCGGGCTGATCATCGGCCCGATGATCGTCTTGTCCTCCAGAGGATCGCCGACGCTGATGCGCTTGGCGCGCTCGGCAAAGCGCTCGGCGAACTTCGCGTAGATGCTTCGCTGCGCCAGAATGCGCGAACCCGCGGTGCAGCGCTCGCCGTTGTTCGAGAAGATCATGAAGACTGCGGCGTCCAGCGCGCGCTCGAGGTCGGCGTCGTCGAAGATCACGAACGGGCTCTTGCCGCCCAGTTCCATGGAGAACTTCTTCAGCCCGGCTGACTGGACGATGCGATTTCCCGTACGCGTCGAACCGGTGAAGGAGATCGCGCGCACGTCGGGATGCGCCACGAGCGGCTCGCCGACTTCGCTACCATAGCCGTGCACGATATTGAGCACGCCCGGCGGGATGCCCGCCTCCAGGGCAAGTTCACCCAGGCGCGAAGCAGTCAACGGCGACAGCTCGCTCATCTTCAGCACCGCGGTGTTGCCGAACGCCAGGCAGGGCGCGACCTTCCAGGTCGCCGTCATGAACGGGACGTTCCACGGCGAGATCAGTGCGCACACGCCGACCGGATGAAACAGGGTGTAGTTCAAGTGCGTGGAGGTGGGATAGGTGTGGCCGTCCACCCGCACGCACATCTCGGCGAAGTAGTGGAAGTTGTCGGCGGCACGCGGCACCAGTTGCTTGCGCGTCTGCGCGATGGCCTGGCCGGTGTCGCGGGTCTCGGTTTCGGACAGCTCGGGCACGTGCTGGGTGATCAGCTCGCCGAGACGGCGGATCAGGGTGGCGCGCGTAGCCGCAGGCAGCGCCGCCCAGGCCGGAAAGGCGCGCCTGGCCGCGGCCACGGCGGCGTTCACTTCGTCGGCACCGCCGCGCGCGACTTCCGCCAGCGTCTCCTGCGTCGCCGGATTGACCGTCTCGAAGTAATCGCGGCCCGCTACCGGCTTGCCATCGATGAGGTGTTGGATGCGCATGCGCTCTCTCAATGTTGCGTGCGGCCGAAGACGTCGTCACCGACGATTGTGTTCACCAGGCACCCGATGCCGTCGATCTCGCACGCGACCTCATCGCCGGGCTTGACGTCGGAAACACCTTCAGGCGTGCCGGTCAGGATCACGTCGCCGGGCCCCAGGGTCATGAAGGCGCTCAGATACTCGATCAGGAAAGGGATGTCGAACACCAGGTCGCGCGTATTGCCCTGCTGGGTGATCGCGCCGTTGACCCGCGTACGCAGATCCAGGGCAACGGTCTCGCCGATGTCGGCGGCGTCGACCAGCCACGGACCGAGCACCGTTCCACCATCGCGACTCTTCACGCGCAGGTTCGGCCGATACCAGTTCTCCAGGTAATCGCGGATGGCGTAGTCGTTCGCCACGGTATAGCCGGCGACGTGCGCCATCGCGTTCCTGCGCGCCACCTTGGTCGCCGGCCGGCCGATCACCACGGCCAGCTCGCACTCGTAGTGCATGAAGCCGACGCCGGTCGGCCGGCGCGTCTGCCCACGGTGCCCGATCAGGCCGCCCGGCGCCTTCAGGAACACCAGCGGCTCTTCCTGTTTCGAAAAGGCCAGCTCCTTGGCGTGGTCGGCGTAGTTCAACCCCAGCGCGATCACCGTGCGCGGTTCGAACGGCGGCAGCCACACCACGTCGCGCTCGCCGACCACCCGCCCGTCGGCAAGGCGGATGCAGTCGTGCTCGTGTGTGGCGGCCTCGTGGATCGCACCGGCGTAGGCCACACGTGCGCGCTTCATGCGAGCCCCTCGCGTTCGGCGACGATGCGATTGCTCAGACGGCCGATGCCTTCGATCTCGACGGTGACGCACTGCCCCGCCCTAACCCTGGGTGCGCCCGCGGCGACCCCGAGCATGAGAATGTCGCCCGGCGAGAGGGTCATGAACTCGGTGACATCGGCGATCAACTGCGCCACCGGCCGGATCATTCCAGCGGTCGAGGTGTCGTGTACGCATTCACCGTCGACCTCCACGCGCACACGTAGCGTGTCCGGATCGGCGATCGCGTCGCGTGCAACGACGCGCGGGCCGATCGGGCAGAAGCCGTCGCGCGCCTTGAACCGTACGGAAGGGCGGTAGAAACTGGCGTGCGGGACGCTCACGTCGTTGACGACGGTGTAACCGGCGACGTGCTCGAGCGCGCGCTGCGGCGAGACGTTGCACGCCGTGCGCCCGACGACGATGCCCAATGCCGCTCCGATTTCCAGCGACTCCGCGTCGGCAGGCTGGCAGACGGGATCGCCATCGCAAGCAAGGGTGTTGCGCGGCTTCACGTACAGCACCGGCGCCTGCGGTGCGGCCTTGTACGGCGCCTCGTTCACCGCAGCGCCCAGCGCCTGAAGTGCCGCGCGGTGGTTGAGCAGTGTGCCGATCACCACGCCGGATAGACGGTGCGGCGCAGCATCGAAAACGAGATCGGGAACGGGCATCATCACATCCGTACGAGCCTGACGTGCGCCAATATAATTGCTAACATATTAGTAGTCAAACGCAGCCGTCGCGGCCCCATCCCATATGTCCGGCAAGTCCGCTCCGTTCGCCCACCGCAATCTGCCCCTGCTGCTGCTGCAGGCGCGCGAGCGCGTCCTGGCGCGCTTTCGTCCGCTGCTCAACGCCAACGGTCTCACCGAACAGCAGTGGCGCATTCTGCGTGGGCTCTACGAAGCCGGCCCGCTGGAACCGCGCGAGATCGGGCGGCACTTTCAAATCTCCAGCCCCAGCCTGACCGGCGTACTCGCGCGCATGGACGAGCTCGGCTTGGTGAAGCGAGAGCGCATGGAGCACGACCAGCGGCGTCAGCTGGTTTCCCTGACGCCGCGCAGCCGTGCGCTGATCGCACGCATGGTGCCGCGTATCGAGGCGCGCTATCGGGAACTGGAAGCGGAACTCGGCGTACCGGTCACACGCGAGTTGTACGCGCTGCTCGACCAAGTGGTTGCCGCACTGGGGAGCGAACAGGCTGCGGAGAGCGAGCAAACGTGAGCGGGATCGATCCGCGTTTGGGTAGCTACGGCCGCCTGCTGCGCATGCTGAGCCAGATATCGGCCGTGTTCGGCGGCCTCGTCTTCGTCGGGTTGGTGATCATGTCGATCGTATCGATCGTCGGCCGCAAGGTCGCCTCGGCGCCGGTTCCAGGCGATGTCGAACTGCTGCAACTGTGTGCAGCCTTCGCCTCGGCCTCGTTCTTCGCCTGGTGCCATCTGAACCACGGCGACGTGAAAGTGGACTTCTTCACCAATCGCCTCGGTCCTCGCGCGGTCGGCGTGCTCGATGCCCTGGGGTCTCTGCTGGTGGGTCTGTTCGGCACGACGATCGCGTGGCGCTCTCTGGTCGGCGCGCTATCGGTGAAAGAGGCGGGCGAGACCACTGCCATCCTCGGCTGGCCGGTGTGGATCGGCCAGATGCTCATGGTCCCCGGCTTCGTGCTGCTGGCGCTGGCGGGTTTCTACATGGCGGCGCATCACCTTCGCGGCAGCCCGCCTTCGATGCAGGACGGCGACTGAGGCATGCAGACCGGCTTCACGATGTTCGCCATCCTGATGGCGCTGCTGGTGGTCAGGGTGCCGATCGGGATCGCGATGTTCTGCGTCGGGGCAGGCGGCTACCTCTACCTCACCGACTTCGAGAGTCTGCCGCTGCTCAGTTCGCTCAAGACGCTGGCCTACGCCCGCTTGTCGAACTATGACCTGGTGGTCATCCCCTTGTTCCTGCTGATGGGTCAGTTCGCCACCCACGGCGGGCTGAGCCGCGCGCTGTTCCGCTTCGTCAGCGACTTTCTCGGACACCTGCGCGGCGGCGTGGCCATGGCCTCGATCGGTGCCTGCGCCGGCTTCGGCGCGATCTGCGGCTCTTCACTCGCCACCGCAGCGACGATGGGGCACGTCGCGCTCCCCGAACTGCGCCGCCTGCGCTATTCGGGAAGCCTGGCCACCGGCGCTCTCGCCGCGGGCGGCACGCTGGGCATCCTGATCCCGCCGTCGGTGCCGCTGGTGATCTACGCCATCCTCACCCAGGAGTCGATCGGCAAGCTGTTCGTCGCCGCCGTCGTTCCCGGCCTGCTGGCGATGATCGGCTACATGATCGTGGTGCAGATCATCGTACGCTTGAAGCCTGACGCTGGACCGGCGGGAGCACGCGCTGCGTGGTCCGAGCGAGTGCGCGCGCTGCTGGCGGTGCTGCCGGTGATGCTGGTGTTCGTGGTGGTGATCGTCGGCATCTACGGCGGCTGGGCCAACCCGACGGAGGCGGCAGCCATCGGTGCAGCCGCCTGCGGCCTGCTGGCCGTCACGCTCGGCGGGATGCGCGCGCGCGGCCTGCTCGACAGCCTGCTCGGCACGGCGCAGGCCACGGCGATGATCTATCTCGTCCTGCTCGGTGCGGACATGCTGAACACGGCGCTCGCCCTGTCGCAGATGCCCGCGGAGCTGGCCGCGTGGGTGCAGGAGAGCGCGCTTTCGCCCCTGCTGGTGATGACGGCGATCCTGCTCATCTACATCTTCCTCGGCTGCGTCATGGACGCGCTGGCGATGATCCTGCTCACCATTCCCATCTTCTATCCTATGGTGATGGGCCTGGAGTTCTGGGGACTGACGGATACCGAGAAATCCATCTGGTTCGGCATTCTGGCGCTGATGGTGGTAGAAATCGGTCTCATCCACCCGCCGGTGGGCATGAACGTCTACATCATCAACCGGCTGGCCAAGGACGTTCCGCTGGTCGAGACGTTCAAGGGCGTGGTGCCCTTCCTGGCCGCGGACCTGCTGCGCATCGTGCTGCTGCTGTTCTTTCCCGGCATCGCACTGTGGCTGGTCCGGGTGACCGGCGGATAAGCGTAGACACGGAGGAGTTGCAGTGAAACGCAAGCTATTTGCCGCGCTGCTCGCGCTCGCGGCGTCCGTCGGCGCGGCGGCGCACGCGCAGACCGTCAAGCTCAAGGTGCACCACTTCCTGCCGGCCACCGCGAATGCACACCGCAACGTCATCGCCCCCTGGTGTGCGAAGGTTGCCGCAGACTCCGGCGGTCGCCTCAAGTGCCAGATCTATCCGGCCATGCAGTTGGGCGGCACGCCCGGGCAGCTATTCGACCAGGCGCGCGACGGCGTCGCCGACATCGTCTGGACCGTGCCAACCTACGCTGCCGGTCGCTTCACCAAGTCGGAGGTGTTCGAGCTGCCGTTCATGGTACGCAGCGCCAAGGGGGGAAGTCAGGCGCTGTGGTCCTACGTGCAGAAGCACGCGCTCGACGAATTCAGAGGCACCCGACCGCTGTTCATGCACGTGCACGATGGTTCGGCTCTGCATCTGGCACGGACACCGGTGAAGACGCTCGAGGACCTGAAGGGGCTGAAGGTGCGCGCTGCCACACGCATCAACGCCCGCATGCTCGATGCACTGGGCGCCACGCCGGTGCAGATGCCGCTGCCGCAGGTGCCCGAGTCCCTGTCGAAGAACGTGATCGACGGCGCGATGGTGCCCTGGGAGGGGGTGCCGGCCATCAAGCTGCAGGAGATCACGAAGTATTCGGTGGACGTGCCTGCCGGCGCCTCGCACTTCTCCAACACCATCTTCGCCTTCGTGATGAACCAGGCGAAATACGACAGCCTGCCGGCTGATCTGCGAAAGGTCATCGATGCCAACAGCGGGCTGCAAGCCTCGGCCGAGGCAGGCGAGAAGGGCTTCGACGCTGTCGTCGCGCCGCACCGCAAGCTCGCGCGCGATCGCGGCAATTCCATCGTAACGCTCAGCCAGGACGAGTACCAGCGTTGGGTGAAAGCCACCGCCAAGGTGGACGACGACTGGATCCAGGACGTGGCGAAAAAGGGAGGCGACGGGCGCAAGCTGCTCGACGATGCCCGTGCGCTGATCAAGCAGTACGAGAAGTAGGGGCTGGGGACTGGGGGCTGGGGGCTGAGGGCTGGGGGCTGGGGGCTGGGGAGGGATCGAGGCGACATGGGAAGTTCGATCGAATCGACATCGGGGACAACTGGCTTGGTCTACGAGCCCTATCGAAGCTCGCCTGAGCGCGCACCGGCACAGCCGCTCGTGCCGCTGGCGATCGGCGATGAGGAACGGCGCGTTGCGACGTTTCCGCAATCGCTCCTGCGCCCGAACGACGCGGATCTGACGCGACAGTCGGACATGCCGCCCATCGGCGAGCGCATCGTGGTCTCCGGCCGGGTCACCGACGAAGACGGCCGGCCGGTACGCAACGCGCTGGTCGAGGTCTGGCAGTGCAATGCCGCCGGCCGCTACCACCACTGGCGCGACCGGCACGATGCACCGCTCGATCCGCACTTCCACGGTTTCGGCAAGATGCTGACCGACGACGACGGCCACTACCGGTTCGTCAGCATCAAGCCGGCGCCGTATCCCTGGGGCAACCACACCAACGCCTGGCGCCCTGCGCACATCCACTTCTCGCTGTTCGGCAACGCCTACGCGCAGCGGCTGATCACGCAGATGTACTTTCCCGGCGACCCGCTGATCCCGCTCGACCCCATCTACAACAGCGTGCCCGAGCCGGCGCGCGAGCGTCTGCTGTCGGCATTTGCGATGGACCTCACGGTGGAGGGCATCGCACTCGGCTACTGCTTCGACATCGTCCTGCGCGGCGGCAAGGCCACGCCGTTCGGCCTGTGAGAGGCGGGCGATGAGCAAACCCACGCCATCGCAGACCATCGGTCCGTTCTTCCACGAGGGGCTGAAGTGGGCAGTCGAGCCCATGAGCGCCATCCGCGGTTCGGTGCGCGTAGGCGGACGCGTGATGGACCGCGACGCCCGGCCGGTCAACGACGCACTGATCGAAGTGTGGCAGCCCGCGTGGGAGATCGGTCCGCGCCTGCAGCGCGCGATGAGCGACGACGACGGCCGCTTCGCCTTTCTCATGCCCTTCCCCGAGCACGGCCAGGGTCATGCGAACGTGACGGTGTTCGCGCGCGGGCTGCTGCGAGGGCTGTTCACCCGCGCCTACCTGCATGCCCGGGACGACGTCGCGGCGATCGAGCTTCCCGGCGGCATTCCCGAGCACCGTCGGACCACCCTGCTGCCGCGCCGCGTCGGCGACGGCTACGCCTGGGACATCCGCCTGCGCGGCGAGGACGAGACGGTCTTCTTCGAGCTCTGACGATGCCCGATGCCAGATGCGGGGAAGGCAGCGGCGGCGAGGCACTATTTCGATGCCGTCGTTAGCTCTCCTGCGCATCATCGGCATCTTCGTCCTCGCGCACGTCGCCTTCGTCGGCGCGCGTCTGACCGGCTCGCTGTACGCGCTCGCCAATCACGCCTCGACCTTCACGGTCGGCGTGATACTCGCGCTATTCTCCCTCGTCCCGATGCTCATCGCGGTCCACGCCGGCCGCTGGCTGGACGCCGTCGGACCCTGGCGACCGCTGCTCGCCGGCGTGTCGATGATGCTGGGCGGTCTGCTGCTGCCGGCGCTGTTTCCCTACGCGACCGCCGACGTCGCGCCGCTGCTGGTGTGCTCCTGCCTGGTCGGCACCGGCGCCACCATCGCACTGCTCGCGGTGCAGAAGGTCGTGGGCGAACGTGCCGATCCCAACAACCGCGCGGCGGCATTCTCGTGGCTCGCACTCGGCGCGTCGGTGTCCGGCTTCATCGGCCCCGTCGCCAGCGGCGCGCTGATCGACCTCATCGGCCACCGCGCCACCTACGGCGTGCTCATCGCCGTGATGCTCGGGGCGTTGTGGCTGCTGCGCGCCAACCGCGAACTGCTCAGCGTCCACCGCGGCAAGGAGCACCCGGTGGAACCGATGCACCCGCTCGAACTGCTCCGGCACACGGAATTGCGCCGCGTGATGATCGCCACCGCGCTGATATCGATGTCGTGGGACCTGCAGAGCTTCGTCATCCCGGTGCATGGCTCCCGGGTCGGGCTCTCGGCGTCGCAGATCGGCGTGGTGATGGGCAGCTTCGCGCTAGCCACCTTCGTCATCCGCCTGGCGATGCCGCAACTGACCCGCCGCTTCTCCGAGTGGCAGGTGCTGATCTACACACTGTTCAGCGCTGCGTTCGCGTTCGCGCTGTTCCCGTTCTTCGAATCGCTCGCGCCGCTGATGATCATGGCCTTCCTGCTCGGGCTCGGACTCGGCGCGGCACAGCCCAACATCATGTCCCTGGTGCACTCGCGCTCACCGCCGGGGCGCGTCGGCGAAGCGCTGGGGCTGCGCTCGACCATCATCAACAGCAGCCAGGTGGTGCTGCCGCTGGTCTTCGGCGCCTTCGGCTCGGTCCTGGGTGCGCCGGCGATGTTCTGGTCGATGGCAGTGATCACGAGCCTGGGCGGCGGTGCTGGCATGCGCTGGGGGATGCACCGGCAACGGCGGCACGCCCAGGCGGCCGGACGGGAGGCGGAGGAACCACGATGAGCGGACATCTCTGGCATTGGCCGTCCGCGGGGGTCGGCTGCCCGCTCTCGGATGCAGCGCTCGTCGCGGGCATGCTGCGCTTCGAAGTTGCGCTGGCCCGCGCGCAGGCGGCGCTCGGCATGATCCCGCCCGACGCAGCCGAAGCGATCGCGCAGGCCAGCGCTGATGTTGCCGTAGACGTCGAACAGCTCGCGCGCGCTGCCGCGCACGCCGGCTCGCCTGCCATCCCCTTCGTGAAGGCGTTGACCGATCAGGTCGCGGCGCGCGTCCCGGCGGCCGGCGCCTGCGTCCACCTCGGTGCGACCAGCCAGGATGTCGTCGACAGCGCGCTGGTTCTGTGCCTCAAGCCGGCGATCGCTGGGATCGATCAGGCACTCGAACGCGCGGAGGCAGCTGCCATCGCATCGACCGCGCGACACGCAGCCGCGCCGGTCCTGGCGCGCACGCTCATGCAACCGGCCGGTGTCGTCACCATCGGCTTCAAGACCGCGCAGTGGGCGCGTGCGCTGGCGCACGTGCGCGAACGGCTGGCCGCCTCGTCCGCCCAGGCCCTGTGCGTAAGCCTCGGTGGCGCAACGGGCGCGCTCGCCGCATACGAAGACGCCGGCGAGACGCTGCGCGCGGCGCTCTCCCGCGAACTGGGCCTGCGCGACCCCGGGGCGGGCTGGCACTCCCGGCGCGAAGCGCTGGTGGGCTGCGCCGCCGATGCGGGTGTCGCGGGCGGCACGATGCGCAAGATCGCGCACGACCTCGCCCTGATGATGCAGGCCGAGGTCGGCGAAGCCCAGGAACCCGGCCGCGCCGGACGCGGCGGGTCGACCGCGATGCCGCACAAGCGCAATCCGGTGCTGTGCCTGCGCGTGCTGGCCTGCACGCAACCCATTCCCGGCATGGTGGCCGCGCTGATGGACGGCATGGCGCAGGAGCACGAACGTGGACTGGGCAGCTGGCAGTCCGAACTGGGCTTGTACCGCGATCTATACCGGAACATCCACGCGGCCGCCGCCGCGCTCGCAGAACTGCTCGACGGCGTCCAGTTCGACGCGGAGCGCTGCCGGAAGAACATCGAAGCGACGGGCGGACTGATCTTCTCCGAGCCGCTCGCCGCGCACCTCGCGCCGGCGCTGGGACGTGAGGCCGCCCATACGCTGGTCGCCGAGTGGTGCGCCGAAGCTGCCGCCAGCGGCCGGCCGCTGCGCGAACTCGCCCTCCAGCGTCTCGCCGAGCGTGGCGGACCGGACGCGGAGCAGATCGGTCAGGCCTTCGACGTCGACGCTGCCGCTGCCCCCGCCGCGCGCCAGGCGCGCGCGTTCGCCGGGCGCGTGGTGCGGCCCAGCCGGGGACGGTAAACTAGCCCGTATTCCCAGCCGAGAGACCCCGACCATGTCCGTGAAGCTATCGATGACCGTCAACGGCAAGCCGGTCAGCGCCGACGTCGAGCCGCGTACGCTGCTGGTGGATTTCATCCGCGACCAGTTGCGACTCACCGGCACGCACATCGGCTGCGATACGGCGCAATGCGGCGCCTGTACGATCCACTTGAACGGCAGCGCGGTGAAGAGCTGCAACATGCTGGCGATGCAGGCCGAGGGCGCGACCGTCACGACCATCGAGGGCATTTCGGCGCCGGACGGTGCGCTGCATCCCATGCAGGCGGCGTTCCGCGACCATCACGGTCTGCAGTGCGGCTACTGCACGCCTGGCATGGTGATGAGCGCGATCGACCTGGTGAAGCGCCACCCCGATCCCGACGAGGCGACCATCCGCGCGGAACTGGACGGCAACCTGTGCCGCTGCACCGGCTATCACGGCATCGTCAAGGCGGTGGAGGCCGGCGCCAAGGCGATGGGCTGATCACGACACGATCGAGGAGCGACATGTACGCATTCAACTATCACAAGGCCTCTAGCGTGGCCGATGCGGCGGCGAAGCTCGCGTCCAACGGCGACGCCAAGCTGCTCGCCGGCGGACAGACCCTGATCGCCGCGATGAAGATGCGCCTGGCCGCACCGAGCGATCTCGTCGACCTGCGAGGCATCGGCGAGATGCGCGGCATACGCGTCGAGGGCGGCAACGTTGTCGTGGGCGCCATGAGTACACATGCGGAGGTGGGGGCGTCGAAGGACGTGCGGCAATCGATCCCGGCGCTTGCCGCGCTGGCCGAGGGGATCGGCGACCGCATGGTGCGCAACATGGGCACGCTGGGCGGGTCGATCGCCAATGCCGATCCGGCGGCGGACTACCCTGCGGGCGTGCTCGGCCTCGGCGCGACCGTCGTCACGGACCGGCGCAGCATCGCCGCGGACGACTTCTTCACCGGCATGTACGAGACCGCGCTGCAACCGGGCGAGATCATCACCCGCGTCGTCTTCCCCATCCCGCAGAAGTGCGGCTATGCCAAGTTCGCGAATCCCGCGTCGCGCTACGCCATGGTCGGCGTATTCGTCGCGCAGGGCGGCGGCGGCGTGCGGGTGGCCGTCACCGGGGCAGGGCCAAGTGCCTTCCGCGTGCCGGAGATGGAACAGGCCCTCGGGAAAACGTTCACCGCCGATGCGGTAGCGAACGTGAAGGTGTCCGAAGCCGATCTCAACAGCGACATGCACGCCAGCGCCGCGTACCGCGCTCACCTGGTGACGGTGATGGCCCGGCGCGCCGTTGCGGCGGCGCTGGGCCGGTAACGGCACTCAACGCAAAGAGCGCAAAGGGCACAAAGGAGTTCTAGGGCGACGGCAGCGCTCGCTTCGAGCGGCCCCGGGCATTCGCTGCGACATTCGGTGAAGTGCGGTCTGTTTCTTCTTTGCGCTCTTTGCGGCCTTCGCGGTTAACGCTTCTGCACTTCCTCCCGATGCCTACCGAGCCCCTCCCTGCCTCCATCGACGCCACCCTCGCCCTGCTCGCGTCCGGTGGCTACATCGCCGAGCGCAAGCTGGCCACCGCGGTGTTCCTCGCGCTGCGCATGGGGCGTCCGCTGTTCCTCGAAGGCGAGGCCGGCGTGGGCAAGACCGAGATCGCCAAGGTGCTCGCCGGTACGCTCGGGCGGGAACTGATCCGCCTGCAATGCTACGAGGGACTCGACATTGCCTCCGCAGTGTACGAGTGGAACTACCCGCGTCAGATGATCGAGATCCGCCTCGCGGAAGCCGCGGGCGGCGCATCGCGCGAAGCGCTCGCGCAGGAGCTGTTCTCAGAACGATTCCTGATACGCCGCCCCCTCCTGCAGGCGTTGCAGGGATCTCCCGGCGCGGCGCCGGTGCTGCTGATCGACGAACTCGACCGTACCGACGAGCCGTTCGAGGCCTACCTGCTGGAGGTGCTGTCCGACTTTCAGGTCACCATCCCGGAGATCGGCACGATCCAGGCGGATGCCAGACCGATCGTGGTGTTGACGTCGAACCGCACGCGCGAAATCCACGACGCGGTGAAGCGGCGCTGCCTCTACCACTGGGTGGACTATCCGAGCGCGCAGCGCGAACTGGAGATCCTCGCGAGCAAGGTGCCGGAGGCGCCTCGGCACCTGTCCCAAGAGGTCGTGGCGTTCGTGCAGAAGCTACGCGACATGGAGCTGTTCAAGGCGCCGGGCGTGGCGGAGACGCTCGACTGGGCGCGCGCGCTGGTGGAGTTGGACCGCATCGCACTCGATCCCGAGACGATCGATGCGACGCTGGGAGTGCTGCTCAAGTATCAGGACGACATTGCGCACGTGCAAGGCGGCGAGGCACAGCGGCTGCTCGACGAACTGCGCGCCGGCCGCGCGCATTCCTAGGGGCACGACATGACGATGCGAGGCGCGCTGTTCGCGCTGCTGGCCCTGCTCGCCGCCCCCGCGGCGGCCGATGCGCAGTTTCCGATCTTCGACGCGCACGTGCACTACAACCTGGATGTCGGCAGGCCGGTGGGCATCGAGGAGGTGTTCGAGCTGTGGCGCAAAGCCGGTATCCGCGGCGTGCTGCTGACCAGCCGTCCGAACGAGGGCACGCGCGAACTGCTCGAAGCCGATTCGCCAGGCGTGCGCAAGGTCGCCTTCGCGCGGCCCTACAACACCATGGCCGACGTACGCACCTGGTTCACGGACCCGAAGATCTACGCGATGATCGAGCAGGAGCTCGACCGCGGCATCTACGCGGGCATCGGCGAGTTCCACATCTTCGGACAGGACGCGCACAGCGAGGGCTTCGCCCGCTTCGTACGGCTCGCGGCGGCACGCGGGCTGTGGCTGCACGCACATTGCGACGACAGCGTGATCGACCGCATCTTCGCGCTCGACCCTGACGCGAAGGTGATCTGGGCCCACACCGGGATGAGCACCGAGCCTGCGCGCGTCGACAAACTGCTCGAACGCTATCCGAGGCTCTACGGCGAGCTGTCCTTCCGAGGCGGGATCGTCGAGGGCACCGGTATCTCGGAACCGTGGCGCGCACTGTTCACCAAGCACCCCGATCGTTTCCTGCTCGGCTCGGACACCTGGGTGCCGGGCCGCTGGCCGCAGGTGCCGGAGATCATGCTCGACTACCGGCTGTGGCTGCGACACCTGCCGCAAGACGTGCAGAGGAAGATCGCCTGGGACAACGGCGCAAGGC
>CAYLTE010000013.1:0-37057 GCA_964386195.1 uncultured Burkholderiales bacterium | reverse complement strand
GGACGAAAGCACGCCCGCGAGCCGCAGCGCCTGCTCGGCATAGCGCAGCTTCTGCGCATTCACGCGCGCCTGGGCGATGATCAGCGGCGTGCGCGCCTCGTCGATGAGGATGCTGTCGGCCTCGTCGATCACGGCCATGCACAGTCCGCGCAGCAGCGGCGCGGATACCGCAGCGCCGTCATCAGTCTGCATGTCCAAGAGGCGGGCGTGCAGGTCGCTCGCCAGGCGCCTGCGCGTCATGCGGTCGCGCAGATAATCGAACGCCAGTTCCTTCGCGGTGCAATAGACGATGTCGCAGGCATAGGCGCTTCGCCGTTCCTCACGCGGCATCGGCTGGGTGACCACGGCCGAGCTCAGGCCGAGGAGCCGGTACACCGGCCGCAGCAGCTCTTCGTCGCGCGTGACCAGGTAGTCGTTGGCGGTGAGCGCGTGCACGGGCACCCCGGCGAGCGCGCCGGTGGCAACGGCCAACACCGAGGCGAGTGTCTTACCCTCGCCAGTTTGCATCTCTGCCAGCTTGCCATCGAGCATGATGCGGGCCGCCAGCAGCTGGGTGTCGAACTGCACCTTGCCGAGCACGCGTCGCGTCGCCTCGCGCACCAGTGCGAATGCCTCGGCCACGGCAGGGTCGGTGAAACCCTCCGCGCCCACCTGCGCGCGGACCGCACGCACCCGCTCCTGAAATCGCGAGGCACCTGCCTGTTCCAGCGCCTTGGCGCTGTCGGCCACGCGCCGCAGGAACCGGTTACGTCGGTGCCGCAGCAGCCACGTCGGAAGGCGTGCAGCGGCGTGACGCACGGACGCCTCGTCGCGCTCGGGATACGCACCGGCGAGCGGACCTGGGGTGGCGAGGGCAGCGGCGCGCATGGGCGGTCACGCCGTCGGATTGAACTGCTTGAGGAACAACTGGTGCAGGCGCCGCTGCCACTGCATGGCTACAGGGCGTGCGCCGTGATCGAAGCGCACCCACGCACGCGCGCCGACCCGTTCCAGACGCCGTGCATCGAGCTTCACGTCGATGAGGAACACCGGCTCGAGCGTGCGAAGGCCCGCATCGTCGGCGGGATCGACCGGCACGCTGCCTCCGGCGCGCGTGCCGAGCGCCGCGGTAGGCAGCATCGCCGTCGCCGCCGGCACCGCGCCGCTCAAGTGTGCCGGCTCGCGCGCGCCGGCACGCTCGACCAGGCTGACTTCCACCGAGCGCGTGTTGCCTTGAATGAGCCCGGCGTCGGCCTGCGGCACGGCCACCTTCACCGAGATGTCTTCGGCGTGCAGCACGTGCGCGAGTACGTCTCCGCGTGCCACGTAGCTGCCGGGGAGATCCTGCGGACGGGGCAGCACGAGCATGCCGGAGACCGGACTCACGACGACGAGGTCCTCCAGCCGCCTCTGCAGGTCCTCGGCCTCGCTGCGCAGCGCCGCGAGTTCCTGCTGCAGGGAGTGCGCGAGCGGCGTGTCGACTCCCATGGCCCGCGTCTGCTCGACCTCCAACGCCTGTACGCGCGCGACAGCGGTGGCGTACTGCGCCTGCAGCTCGGGGTCCTCGAGCACGAGCAACGCTTCTCCGGCGCCCACCGGCTGGCCGTCGCCGACCAGCACCTCGCTCACGAATCCGGAAGTGCCGGCGCGGATGCGCGCATCCTCCGGCTGCCACACGACGCCCTCCGCCGTGGTGGAGAACGGAACCGGCAAGGCGAACAGGATCACCAGTGCCGCGACTGAGATGCCCGCGGTCACGCCATAGGCGCGCGTGCGCGCAAGCGCGAGCTGGGGCGCCTTGCGCAGATACTCCAGCAGGCGCACGGCCGGCTTGGCCACCATGGCGAAGACCACGAAGGCAGCGGCGAGAAGTCCCAGCCAGAAGGAGTAGTGCCCGCTCCAGAGCACGATCACGCCGGCCACGAACCAGCGATACGCGTAGGCCGTCACCGCATAGCCCAGGAGAAGTGCCGGCTCGCCGCGCGCGGTCGGTGGCGGCTGGCTCTGCACGCGCAGCAGCCGGCGCTGCGCCAGGTGGGCGACCCACGCATTGGCGCGCGGAGCGAGATTGGGCATGTCGAGCACGTCCGACAGCACGTAGTAGCCGTCGAATCGCAGCAGCGGATTGCCGTTGAACAGCACGGTCGACACGCTGCCGATGAACATCACGACGAAGGCGCAGTCGCGCACCACGCCGTCCTCGACGTTCAGCCACAGGATCGCGGCCAGCGCGGCGAGCAGCAGCTCGGCCATGATGCCGGCACCGGCGACGGCCGCCCGCCGATGGCGCTCTGGAAACGCCGATGCGGAGGAGGCGTCGACGTAGGGAACCGGCATGAGCAGCATCACGCTGATCCCGGTTTCGCGCACCTCGCCGCCCCAGGTCTTCACCGCCAGGCCGTGCGCGATCTCGTGCACGGCCTTCACCAACGGGTAGCAGACCCACAGCAGGAGCAGGTAGCGCGGCGTGAGCATGTTCACGCGGGCGAAGGCGAGGATCTCGCTCCAGTTCGAGGCCGCAGCCAGGGCGCCCAGCAGCACGATCGCCATCCACACCAGCAGCATTCCCGGCCGGAACACCAGTCTTCCCAGCGGGGCGAGCCGGTTCAGCAGCGAATCCGGATCGAACAGGGGAACGCGAAACGACAGCGGATTGAGCATCGCCAGGCGCCGCCTGCTCGCGTTACGGAAGCGGCGGCGAAACAGCTCGGCCACGTCTGGCGTGATCTCGCACTGGAGCAGTTCGTGATCGGAGAGCTGGCACAGCAGCTCGATGGACTCGTCCTGCGTGGGAGCGCGCTCGCCGAGCTGACCGAGCAGGGCGTGCCAGATCTCGTCGGACGAGCGTCTGCCGTCCATGCGACCGATGAAGTGGAAAGCGGTCTCGTCGACCCGGTGATTGCGGCCCGTGCTCTGATCCTGCAGGAGGTACCAGACCTGCGCGCGATAGACGTGCCGCGATACCCGCACGTGTCCTCGCAGCCGCGGATGAAGACCTGCGACGCGGTACCACTGGCTGCTGAACAGACCCTGCATGCGCCTGTCTCAGCCCAGCCAGGACCACAGTCGCAGGCGCAGCCAGCCGACGATGCGGTGACTCCAGATCCACAGCAGCGAGCGCTGCCCGGCATCCACCTTGCCCACACCCTGCAGTCCCGGCCGCAGGTCGTGCCCATCGCCCTGCAGCCGCGCCTCGACGTCGAAGTAGTTGCGACCCTCGCCGGGCGTGGCCACAGGCGTGATGCGATAGACCGCGAGCGACAGTTCCTCGTCGGGCAGGGCTGCGAGTGCGAGCCGGCCCGGCTGCCCGATGCCGACGTCGCCGATGTCGCGCTCGTCCACCTCGAGGATCACGCGGAAATCCCCCTCGGGGGCGAGCGTGAGCAGCGCCTCGCCCTTCTTGACCGGCGCACCGAGCGACTGGCTGAGGTCGCCGGTGATCACCACGCCGTCGAACGGCGCCACCAGCCGCACGCGTTCGAGCTGCACCTCGATGAGATCGAGCTTGGCGCGCGCCTCCTGCAGGCGCGCCTGCAGCATGCCGACCTCGGCGCGGTCGTTGCGCGTCAGCGCAGCACCGTAGGCGTTCTCGCTCTGGGCGACCTCACTCTGCGCCTTGCGCATCTCCAGCCGCAGGTCGTCGTCGGCCATCTCGGCGAGCAGTTGTCCTGCCTCGACGCGATCACCGGGACGCACGTACGACTGTCTGAGATAGCCGTCCACGGGCGCCACGAGCACGCGCTGGGTCGCCCCCTCCAGGCGCGCCGGTGCGCGCACGCGGTAATCCGCAGGGACCACCGCCGCAGCAAGAAGCGCGGCACACGCGGCCACCGTGCCGAACTTCGCCAGCCGATGCCCGGGTCCGGTGAGCGGTGCCGCAGCCTCTGCGAGCGCATGCACGATCTTCATCGGCCAGGGGCGCGACACCGCGCGTTTGCGATCGAGCGTTGGCCCCAGCAGTGCGCCGATGTTCTCCAACAGCGTAAGATCGGCGCGCGACAACGCTTGGCCGTGCGTGCGCTCGAGGGTCACGGCGCCGACGCTGCGTCCCGATCGCACCAGCAGGACCGTATAGATCGCGACCGCGCCATGGCGCTGGGCCAGTGCGGCGTGCGCGCGATCCACGCGCGGTTGCGTGCCCTCCGGCTGCGGGAAGATCATCGTTGCGCCCTGCCATAGGGCCTCCTCCATCGCTGCCCCAATGTCGCGCAACAGGCCCTGGTTCGACTTGAACTCGGCGCTGCTGGACATCCCTCCGACCCTGACGTGGCGGCTGTTGGACATGCCCACGCTCACGCGCTCGCAGTCGAACGTCGATGCCAGTTCGGTGGCGAAGGCGCCTGCCGCGGTGGCGAAGCGGTCGTATGCCTCGATCGTGGCGAGCAGGTGCAGGATGCGGGCGTGGCCCGACGTGCCGACTTCGGTTGCGCGGACTGCCTGTGCACCCTGGGCCGATGGCTGGCCGGCCGGGTGCGACGCTCGTGCAGGTGCGGCAATCGAGGCAGCGGAGGCATCGGTCGAGGCCATGGTGGCGGCAGTGAACGCGCCGGTCTTGAAGAATGTGTCACCGGGTGGCGGTGGCGCATGGGCCGCGCGCCATTGCCTGAGGAAATTCTCGAAGTTGACGGCGCCACGTTCGGCCGCGCCCAGGATACTGGACATGCCGCTCTGGGCCTGCGCACGCGTCGCGATGGCGACCGCTCCCACGGTCCGGCTCCCCACCTGGACCGGATGTGCGACGACGCTGCGCCGCCGCCGGCCGGGCTGAGCGAGCGAAATCACCGCGGGCACCTGGCTGTCGAACGCCTTGAGTGCGGCGGCCTGCAGGTCCTCGGAAGCCTTGACGCCACGCGGCCAGGTGGCTGCCGTAGCAAGGCGAACCTGGCCGCCCCGCGGCACGAGCATGATGACGGCATCGCTCACACCCTGCAGGTCGCTGCACTGTACGTCGAGCCAGGCCTGGATGGCCGCTTGCATTTGGAGATCGGTTTTCTTGACTGAACAGGGGGATGCCGCGCACGGCATCGTCGCAGTCAGGACCGATCGTTGACATTCGCTCCTGAAGCCATGCTCGAAATCGCAAAGCGCATGCCGGAGTTCACCGATGGTCGGTGAATGTCAATGCATTGCAACGCGCGTCCGGCACGCAAATGTGTCGGAAAGGCGAATTGGCAGGACGGAACGAGGAACGATTCGGGCAGCCGCCGATGCGCTTGCAGACGTTTCGACGCGAACCGCGCTCGTGCGGCCCGCTCACCGCGCAGGCCCAAGGGCCTGCGCGGTGCGTCGGTGGGAATCGTCAGGCGCGCGAACCGCCGTTCCAGGCGAGGAGATTGAGGAATTCCCGCCGCGTCCTCGGCCCATAGGTGCGGTAGTGCGGCTCCGGCCGCTCCAGGTAGGCGAGGCGTTCGCGCGCGATGCGGTCGCCGCGCGCACGCATCTTCACCTCCTCGGGACTGATACCGTAGGGACGCGTCGCGTTCAGCCCGAACACCTTCGCGCGCAACGCGGGCGTGATCTCCGGGTAACCGTACTTCTCGCGCAGCTCCGGCGCGATCTGGAAGCTGCGGAACGCCTGGATCTGGTCCTGCGGCGAGCCGTACCAGATCGAGTCGGTACCCCACACCACGTTGTCCGGTCCGCAGTACTTGAGGAGCTTGCCCAGCGCGTGCGCAGCCGAGTCGGGGTCACGCATCAGGAAGCGCCAGGTGCTGCCCAGTTCCGCGTAGACGTTGCTGTTCGGCCCGATGCCGTTGTCCACCAGCGACCGGATCAGGGTGTCGATGCCGTCGTCCGCACCCTTGCCCACGAACGGCCCCTCCTTCACGCTGGGGACGAAGCCGGAGTGATAGATCAGGAAGCTCACGTCCGGGAAACGCTTGGCCACCACGCCGATGTCGCTGCACTGGCTGTGCTCGTAGGAGCGCTTGCCGAACGGCAGCCCCTTGTGCACGCAGATCACCTTCACACCGAGGCGGCGCGCATTCTCGATCAAGCGGATGCCGGGCTCGTCGGAGAGGAAGAAGCCGGTTCCGTCCGGTCCCCACTGCGTGTAGGTCTTCCACGCCGCCACACCCCAGCGCTCCTTGAGCTCGTCCATGTCCTCGACGTCGCCAGGCTGATTCGGATTGACACGTCCGTGGATGAGCAGCCGGTGCGTGCCTTCCATGCGGTCGACGATGCGGCGCACGGCGTCCGCCGATTCGATGGTCAGCGGCTGCGCGTCGCGCTTGGACGGAACGAACGAGAGCACCATCATGTCGGTGTCGCTGTCCATGAAGACGTCCTTGACGAACTCCTCGGGCGTCAGACAGGCGAGGTGACTGAGCGGGCCATCGCCGGTATTGAGTGCGCACTGCGTCTTGCTGGCGAACTTGAACGCACTCGGCGGCGCGGTTTCCATCCACAGCCGGTTGGGATCGACGAAATGTCCCTGCACGTCGAAGATGAACTCCGCCTTCTCCAGGGAGGCCTCCGCCACTTGCGGCTCGAGCGCCGCTTCCGCGCGCAGGTCGAAGTAGCCGCCGGTCTTGCCGGCTGCAGCGTTGGCGGCGTTGAACGCGAGCAGCGTGCTGGCGGCGCCGCATGCGGAGAGCAGGAAGTCGCGCCGCTGCAGCCCGAGGCGCTTGGCGTTGCGGGTTGCCGCCTCCTGCGCCATGCGATTGGCCGCGCGATTGGTCTCGGACAGCGGCACGGGAACGAATTCCCCGTTGGACGTGGTGTCGAGCTTGATCGGAAGACGCTGACCGTCGGGATCGATGCGGTGCTTCATGGTGCCTCCTGTCAGTGGACCTGACCCTACGGCAGCGCGGGGAGGGCGTGGTTCCCTTCAGGCTTCCCCGATGGATTCGACTACTGCGCGCACCAGCCACCGTCCATCAGCACGTCGTTACCCGTCATGAAGGCGGCCTGGTCCGAGCAGATGTAGAGCGCGAGACTCGCGATCTCCTCGGGCTGGCCCCAGCGGCGCATCGGCGTCTGGTCCATCAGCGCCTGGTTCTTGGCCGCGTCCGAACGCAGGGGCGCAGTCAGGTCCGTTGCGATGAAGCCCGGGCTGATCGCCACGCAGGTGATCTTGTCGTCGACAAGTTCCAGCGCAAGCGCCTTGGTCAGGCCGGCCACGGCGTGCTTGGTGGCCGAGTACACCCCGCGCCCCGTGCTGGTGACGTGCGCCATGATCGAGGTCAGGTTGATGATCCGTCCGTAGCCGTTGCCCTTCATCAGCGGAACGATGTACTTGCACATCAGGAACACGCCGGTGATGTTGGTGTCGGTGAGCGAGCGCCACTCCTCCATCGAGAAGTCGATCACGTTCTTGCGGATCGCGGTGCCGGCGTTGTTCACCAGGACGTGCACCTTGCCGAAGCGCTTCGCGACGTCGGCGGCGAGCCGCTTGACCTGTTCCTCCTCGCGCACGTCGCACAAATACATCTCGGCCTCGGCGCCGAGATCGCGCACCATCTTCAGCGACTCCTCGAGCTTGGCCCGATCGCGGCCGGTGAGGGCCAGCTTCGCGCCTGCGCCGGCGAGCGCCAGAGCCGTGCACCGACCGATGCCCCGGCTGGCGCCGGTGACGAGCGCGACGCGCCCCTGCAGAAACTTCTCGCTCATTGCTCGTTCCTCTACTCGTTCAATCCGGGGCCGGGACGTCCGGCCCGCCGTCAGTCGTGCCCGATCACCTCGCCGAACAGCACCCAGCGCTTGCCATCGAAGCGCGCGAGCTGCAACTGCTCGATCAGGAAGTAGTCGTCCGGGCCGGTGTTGATCAGGATGCCGGGCAGCATCGTGTCCAGCTGCACGTCCTTCAGACTCGCGGCCTGCTTCATCAGGTTCTCCCGCGACAGGTCGTCGCCGGCGTTGCGCAGCACCAGCTCCATGAGCTGCGCCGCGCCGTAGCCGAACACGTGCAGGAAGTCGCTGACGTCGGCGTTGGGCATGTACTTGGCCATGAACTCGTTCCAACGCCGCATGCCTTCGTCGCTCTCCCACTGTGGATCGGTCGGGTCCTTCATGTACAGCGCCGTGATCACGCCCACGGACTTGTCCAGGCCCGCCGGGGTGAGCACCGCCCCGACCGACGAGGAGACGTTGTTGACGATGTGCAGCGGCTGCCAGCCGATGTCCGCGACCTTGCGGATCGACTGCGCCGCGAACTTCGGCGTGGCGATGGTGAACATCACGTCCGCGCCCGATGCCTTCAACGTCACGATCTGGGAATCGACGGTGGGATCGGTCACCTCGTAGCTCGCTTCGGCCACGATGCGGTCCACCTTGTCGCCCAGGCCGTCCTTGAATCCCTCAAGGTAGTCCTTGCCGTAGTCGTCGTTCTGGTAGAGCACGGCGATCTTCGCGTCGGGCTTCTCGCCGAGGATGTACTTCGCGTAGATCCTGGCCTCGATGCGATAGCTGGGCTGGAAGCCGATGGTCCACGGATAGTGCTGCGGATCGCCCCACTTGCTCGCGCCGGTGGCGAGGAACAGGTGCGGCACCTTCTGCTGATTCACGTAGTCGTGGACCGCGGAGTTCGTCGGCGTACCGAGGTTCTGGAACAGGGCCAGCACCTGATCCTGCTCGACGAGCTTGCGTACCTGCTCGACCGCGCGCGGCGGGGCATAGGCATCGTCCAGGCTGATCAGGTTGACCTTGCGGCCATTGATGCCGCCCTGCTCGTTGATCATCTCGAAGTAGGCTGTCTGCGTCCTGCCGATCGCCCCGTAGGCGGACGCCGGACCGCTGTAGGGCATGGTCTGCCCGAGCTTGATCTCGGTATCGGTCACGCCCGGCGCGCCCTGCTTCTGGTCACACCCGACGAGTGCAAGCGATGCGGCGGCCGCGAGCACGATGCCGCGCACGTACTGGACGATCCTCATGGATTCCTCCTCCTGTGTTGGCTCTTGTCGTTGGCCGTCCGGCCTGGACGGAGCGGCAGAGTCATTATATCGATGACGCCTTGCGCTTCCGCAGGCGGCCCCATGTGAGCCTCAGGAACCCCGCCACGCCGGTGGGCATTGCATAGGCGAAGGCGATCATGAAGATGCCGTAGATCGCCCATGGCGCCGCCTTCGAAATCTGGTCGGCGAAATTGGGCACGAACTGGATGAACAGCGCGCCCCAGATGGCGCCCGATATCGAGGCGAGTCCGCCGATCACCACGCCGATCAGGAAGTTGATCGACAGCCCGGCGGCAAAGCTGTCGGGCGCGACGAACTGCACGACGATGGCGCTCAGCGCGCCACCGACTCCGGTGTAGAGCGCGCTGACACCGAACGCTGACGACTTGTACCAGGCGCTGTTGATTCCCATCGCCTCGGCCGCCAGCGGATGGTCGCGGATCGCCATCAGCGCGCGCCCGACGCGGCTGTGCACCAGATTCCAGGCCAGGACGAACATGACCGCCGCGATGCCCAGCGTGAGCAGGTACAACCACTGGTCCTGCGTCAGCGGCAGGCCCGCAGGCGGATTCGGCTTGGCGATGACGATGCCCTGCACCCCGCCGGTCCACTCCTCGATCGCCTTGTACTTGAGAAGTTGCGGCATGGCCACGGCGAGCGCGAAGGTCGCGAGCGCCAGATAGTGGCCCTGCAGGCGCAGGGCGGGCAGGCCGAACAGGAAGCCGAACACCAGGCACACGATGCCGCTCACGGGAATCGTCGCCCAGTAGGGGACACCGAAGTGGTGCATCAGGATGGCCGCCACATACGCGCCGATCGCGAAGAACGCGCCGTGGCCCAGCGAGATCTGGCCGTTGTAGCCGGTCAGGATGTTCAGCCCGAGCAGCACGATGGCGTAGACGAGCGCCAGCGTGAACTGGAAGGTGCGGTAACTCGTCAGCACGAAGGGAAGCGCGCACAGCAGCGCCAGTCCGGCGATCGCAAGCAGCACCGGGAGCAATCGCCTTCCCGCCGGCTGGCCCGCCTGCACCGCCTTCTGCCCCGCTGCGCCTTCGCTGGAAGTCATGTCCGGCTCACACGCGGTTGACGATCACGCGGCCGAACAGGCCCGAGGGGCGCACCAGCAGCACGGCGATGATGACGATCAGCGCGATGCTGAGCTTGAGCTCCGTGCCGATGACGAAGGCGCCCATCACGTTCTCCAGCGCGCCGACGAAGAAGCCGCCGATCACCGCCCCGCCCGGGCTGTCGATTCCGCCCAGCAGCGCGGCGGCGAAGGCGTACAGCAGCACGCCCGACATCATGTTCGGATCGAGGTAGACGATGGGCGCGATCATCATTCCGGCCACCGCGCCGATGGCCGCGGCCAGCCCCCATCCCAGGGCCAGCATCCAGCCGACGCGGATGCCGACCAGGCGGCTCGACACCGGGTTCTGCGCCACCGCGCGCATCGCCAGTCCGAGCGGCGTGAACTGGAAGAAGAGATAGAGCAGCACGAGCACCACCAGCGTCACGCCGATCGCGCCCAGTTCGTGCGCCGACATCAACCCGCCGAGCACGGGTTCGCTGGGAAACGGGCTGGGAAAGCTCTTGATCGTGTAACTGTAGATCCAGCCGGCGACGCTGTTGAGGATCACCAGCAGGCCGATGAAGACGATCACCACCGTGAGCACCGGCGCGCGCTCCACCGGCCGGATGAGGATGCGCTCGATGAGCATGCCGACGACGAACGAAGCCAGCACCGTGAGCAGGAACGCCGCCCACCAGCTCAGCCCGGCGCCGATCAGGGTCCAGGCGAGATAGGTCGAGAACATCGCCATCTCGCCCTGCGCGAAATTGATGTGATGGGTGGACTGGTAGATCATCACCAGCGCCAGCGCCAGGCTGGCATAGATGCCGCCGGTGGCGAGCCCGGAAAGTACCTGGTGGAGAAACGCTTCCATCTAGACGTCGCTCATCGTCATATTGAATCTCTCAACGCAAAGGCCGCAAAGAGCGCGAAGGACGATAGAAACAACACGAAGCCTGATTCGGCCCTCGTCCGCCCTGCACTGCAGTCACTCACTGCCGGCACCTCGTCTTCCTTAGATTTTCTTTGCGTCCTTTGCGCTCTTTGCGTTGAACGCATTGGCGTCGACCTTCAATAGCCGAGATACGACCGCCGCACCGCCTCGTTCTGCCTCACCTCCTCCGCCCGGCCGCCGAGCACCACGCGGCCGGTCTCGAGCAAATAGGCGTGGTCGGCAACCTCCAGCGCGAGGCTGGCGTTCTGCTCCACCAGCAGGATGCCCACCCGCTGCTCTTCGCGGATGCGCAGCATGATGCGGAAGATCTCCTGCACGACCAGCGGCGCCAGGCCGAAGCTCGGTTCGTCGAGCAGCAGCAGGCGCGGATGCAGCATGAGCGCGCGCGAAATCGCCAGCATCTGCTGCTCGCCGCCGGAGAGGGTCCCAGCCTGCTGGTGCCTGCGCTCCCTGAGGCGCGGGAAATACCCATAGCAGCGTTCCATGTCCTGCGCGACCTGCGCGCGGTCGCGGCGGGTGTAGGCGCCCAGGCGCAGGTTCTCCTCGGTGCTCAGGTGCAGGAAGGTGCCGCGTCCGTCCGGAACGTGCGCCACGCCCCTGCGCACGATGTCTTCGGTGCTGCGCCCCGCGATCGATTCGCCCCCGAACACCACCCGCCCGCGCGGCTTGAGCATGCCGCACACCGCCCGCAGCGTCGTCGTCTTGCCGGCGCCGTTGGCGCCCAGCAGCGCCGTGATGCCGCCGTCGTCCACCTGGAAGGAGATGCCGTGCAGCACCGCGAGCGCGCCATAGCCGGCATGCAGTTCCGCGACCTCGAGCAGCGCGCTCATGCCGCTCTCCCGTCGCCGAGGTAGGCGCGGATCACTTCCGGGTTCTGCCGCACCTCCTCCGGCGTCCCGTCGGCGATCTTGCGTCCGAAATCGAGTGCGACCACCTTGTCCGACGTGCGCATGACGAGGTTCATGTGATGCTCGACCAGCAGCACGGTGACGTTGAGCGCGTCGCGGATGCGACGGATGAGGCCCATCAGGCCCTCGACCTCTTCGTGATTGAGCCCGGCGGCTGGTTCGTCGAGCAGCAGCAATTTGGGCGTGCTGGCGAGCGCGCGCGCCAGCTCGACGCGCTTCTGGATGCCGAAGGGCAGATCGGACACGCGCCGCGCGGCGAACGCGCCGAGCCCCACGAGATCCATGAGTTCCCGGGCACGCCCTGCGATGTGCTGCTCCTGGACGCGCGCACCTTTCAGTCGCAGGGCGCACGCGAGGAAGCCGGCGCTGCTGCGCGTATGCGCACCGAGCATGACGTTCTCGGATACGGTGAGCGAACGGAACAGGGCGAGGTTCTGGAACGTGCGGCCGATGCCCAGAACTGCGATCCCATGACGCGGGACTTCGGCCAGGGAGCGTCCGGCGAACGCGATGGTCCCTTCCTGGAAGGGGTAGAGGCGCGACAGGCAGTTGAAGAACGTCGTCTTGCCCGCGCCGTTGGGACCGATGAGTCCGCACACCTGACCGGCTTCGACGTCGAAGCTCACGCGGTCGAGTGCCACGATGCCGCCGAAGCGAACGGTGAGATCGGTCACACGCAGCAGGGGCGATGTCGCCGCGGAAGCCGCGACCGGGCCGGCACTGCCCTGCAAGGTCTTCCTCCTTGACGGATGACAGGCGCGTCGTACGCGCGCTCGTTTCGAGTGTCGGTCGATACTGACACACTTGCCTGGCTGCCGTAAAGGAAGGGCCGCGCGCGGGAATGACCGTTGCCATTCGCCTTGCGCCATCACAGAATAGAGGTCACGGGAGGATGGCGATCACGCACCGCAACATGAGCGGGCGGCGCCTGGGGAGGAACGATGGCGGGGAACGAGCGGGCGCGCGAACCGCTTCATTACGCGCACTGGCCTGCGGGTCTGCCCAAGGCGCTGCCGTTTCCCGCAACCAGCGTGTTCGACAACCTGCGCGTGAGCGCGACGCGCTACCCCGACAAACCGCTGGCCTGGTTCTACGATTCACCGCTTCCCTACGGACGCGCCCTGCGCGAGGCCGAGCGCCTGGCCGGATACCTGCAGGGGCATTGCGGCGTCGCCCGGGGCGAGCGCGTGCTGCTGTTCATGCAGAACAGCCCCCAGTTCATCGTCGGCTTCTACGCGATCCTGCGCGCCGACGCGATGGTGGTTCCCGTCAACCCGATGAACCTCACCGAAGAGCTGCGCCACTACGTGGAGGACAGCGAGGCGCGCGTGGCGCTGTGCGGGCAGGAGTTACTCGCACAACTCGCTCCGCTCATCGGCCAGGGACTGGAGTACATGGTGGTCGCTGCCTATTCCGATTACCTGGATACGCAGACCGACCTGCACGTGCCGGAAGTGGTGGCGGCAGCGCGCGAGCCGGTCACGCATGCCGGTGCCGTAGCGTGGATGGACGCACTGGCTGCCGGTCTCGAGCCGCAGCCGCACCGCGCCGGACCGGAGGACCTTTGCGTCATGCCGTATACCTCCGGCACCACCGGCCGTCCGAAAGGCTGCATCCACACGCATGCGACGGTGATGAGCACCATCGTGATCATGACGCATTGGGGAGGGGCGCACCAGGACGCCACCCTGCTGTGCACGCTGCCGCTATTCCACGTCACCGGCATGCAGGGCAGCATGAACGCGCCGATCTACAGCGGCGCCAGCGTCGTGCTGATGACACGCTGGGACCGCCAGGCAGCGGCGCAGCTGATCGAGCGCTACCGCATCGACGGCTGGACCAACATCTCCACGATGGCCATCGATTTCCTCGCCAACCCCGACCTGCGCCGATACGACCTGTCGAGCCTGCGCCGCATCGGGGGTGGGGGCGCCGCGATGCCCGGACCGGTCTCGCAGCGGCTCAAGGCGCTCACCGGGCTCGACTACATCGAAGGCTACGGTCTGTCCGAGACGATCGCGCCCACCCACATCAATCCCGACGCGCGGCCGAAGAAGCAGTGCCTCGGCATACCGGTGTGCAACACCGACGCGCGCATCGTCGACGCCGATACCGGCGAGGAACTCGGCGCGCACAAGATCGGCGAGATCGTCGTGAACGGACCGCAGATCTTCAAGGGCTACTGGAAGAACCTCGAAGCGACGCGCGAATGCTTCCTCGAACTCGACGGGAAGGCGTTCTTCCGCACCGGCGACCTCGGACGCTACGACGAGGACGGCTACTTCTTCATCGTCGACCGGCTCAAGCGCATGATCAACGCGTCGGGCTACAAGGTGTGGCCGGCCGAGGTCGAGGCGATCATGTACGGCCACCCGGAAGTGCAGGAAGCCTGCGTCGTCGGCGTTCGCGACGCCCACCGCGGCGAGACGGTGAAGGCGCTGGTCGTACTCAAGGCCGACAGCCGCGGCAAGGTTTCTCCCGAGGAGATCATCGGCTGGTGCCGCAGCCACATGGCGGCCTACAAGATCCCGCGAGTGGTGAGCTTCGTCGACACGCTCCCCAAGTCGCCCACCGGCAAGATCGAGTGGCGGCTGCTGCAGGAGAAGGAGAATCTGCGCAGCTGACCCTGCGCCGCTTGTTGCAGTCCTCGCGCTTCGCGTAATCTTCGCGCATTCCTAGTATCCGGCAACACGATGAAACCGCAAGACTATTCGATCTGGCCCCGCCAGTACCCCATGCACCTCAGCGTGCCGCGCACCACGCTGTGGTTCAACCTCGAGGTGTCCGCGGCGCGCTATCCGCAACGGCCGGCCACGATCTTCTACGACTCGCGCCTGAGCTTCGCCCAGTTCCACGCGCAGGCGCTCGCGCTGGCCGGCTTCCTGCGCGCGCGCTGCGGGGTACGCAGGGGCGATCGCGTACTGCTCGACATGCAGAACAGCCCGCAGTACATGATTGCGTTCTACGCGATCCTGCGCGCCGGGGCGATCGCGGTTCCTGTGAGCCCGATGAACGTGGTGGACGAGATCGAGCACTACGCGCAGGACAGCGGCGCTCGGGTGGCGATCGTCGGCCAGGAGGTCTACGAGCACTTCCAGCCGCTCGCAGGCAGGATGCTCGACCACGTCCTCGTCGCCACCTATTCGGACTACCTGCACGCCGAGACCGAACTGAACGTCCCAGAGTTCCTGCGTGCGCCGCGGCGCGCCTTTCCCGAGGCGCAGGCGGTGGCATGGAACGAGGCCATCGAGCAGGGGCTGGATCCGGGCGAGGAGGAGGTCGGCAGCGAGGACCTCTGCGCCATCCTCTACACCTCCGGCACCACCGGCAAGCCGAAGGGCTGCATGCACACGCATTTCAACGTGATGTGCACGGCAGTCGGCGGCGCACTGTGGGAGGACATGGCACCGCATTCGACCATTCTCGGCACCGCGCCCATGTTCCACGTCACGGGCATGCAGCACACCATGAACGCCGGCATCTACGCCGGCTCCACGATCGCCCTGCTGCCGCGCTGGGATCCGGCCGCCGCGGCATACATGATCGAACGCTACCGCGTGACGCACTGGGCGAACGTGCCGACGATGGTGGTGGACCTGCTCGCCCATCCGCAGACCGCGGGGCGAGACCTGTCCTCCCTGCGCAATGTCTTCGGCGGCGGCGCATCGATGCCCGAAGCAGTGGCGCAGAAGCTCTTCGAGCTGTGCGGCATCGAATACATGGAGGCCTACGGGATGACCGAGACCATCTCGCAGACACACATGAATCCGCCGGGCAATCTGCGCAAGCAGTGCCTCGGCATCCCGACCTTCGACACCGAGTCGATCGTGGTCGATCCTGACACGCTCGAGGAGCTGCCGCGCAACGAAACGGGAGAGATCCTCTCCACCGGCCCGCAGCTGTTCAAGGGCTACTGGAACAATCCCGAGGCAACGCAGGCCTGCATGGTGGAACTGCGGGGCACGCGCTGGTTCCGCACCGGGGACCTCGGTCGCATCGACGAGGACGGCTTCTTCTACATCGCCGACCGCCTCAAGCGCATGATCAACGCCTCCGGCTACAAGGTCTGGCCGGCCGAGCTGGAGGCGACGCTGTACCGCCACGAGAACATCAAGGAAGTGGCGATCGTGTCGGCGCCCGACGAGCGACGCGGCGAGACCGTCAAGGCTTACGTCGTGCTGAAGCAGCCCGGGCGCACCAGCGCAGAGGAGTTGATCGCCTGGTGCCGCCAGCACATGGCGGCCTACAAGGTGCCGCGGGAAGTGAAGTTCATGGAGGCGCTGCCGCGCTCGGGGGTCGGCAAGATCCAGTGGCGCGCCCTGCAGGAACAGGAGTGGGCTGCGGCACGCAGCCGCTAGCGCCGCCGCAAGACGGAGAACGTGCGATGAACGACATGGCCCCGGGCGCGAGCGACGCCGCCCTCGAGAACGAGCTCCTCGCCGCAGTGGACGATTCTCGGGACGAGATGGTCGCACTGCTCGCCACGCTGGTACGCTTTCCCAGCCTGCTCGGACAGGAGAGCAGCGCGCAGGACTACCTGGAGGGACTGTTCCAGGGCATGGGCCTGAAGACGCTGCGCATTCCCGTCAGGCACGAGGAGCTGGCGCACCTGCCCGGCTACTCGCCCGCCGTGGGGAAGTGGGAACGCCACGACAACGTGGTGGGCACGCACCGGCCGCAGGCGCAGGCCGGCAGGTCGCTGATCCTCAACGGACACATCGACGTGGTGCCGGTGGGCGCCGAGGACCTGTGGTCGTCGCCCCCGTTCGAGCCCACCATCGATGGCGATCGCATGTTCGGGCGCGGCGCTGGCGACATGAAGGCGGGAATCGCCGCCTATATCACCGCCTTCCGCGCCCTGCGGCGGCTCGGCTACTGCCCGGCGGCCCCCGTGTTCATGCAATCGGTGGTCGAGGAGGA
The DNA here is from genome assembly GCA_964386195.1 of uncultured Burkholderiales bacterium. GTDB lineage: Bacteria > Pseudomonadota > Gammaproteobacteria > Burkholderiales > SHXO01 > SHXO01. The sequence continues at coordinate 20,335 of CAYLTE010000013.1, read as the reverse complement.
GTGCACCGGCAATGGCGCACTCGCCTGCCTGCACCACGGCTTCCGCGCGGACGCGGCCATCATCCCCGAGCCCTTCGACCACACTATCTTGTGCGCCCAGGTCGGTGTGATGTGGATCACCCTCGAGGTGCAAGGCCGTCCCGCCCACGTGCTCGATACCGCCAAGGGCATCAACGCGATCGAGGCGGGCTACAGCCTGTACCAGGGACTCAAGCGGATGGCCGCCCAGTGGAACGAGCCGGCCAACCGGCACGCGGCGTTCGCGCAGGTGCAGGACCCGATCAAGATCAACCTCGGACGCATTCAGGGAGGCGAGTGGACGTCCTCGGTGCCCACCCGCTGCACGCTGGAGATCCGGCTGGGGTCCTATCCCGGCGTGAGCGCCGCGGCGACGCGCGCGGCCGTCGAGGACTGTTTGCGCGAGACGGCGCGCACCGATCCCACGCTGCAGGGCGTTCACTATGCCGTGCACTACGCCGGCTTCCAATCGGAGGGCTACGTCGCCGATCGTGCGCACCCGATGATGGGGACACTGGCCGCTTCCCACGAGGCGGTTCTCGGTGCACGGCCGCAGTGGTACGCCAGCACCGCCACCACGGACGCGCGTGTGTTCGCGCTCTACGGGAGCATTCCGGCGACCTGCTACGGTCCGACCTCGAGCCACATCCACGGCATCGACGAGTGGGTGTCGCTGTCGAGCACCCTGCAGGTGACCAAGGTGCTCGCGCTGTTCATGACGCGCTGGTGCGGCGTCGAGAGACGCTGATCGCCGCGCGCGCCGCGCCGGCGGCTTCGCGCTGGTACCATTCGGACATCATGTAGGGAGGGGATCGAGTAATGCGCCGCTTCGCCACCGCCGTCGTCGCCGCAACGCTGGTACTGACCACCGGCTGCGCATCCATGCAGTCGATGAAGATGCCGACCCAGGTCGGCGGAGTTCCCCTCAACTGGAAGACCTGCGGCGCAGCCGGCGCGGTCGCGGGCGGCCTGCTCGGCGCCATCGACAGTTTCGGCGCGGCTGCAGCCGGCGCCCTGACCGCCGGCCTGATCGGCGTACTGCTCTGCCGCGACGTGGAGCAGCCCGTGGACAATGATGCCGACGGCATCATGGACAACGTGGATCGCTGCCCGGGCACACCGCCGGGCCAGAAAGTGGACGGCGAAGGCTGCGAACTGGACAGCGACGGCGACACCGTCATCGACCGCAACGACCTGTGCCCGGGTACGGCCGCAGGAGTGAAGGTCAACGCCTCCGGCTGCCCTGCGGCCGGCGACGCCGACAAGGACGGCGTTCCCGACGACCGCGACCAGTGCGCTGCAACGCCCGTCGGTGCGCGCGTCGACGCCAAGGGCTGCGAGTTCGACGCCGACGGTGACGGCGTGACCGACTTCAACGACCGCTGCCCGACGACGCCTGCAGGTGCAGCCGTGGATGCGAGCGGCTGCGAGAGCGACGGCGACGGCGACGGAGTGCCCGACAGTCGCGACCGCTGTCCCGGCACGCTGGCTGGGACCGGCGTCGACGACCAGGGCTGCGAACGCGCCCAGGACCGCGACCGCGACGGCGTGCCCGACAGTGTCGACCGCTGCCTGGACACGCCTGCGGGCGTACCGGTGGACGCGGAAGGCTGCACCCGCGTGACCGATGCGGACAACGATGGCGTTGCCGACAACCTCGATCGCTGCCCCGGTTCCTCCTTCGGCGCCGCGGTGGATGCGATGGGCTGCGCGCTCGACCAGTCGGGCGCCGGCACCGCGGCAGGTGCGGGCGCCGGCGCGGGCGCAGCAGCCGATGCCGCTGCAGGAGGCGGCGCCGCAGAGCCGGGAACCGATACCGGCGGCACCGGTGCAGGCGGCGTGCGCGCAGTGGCGCAGGGAGACATCGTCGTGCTCAAGGGCGTCAATTTCGAGAGCGGCTCGGCCAAGCTGCTTCCCGAGTCGACGCAGGTGCTGAACAGCATCGCGGCGGATCTGCTCGACAACCCGGACCTCGCCATCGAGGTCGGCGGACATACGGACAATACCGGCTCTGCCGCCACCAATCGCCGGCTGTCCAAGCAGCGCGCCGACGTGGTACGGGCTTACCTCATCGGCAAGGGCATCCCGGCCGAGCGGCTGACCGCGGTGGGTTATGGCCCGGATCGACCGATTTCGTCGAATCGGACGGAAGAGGGCCGCGCCGCGAATCGGCGCGTCGAACTGAGGAAGCGCTGAGCGTACGGCGTTTGTCGCCGCACTTCGAGCGAAACGGGCGGCCCGCGGGCCGCCCGTTTCGTTCCAGCGGCGTTTGCCCCACCATGCATCAGGCGCTCTGCGCGCGACCGCGGTTGTGTGCGCTCGGGGAATACCCTAGGATATGCCCCGCGTTTCGGACCGGGTCGTCATGACGTTGCAATGCACTGCATCGCATGGCGCGAAACGCGCCTCGATCCCATAACCGAACAACGGAGGCCAGAGAATGGGTTTTGCATCGGAGTTCAAAGAGTTCGCCATGAAGGGAAATGTCGTCGACCTGGCGGTCGGCGTCATCATCGGTGCGGCATTCGGCAAGATCGTCGACTCCGCCGTCAACGATCTGATCATGCCAGTGGTCGGGCGGGTGATCGGAAAGGTCGACTTCTCGAACATGTACGTACCGCTGGCCGATATCCCGCCCGACGTGCCCAACACCCTCGTGGCACTCAAGGCGGCCGGGGTGCCGGTGTTCGCCTATGGCAACTTCCTCACCGTGCTGCTGAATTTCATCATCCTCGCCTTCGTGATCTTCGTGATGATCAAGCAGATCAATCGGCTCAAGCGCGAAGCGCCGCCGCCTGCACCTGCCGCTCCGCCCGAGGACGTCGTGCTCCTGCGCGAGATCCGCGACAGCCTCAAGCGCGCCTGATCCCGCACGGCGAAGCCGCGCAACGCGCGGCTTCTCGCCCGCTTCACCGCTTCACCGCTTCCCGGCGTACCAGCGCATCGCGAACGCGACCGCCATTCCGGCCACGAACCCGCCGATGTGGGCGCCGTGGGCCACGCCCCCCTGCCCGCCGCGGACCAGCATGGGCAGCAGGTTGTCCAGCACCAGATACATGACCAGCACCACCGTTGCGTTGATACGCAGCATCCCGATATAGAACGGGATCAGGAACACCCACATCTTGACCACGTGGCGCGGGAACCACACCAGATAGAACCCGAGCACGCCTGAAATGGCCCCGGAGGCGCCCACCAGAGGAATCGTGGAGCCGCGGTTGAACAGGGCGTGGAACAAGGTCGCGGCGGTGCCCGTGGCGAGATACCAGAACAGATATCCCGTCGCACCGAGCCGGTGCTCGACGTTGTTCCCGTAGATCCACAGATAGAGCATGTTCCCGGCCAGGTGCATGAAGCCCCCGTGCAGGAACATCGCGCTGACGAGCGCCACCAGTTGCGGATCGCCCGGGCGATAGCCCCAGCGGAACACGACGAGGTCATAGGCGCTGACCTGCGCGGCCAGTTCGCCCAATGGCACGCCGGCAGGCAGATGCGGCAGCACCGCGCGCAGGTACTCGATCAGCAGCGGGTCCGCGGGATCGGCAGGGCGCGCGCTCAGGGGCAGCGTGACGAGCAGGAAGACCGCGACGTTGGCCGCGATGATCAGAACGGTCATCGCCGGCAGGTGATGCGGATTGGGTTCGTCGCCGATGGGAAGGAACATGGGTGTGCAGTGACGGCGTCGGCCGCGTGAAGAGGGTGGAGCGTGCGGCGGATGCCGGCGCGCTGCGCGCGGTCAGTCGAGCAGGTCGGGTTGCTCGCGCACGATCATCTGGTAGAGCGGCTGAAACGCCATCCATCCCGCCCACGGATTGCCCACGTCGCGACAGGTGGATGCTGCGTGCTCGTGCGGGATGAGGCGCGGCGTGCCCACCGCCTCGGCCATGATCTGCGCCTGGCAGCTGCGCTCCATGGCGATGAACCACCATGCTGCCTCGTCCACCGACCTCCCCACCGTGAGGTGGCCGTGGTTGCGCATGATCACCGCCTTGCGCGAGCCGAGCGAGGCAGCGATGCGCTCACCCTCCTCGGTATCGAGCACGATGCCGTTGTACTCGTCGTAGATCGCGTGATCGCCATAGAAGGCGCATGCGTCCTGCGTCAGCGGATCCAGCAGGCGAAGCAATGTCGACCAGGACTTGGCGTACATCGAGTGCGCGTGAGCGGCTGCGTTGACGTCCGGTCGCGCCTCGTGCAAGGCAGCGTGGATGGCGAACGCGGACGCGTTAGGGGGTGTGCCGAACAGCGTGCGTCCCTGGTCGTCCACCAGGGAGAGGTTCGAGACGCGCACGTCGCCGAAGTGGACGCCATAGGGGTTGACCCAGAAGCAGTTACGCCGGACGGGATCGCGTGCCGTCACGTGACCGGCAACCCCTTCATCGAACCCGTAGCGCGCGAACAGCCGCAGCGTGGCGGCGAGCCGCTGCTTGACGTGCAACTGCTCGGCCTGCGCGCTGTCGAATTGCGGCGGCTGCGGACTGTACAACGCCATCCTCATGTCACGGCCCCTGGGCATCGACTTGACCCCGATTATAGACATGCGTGGACGCGCGCCCCGCCCGCCGGCATGACCCCGGGAAAGCTTCCAATCGTTACAGTGCGTTGCGAAGAACTTGCGTGCGGATGACGCATTGCCTCTATACTTTGGCGCTTCCCGCCATCTGCCGTCGTCGAATTTCCCGGAATCGTGAACAGTTCGTTTCTGTCATCCGCGCCTGCGCGTGCTCCCGAGCTGATGAGCCGGGACGAATTGCTCGAGCTGGTTCGAGACCTGCGCGATGCGCAGGCGACGCAGACGACGCCGGATGGAGACGACGTCACGCCCCGACAGTTGCATGAACATGTCATCCCGGTGTTGCGCACCTTGCAGGGTCGCGCCGGGCCCGGCCACCCGCCGCAGCTGGACCAGATGTTCTCGGCCCTGCTCGATTCGTCCGACGATCTCATCTTCAGCGTCGACGCCGACGGGATCGTTTCCTATTGGAACCGTGGCGCAGAGCGGGTCCTCGGGCATGCGCCGGGCCGGATCGTGGGTCGCAGCGAGCTAACGCTCGTTCCCGACGATCACCGTAGCGAGACCGACCTGCTGTACCGGCGCGTGCTGTCGGGCGAGCGCGTGGCGCGCTTCGAGACGGTGCGTCTCCACGACACGGGCGAGAGGGTGCACCTGTCGCTCAATCTCACCCCGCTGCGAGGCAGTGCCGGCGAGGTCAGCGGCATCGCCGTCATCGGCCGCGACATCACCGACCGGGTGCGCGCCGAGCGTGCGCTCCGGCAGAGCGAACGGCAACTCGAGTCGATCCTGAACAATGCCGCCGAGGGCATGATCGTGCTGTCCGAGAACGGCACGCTGGAGCGCATCAACCTGGTCGCGCAGCGTCTGTTCGGCCTGGACGCGGACGAGTCGACCGGTATGAACCTGCGCCAGCTCGCCATCGACCTCACGGCCGACGACGCACGCAGCGCACTGGACAACGGCACGTGGCTGCGCACCCTGCTGGGCGGGCGCCGGGAATTGTCCGGGCGGCGCAGCGATGGCGCGTTGTTCCCGCTCGAACTGTCCCTGTCCGAGATCTCGCTCGACCCCTACCCGCCCAAATTCACCGCCGTGCTGCGCGACATCACCGAGCGCAAGCGCTGGGAAACGCAGATCTACGCCCTCGCCTACTCCGATCCGCTGACCGGACTGCCCAACCGCCTGCTGCTGCGCGACCGGCTCGAGCACGCCATTGCGGCCGCGCAGCGCAACCGTTCGCTGGTGGCGGTGCTGTTCGTCGACCTCGACGACTTCAAGTACGTCAACGATTCGTTCGGCCACCACGTCGGCGACCAGCTGCTGCGCGATATCGCCGACCGGGCGCGCAGTTGCGTGCGCGAAATCGACACGGTGTGCCGGGTCGGCGGCGACGAGTTCGTGGTGGTCTTGCCGGAATTGCACGATGCGCAGGACGCCGGCGCGGTCGCGCGCAAGCTGCTCACCTGCCTGGCTCAACCCTACCGTGTGGACGTACACGACATGCGCGTGACCCCCACGCTGGGGATCAGCGTCTTCCCGCACCACGGAAGCGACGCGGAGACGTTGCTGCGCAACGCCGATGCGGCGATGTACCACGCCAAGGAAAACGGCAAGAACGCGTTCCGGTTCTACGGAGACTGACCAGCACGGGAACGGAAGCGGTACGCAGACCGATTGGGCGCCCTCAGCGCGCCGCCGCGACCGCGCCTGCGCTGAGCAGGCCTTGCTCGACGCCGATGTGGTACATGAGGAACAGACCGAAGGCGAGACTCAACACCCCCGCCCCCACCCTCAGCGCCTGCCCCATTTCGGCCGAGCGCGCCGAGCCAAGCGCCATCGGCGCGGCGATCAGCAGCGTGACCAGCATCATGCCGACCGTGGTGCCGATCCCGAACACGGCGAGGTAGGCGAGTCCCCATAGCGGATCGTGCACGCTCGCCAGGACGAGAAGCGCGACCGCGGCAGACCCGGCCAGGCCGTGGACCACGCCGACCACCACTGGCCGCGCGACCTGGTACAAGGTCAGGCGTCCGAACCAGCGGTCGAGCCGTCCCTGCGGCGTGTCGTCTTCCCGGTGGCCGTGCGCGCCGTCGCCGTGCCCATGACGATGGCTGTGCACGTAGTCGCCGTGAACGTGCGCATGGACATGCGGCTCAACGCCTTTCCCTACGCTGCGATAGCGCAGTTGAGATCGAGCCAATGCGACACCGGCGCCTGGCGCGCCGTGCAGCGGCGATGCACCGAACACCAGATCGTGCGCGCTGTCGCTATTGCGGGAAGGACCCCCGCTCTTGCCGTGGACTGGGCGGTGCGCCGCGCGCCACGTGGCCCAGAGCGTGGAGATGCCGAGGACCGCCAGCATGATGCCCACGCCGAATTCGAACGCCATGCCGAGCCGTTCGGGAATCACGAGCCCGAGCACCAGCATCGCCGCCCCGACGACGAATACCGTCAGCGAGTGGCCCACGCCCCACAGGATGCCGATCGCTGCAGCCGCCCGCAGACCGCGCGCACGCGTCGCGATGGTGGCAACCGCCAGCACGTGGTCCGCATCCAGCGCGTGCCGCAGGCCCAGGGCGAATCCGACCGCGAGAAGGGAGAGGAGGGAAAGCATGGCGATGCCTGGACGTCCGCTAGAAAAGGGCGGCGCGCGGCGCGCGCCGCCCGTACGCTTCGTTCAGGAAAGCGGCCGTCATACGAATCGGCAAAATCATCTTACACACGCCGTGTCCGAAGTGCAAGGGACATCGTGCGCCGCTTCACTCGAACCAGCGCCGCGCCCAGGGCAGGCGCCGCAACGCCAGATCGAGCAGGTAGCAGGCGAGCGCGGCTGCGGCGAGCCAGGGCCACAGCGGGATGCGGTCCCGGCTTTCATCGCCCTGATGGGCGAAGATCTCCTCCACGCTCGGCGCGAGCTTCCCTCCCGTCTGCGCGCTCACGCTCGACAGCAGTTCCAGATCGGGCGGATAGTTGCGGTATTCGTCGGCGTACGGGTAGAACAGCTGGCGTGTACCCGCCCGGCGGGCGACGTCCTCGCCCACGCCATCGGCCAGCAACTCGAAGTCATACGGTCCGGACGCCGAGGTCGACACACCGAGCGTCGCGACGTACTCGCCGGGCGCGCGCTGCCGCAGCGCGATTTCGCGGCCACCTCCGCCCGGCATGTTCACCCGGACGCGTGGGGTGAGGGCGTTCTGCCACTGCCCCGACGCGTTCATGGCGCGCAACGTGACCATCGCCTCCTCGCCCTCGCGCTCGATGACGAACGAGACCTGCTCGGCCAGGTCCGTGCGAAGCGTGTCGCGCACCAGCTGCGTCCAGAACTTGCCGTATCCGCTCCACTCCAGCCAGCCGCTCGCCCAGCGATTCTTCACGTCGGAGGCGAACAGCACGGTGCGGCCCAGGCCGTACTGCCAGCGCGCGAGGATCGGTGCGTCGTCCTCGGTGGTCAGGAACACTTCGGCGTCGTCCCGGGCTTTCACGCTCGCATAGCCGAGCAGCGGCGGGGCCTTGCCGAACTCGATGCCGCGCACCGCCTCGATGCGCTGCTTGACCACCGGACGGAACGCTTCCTCCATCAGCGAGGTACGCGAAACGTCCTTGGTGTCCTGCACGAACAGTTCCGGCACCTGTTCGATGTCCTCGGCGGTGTAGTTCTTGCCCTTGCCCAATTCCGCGATGCGCATCATCAGCGTCGGGTCGCCGCTCTTGCCGATGGTCACCGTGGACACCGTGATCTTCGACTCGCTCATGCGCGCGAGCAGACGGTCGAAATCGGCCGGTGCGGTATCGCCGTCGGAGAGCAGGATCACGTGCTTGCGCTTGGCCGGGTTCTTCTGCAGCACACGCCAGGCGGTGGCGAGCGCCGGATAGATATTGGTCTGCCCGCTCGCCTGGATGCGGTCGATCAGATCCTCCGCCCGACGCTTGCTGCGCACGTACTGCAGCGGCACCGCCTCGTTCGGCTGCGAGTCGAAGGCGATGACCCCGAAGTAGTGCTGCTCCTCGAGCAGCGCCAGCGCGGCCCGGGCGCCCGCCTTGGCGAGCGCGATCGGGCGCCCCTTCATGCTGTACGAGCGGTCGATGCACAGGACCAGCGCGAGATCCTTGCGCTTCTCCTCGGACTTGAACTCCACGGGCAGGATCTTCTCCAGCACCGAGCCCGAGTAGCCCTCCTCCCCGTAGGTCGTCTCTCCCGAGGCGAACACGAGGCCACCGCCACGCTCCTGCACGAAGCTGCGCAGCGCCTGCATCGGCGCACCCTCGATCGATTGCGCCGGGACATCGCTCAGGACGACACCGTCATAGCGGTCCAGCGTGGCCACGCTTCCCGGCATGCGATCCGGCGCCACCACGCGCACGTCCAGCCCCTCGCGCGCCAGCGCATCGCGCAGATAGCGCGCGGAGTCCGGCTGGCTCTCCACGTACAGCACGCGCGGCCGCGGCTGCACCCACACGGTCTGCTCGAGGCGATCGTTTTCGCGCAGGTCATCGCCTTGCGCGACCACCTCCGCGGTCACCCGCACCGCACCCTCGCGTCGCAGCCGCACCGGCACGCTCACTTCGTTGCTGCCTGCCTGCAGCGAGAGCGCGCGCGACGCAAGCACCGCGCCGCCTGCGCTCAGGCGCAGTTGGGCCGGCGCCGCGCGCTGCGCCACTACACGCACGATCACTGCAGCCGGCTCGTCACGGCGTACTGCCTCGGGTAGTTGCACCGCCTCCACCCACGCATCGCCGCTGGAACTGGGCGGCGCCGGAAACGCGAACACCCTCACTCCCTCGGCCTGTAGCCGCGGCACGACCCGCCACACGTCGCCGCGCGTCTGATTGCCGTCGCTGAACAGGACGATACGCTTGACGTGCGCCGGATCGAGACCGAGCAGCGCGAGATCGAGTGCGCGCTCCAGGTCCGTGGCACCCTGGTAGACCGCGCCGTTGGCGCCCGGCCTGGACACCGCGCTCACGGATACGTCCGCAACCTCGTCCGCAGAGCCGACCAGCCGCGCATCCTCACCGAACACGACGAAGCGTGAAGCCGCCGGCTGCGCCTGGCGCCCGGCGCGCTCGGCGAAGTCGAGTGCCGACTGCACGAACTCTGCCGCCACGCTTCGCGAGACGTCGAGGGCATAGACCACCGATACGCGGGCACCGGTGCGGCTCCACACCGGTTGCAGCAGTGCCGCCACGACCAGCGCGAGTGCCAGTGTGCGCAGTACCGTGACCGTCACGAGATGCCACCGGCCCAGGTTGGCGCGGGACCGGCGCGCACCCCACCACACCACGGGCAACAACAGCAGCAGCCAGAGCGGCCACGTCGCGCCCTGCATCAGCAAGCCGTTCACAGGGTCACCCGCCGGTTGTAGCTCCACCACTCGAGCGCCAGCAGCAGCGACGCGGCCGCCAGCAGCAGGATCCAGGGGTCGACACGCGCCACGCGCGGCGCCGCGCTCGGCGAATCGCGTTGCACCGCGCCCGCGAGCGCGCTGGCGTTAACCCCGGTCACCCGGGCATCGAGGAGGTTGACCGCGATGCGCACCCGGGAGGTGTCGGTCATTGCCGTGAACAGACCCGGTTCACGCGCCTCGAACAGCGCCCCGCCAGGCACTTCGCGCGTCGCCACCTCGCCGCCCTCCAGGTCGAGCACGCGCGCGTTCGCTGGGACGACGACCTGTCCGAGCGGGCGTGACACGGCGCTCGCCTCACGGGTGAGCCAGTTCACTGCGTTGGCAATGAAAGGCGGAAAGCCCGGCTGCTGGGCGAAGTTGGACGCCTGCAGCGAGAAGGCGAGCACCGCCAGGCGGTGACCGTCGCCGCCGGCGAGCACGAGCGCTTCCTCGTTCGGTCCGCGCGCCACCGCCGACAGCCGCAGCTGCGCATCCTCGGTTACGCGCAGCGGCTGCGCGCGCTCGATCAGCACGTCTTTCAGCGTGGCCCGGGCGAGCAGCGGATGTCCCGTATCCCAGGCGGCGACGTGCGTCTTGCCGACTGCGCCGGCGCCCGCGCCGAGCCAGGCGGCCGGACGCGGCGCGATCAGCAGCGCAGGAATGCCGGGACGCGCCTCCGGCGTGACGCGGTCGAACAGCGCGGCATCGAATCCGCTGAGGCCGGTTGCGCGCGAAGGCGGAAGGATCTGCAGATCCACCCGCGGCAGCGCGCGCAGGGCGCGCGCCAGGGCCGCGTTTCCAGGTGTCACCAGCGCCACGCGCACGCGGCTCTTGCCGGGCAGAAACGCATAGGCGACATCGTCGAGGGCCAGTCCGTCCCCATCGCTGGCGACGCTCGCGCGCACCGGCCCCTCTCCCAGACCCGAGACATCGACCACCAGGCTGGTACGCATGCCGCCGTCGAGCCGCAGTTCGCGATCGATCGGCGTACCGTCGACACCTGCGATGCGCAGCCGCACGAGCTTGTTCCCGGCCGAGGCGTTCGACACCTCGACGAATGCGTCGTGGCGGCGCGGATCGCCTGGCGAGGCACGCAGTTCGAACGCGGTGATGCCGACGTTGTCTGCATTGCGAAACACCGACACGACACGAACCGACTCGGGGACCTGCAAGGGCGACACGCCGTCGGTGACGAACCACACCTGCCGGCTGTCGCGCAAGTCCGGCAGCGTGCCGAGCTCGGGGAACCACGCACGTTCTCCGTACCCTGGCTCGAGCGCACGTGCGCGCGCGACGATCTCCTGGCGCCCCTCGAACGCCGGCGTGGCGATGCGGTGGGTGGTGTCGGCAAGCATGAAGCGGCTGCCCCCTCCGGCCGCTGCCGCGATGCGCTCGACTTCTTCGGCAGCCAGGTCGAGGCGCGTCCGCCCGTCGGCGCCGCGCACCGCCATGCCGGGCGAGGTGTCGACGACGACGAGCACATCGCTCGCACCGCCGGCAACGGCGTCGAAATCGGGGCGGGTCAGCGCAAAGGCGATGGACAGCGCGATGGCCAGTGCGAGCAGCAGCGACAGCCACCAGCGCCAGCGCTCGGGCCTGCGCCGGCGCTGCTCGAGCACGCGGCGCCAGATCAGGCCGGAGGCGACGGCCACGCGCCGCGGCGAAGGCTTGAGCAGGTACAGCGCGAGCACCGCTCCCGCCACGCCCGCGAGCAGCATCCAGGCTGCGGCGGGCGTCAGGCCGAAAAACGTCATGGAGCCCGCCTCACCGCAACAGGCCCTCTTCCCTCAGGAGCTTGAGCACCACGTCCTCGATCGCCACATCGGTCATCGCGCGCGCGTAGCCCCAGCCGTACTTGCGGCAGTAGCTCTCGATCTCGCGTGCATGGCGCTCGAAGGTGGCGCGATAGGCCTCGAGCAGTCCCGGGGTGATCTCCACCTCCGTCGCGTTGCCCTCCTCCGCGTCGACCAGCACCGCCTCCTCGGGCAGTTGCGGATCGACTTCCTCGGGACTGACCACGTGCATGAGCGCGACGTCGTGGCGGAAACGGCGAAGTACCGCCACCGATTCCTCGACGCCGGCGGGATCCAGGAAATCCGAGATGAGCACGACCACGCCGCGCGTGCGCGGTGCGGAGAAGTAGCGCCGCAGGGCGGCGGCGAGGCTGGTGCGCCCGTGGGGCTCGATGCGCTGTAGAAAGCGGAACACCTGCGGCGCCTGGTTCTTGCCGCGCCGCGTCGGCAGGGTGTCGCCGAGGGACTCGGCAAAGGAGCACACGTTCACGCGGTCGTGATTGAGCAGTGCCACGTAGGCGAGTGCGCCGGCCAGCCTTCGCGCGTACTCGAGCTTGTTCGGCGTGCCGTAGTCCATCGACAGGCTGCTGTCGACGAACAGATAGACCGGTTGATCCGCCTCCTCCTCGAACAGGCGCAGGATCAGCCGGTCCATGCGCAGGTAGATGCCCCAGTCGATGTGGCGGATGTCGTCGCCCTCGGCGTAGGGGCGATAGTCCGCGAACACCATGCCGGTGCCGACGCGGCGCGAGCGGTGCATGCCGCGCAGCTGACCGTGCGCGCGGTTGCGCGCGGCCAGGGCGAGCACGTCGAGCTTGCGCAGGAAGGCGTCGGTGAACATGGGACTGCCGAAGCGCGTTACCGCGGCTCCGCCACCCGCTGCAGAATGTCCTCGAGAATCGCGTCGGCATCGACGCGCTCGGCTTCCGCGTCGAAGTTCAGCAATATTCTGTGGCGCAGCGAGTTCAACGCGACCGTGCGGACATCTTCGCAGGCCACGTGCACGCGATCGTTGAGCAGCGCGTTGACCTTCGCGCCGAGGATCAACGCCTGCGTGCCGCGCGGACTGGAACCGAAGCGCACGAAGCGCCGGGTCATGTCGGTGGCGCGCTCGCTCTCGGGATGGGTGGCGAGGGTGAGGTCGATCGCATACTGCTGCACGGGCCGCGCGACCGGCACCGAGCGCGCGGTCTCGCGCATCTCGAGCACGTCGCCCTGCCCCAGCACGCGGTCGACCTGCGGGTTGTGCTGCTGGGTGGTGCGGTCGAGGATCTCGTGCAAGCCTTCCGCGGTGGGAAAGCCCAGGCGCAGCTTGAAGAAGAAGCGGTCGAGCTGGGCCTCCGGCAGGGGGTAGGTACCCTCCATCTCGAGCGGGTTCATGGTCGCCAGGACGAAGAAGGGCTGCTCGAGCGGATGCGTCTGGCCGCCCGCCGACACGCTGTTCTCCTGCATCGCCTCGAGCAGCGCGGACTGCGTCTTCGGCGTGGCCCGGTTCACTTCGTCCGCGAGCACGAGGTTGGCGAAGATCGGTCCGCGCTGGAATTCCATCGTCTTGCGGCCCGCTTCGTTTTCGCGCACTACCGTGCTGCCGATGATGTCGCCGGGCATCAGGTCGGGCGTGAACTGGATGCGCGAGAACTTCAGGTGCAGGACGTCGGCCAGCGTCTGTACCAGCTTGGTCTTGCCGATCCCCGGGATGCCCTCGAGCAGCACGTGTCCACGTGCGAGCAGACAGGTCATGATCCCGACGATGTTGTCGTCGTTGCCGACGATGATGCGGAACACCTCCTCCCGCACGATGCTGAAGTTCTTGCGGAACTGCTCGATCTGGCGTTCCACCTGTGCGGTCGACGTCGCGGCGCTCATCGGGCGCTCTCCCGGAGGTTCATGAAGTAGTCCTTTACGATCTGACGGTGCTGGATGGAGATGCCGCCGTTGCCGCCGGCTTCCGCCTGCGCGAAGCGCGTACGCGACTCCACCTCGCGCCGGCTCACGGTGGAACGCTGCTGCTGGCTCTCGGAGTAGTACCAGGTCCTTTCCTCGCCCAGTGCGTCGTCCTGTTCCTGCGTCTCGATCGTGCTGCGCTTGAGTTGCGCCTCGAGCCGCTCCTCGCTCTTGCCCAGCACCGGATCGGCGGGGGTGTCGCCGAGCGATTCGCCCATGCGCGTGCCACCCTCCTGCTCGCTGCGCGCGTCGCCCTGCGCCACGGCCGCCGAACGGGCCATGGTGCCTCCACCCATCGGCGTGTCGCTGCTTCCGGGCGACGGTGCGCTGCTCGCCTGGGTCTGCTCCGCGTAACGGCCCGCGGTCATGGCGCCGGGCTGCTGGTACTGCTCGAGTTGCGGCCCGCGCACCGACTGCCACGCCTCGTTGACGTAGTTGGACGCGGCAAGCTCGCGCGCGATCTCGTTCAACCGGTCGATGGCTGCCTGAACCGACTCGCGCGAGGCTTCGCCGTCGGGCTGCGCGCCAGTGGCCTGCGATGCCTCCATCAGCGCCTGCTCGAGCGACGGTTCACCGCCGGCATCGACCGGCTCGGTGTCGGCGTCGCTTCTCCCGCCCTCCGTCTGGTTCTGCTTGGCCATCTGCTCGAGCAACTCCGCCGCCCCCGCCGCGTCGCCGCGTGCAAGGGCCTCGGCCACCTCTTCCATGCCGGGCTGGTTGCCCACCGTCTCGCTCAGCTTCTGCAGTTCATCGCGCCGCGAGGCGGCTTCCAGCCCCATGCGATCGGCCGCATCCTGTGCCTGAGCGACCGCCTTGCGCCGCTCCTCGGGCGTGGCATCGGGCCGTTCCAGCGTGCGCAGCGCCTGTTCCAGCTGCTGCGCGGCCTCGCTCTGCGGCATTGCAGCGGCCATGTCCCGCAGCGCCTGCACACGTGCATCCCCGGGCACTGGATCGGCAGCGGGCGCAAGCGACAGCGGGGGGGCGAACCACACCGCCAGCAGCGCGAGCACGCCCACGCCGAGGCCTGCCAGCGCCGCACCGGACAGGCGCAACGGGACCAGGCGCTCGGGTTGCAACGCCGCGGCATGGTGCGATGCACGCTCGAGCTGCAGTTCCATCCAGCGCGACGGTCGCGTCTCGCGCGCGAACCAGAGCGCACTGAGCAGTTCGTTGTCGAGGCCGGCGCGGCTGTCCGCCACGTTCGCGGCGCTGTCCAGCCCGGGCCGCGCGACCAGTAGCGCGCGCACGAGCAGGAAGGCGAGCGCCACCAGTGCCAGGATCGCGAGCAGGATGGTCAGCGCGGCGGCCGCCGGCACACGGCCGTCGAACCACGCGAGCAGGCGCCAGGTAAGGGCGAGCGTCAGCAGCGCGCCGGCAACGATGGCGGCCACGCGCAGAAGCCGGTTCAGCCCCATGCGTACCTGGACGCGGGACAGGACGGCGCGAATGGGCTCGATGCCGGGAAGTGAGGCGGGGACAGCAGACATGACCGGTCGATTGTAGCCGATGCTCGCGGGCTTTTTCGATCCGGCGCGGCTCACAAACCCGTCTCGGGAGCCTGTGATGCCTGGGGTACCATGCGTCACTGGCCATGGAGGAACAGACCACGATGTCCCGACGCGCGATCTTTCTGCCTTTGCTGCTGTGCATCGTCGCGAATCTCGCCATTGCGACGGTGTCGGCTGCGGACGCACCGCACATCCTCTACGTGACTGCCGACGACCTGGGCTGGAAGGACGTCGGCTATCACGGCAGCACGATCCGCACGCCGAACATCGATCGGCTCGCCAAGGAAGGCGCGAAGCTCGAGGCGTTCTACGTGCAGCCGTTCTCGAGCCAGACGCGGGCGGCGGCGATGACCGGCCGCTACCCGATGCGCTACGGGCTGCAGACGATGCAGATCCAGTGGTTCAGCGATTTCGGACTGCCCGAGGACGAGCGCATCCTCCCGCAGGCCCTCAAGTCGACCGGCTACCGCACGGTCCTCATCGGCAAGTGGCACCTCGGCCACGCGCGCAAGGAGATGCTGCCCAACGCACGCGGCTACGACCACTTCTACGGCCACCTCGGCGGGGAGATCGACTACCTGAAGAAGACGGACCGGGGCGGGCGCCCCGACTGGTGGCGCAACGACAAGCGCGTCAAGGAGGACGGCTACGTGAACGCGCTGCTCGCGCGCGAAGCCGAGGCCGTGATCGGCAGACACGACGCGGGCATCCCGCTGTTCATGCACCTGTCCTTCGCCGCGCCGCAGGCGCCGCACCAGGGCGTCAAGCCCTTCATCGACTACTACCACGCCGACAACGCGCGCCTGAAGGCATACCGCGCCATGGTCACCTCCCTGGACGACACGCTCGGCAAGGCGCTGGCAGCGCTGGAGAAGCGCGGCATGCTCGAGCGCACGGTGGTGGTATTCCACGCCAACAGCGGCGGGGCGGTGAATCGCAAGTTCCCGATGGGAGAAGGTGACAGCACCGCCAACGTGGCGAGCAACGGGCCGTACCGGGGCGGACGCGGCAGCCTGCACGAGGGCGCCCTGCGCGCGGTGGCCCTGGTCTGGCGCCCGGGCGCGGTGCCGCCCGGCACCGTCGGCGAGCCGATGCACGCGGTCGATCTCTATCCGACGCTGCTCGGAGTGGCCGGTGCGCTCCTGGAACAGGACAAGCCGCTCGACGGCATCGACCAGTGGGCGACGATCGCGCAGGGCACGCCGGGCGGGCGCGAGGAGATTCTGCTCAACGTGGAGGAATTCCGCGGCGGTCTGAGAATAGGTGACTGGAAACTGATCCTGCACGCGACGCTGCCCGGCAAGGTCGAGCTGTACAACCTGCGCGCCGATCCCTCCGAGGAAGACAACCAGGCCGAGCGCGATCCCGAGCGCGTGCGCACGTTGACCCGGAGGCTGGTCGACTACGCCTGGGAGATGGCGCCGGCGCTCTATCTCGAGGATCTGACACGGCCGCGCAAGGTGGAGACGCCCATGGTCTGGGGAGAGAATCCGGTGCGCGAATAGCGCGACCGGCCGAGCACGCACTGGAGAAGAAGATGGAAGAAGCGTTGGCGCCGGGCACCTCCTCGGAGGCGCGCATGGACGTCCGATTCAGCGACACCGCGCAGGCGCTCTCGCTGAGCCGCGAGGACGACTACCCGCCGGTGTTCGCGACCTCGCGCATGGTGGCGCTCATGGAGCTTGCCGCCGCGCGCATGCTCACCCGCCTGCTGCAGCCGGGACAGTTGTCGGTGGGCGTGAACGTCGACATCCGGCACACGGCGGCCACGCCGGTCGGCTGTACCGTGCGCGCCGTGGCGACCTTCCTGGGACAGGAGGGGAAGTTGTATCGCTTCCGGGTGGAAGCGTTCGACGATGCCGGAGCGATCGGCGAGGGCACCCACACGCGCGCCATCATCTCGACCGAGCGGCTAATGGCTGGCGCGGAAAAAAGAAGAGGCTGAGTCATCCCCGGCATTTCGGTGCGACGGATGCCTGCTACATCGTCATCGCAGCGCACGCCGGGATCCAGGACTTCCCAGGATCATCCGCGCAGAAAGCCGAAGTCGCAGCCCCGGTCTGCCTGCAGGATCTGCTCCGCGTACAGCCTTGCGTAACCCCGTGCCGGCAGCGGCGGCGCGACGAAGCCGGCGCGGCGGCGCGCCATCTCCTCCTCGCCCACCAGCAGGTCGAGGCGGCGCTCGCTCACGCTCAGCCGGATGCGGTCGCCGTTCGCGACGAAGGCGAGCGGTCCGCCGCTCGCGGCGTCCGGCGCGACGTGCAGCACCACCGTGCCGTAGGCGGTGCCGCTCATGCGCGCATCGGAGATGCGCACCATGTCCTTCACGCCCTGCTGCGCGAGCTTGCGTGGGATGGGCAGGTATCCTGCCTCGGGCATACCGGTCGGGCTGCATGGACCGGCGTTCTTGAGCACGAGGAAGTCGTCAGCGGTGACATCCAGTTCCGGATCGTCTATGCGTCGTGCGAGGTCCTCCAGCGACTCGAACACGACGGCGCGGCCCTCGCGCTCGAACAGGCGTGCATCGGCCGCGGAGCGCTTGATGATCGCGCCCCGCGGCGCGAGGCTCCCGAACAGCGCAGCCAGCCCGCCGACATTCTGGAACGGCTCGCCGCGCGGCCGAATGACGTTGCGGTCGACGTAACGTGGCGCGCGCTCCAGACGCTGGCGCAACGTCTCGCCGCTGACCGTGATGCAATCGAGTTCGAGCAGCTCGCGCAATTCGTGCAGAAGGGCGTGCATGCCGCCCGCGGCGTGGAAGTCCTGCATGTAGTGCTGACCAGTCGGCTTGAGATCGACCAGTACCGGGGTCTCGTCGGACAGGCGGTTCACTTCCTCGAGCGAGATGTCGATGCCGCGCCGTCCGGCAACCGCCGTCAGGTGCACGATCGCGTTGGTCGATCCGCCGATCGCCAGCAGCACGCGCAGCGCGTTGCGCACCGAGGCGGGCGTGATGATCCGGCTGGGGGTCAGTCCCTCCCGGGCCAGCGCCAGGGCACGCCTGCCGCTCGCCTCGGCCGCGCGCAGACGGTCCGCGTGCACCGCCGGAATGGCCGCCGTATCGGGCAGCGCCATGCCCAGCGCCTCGGCGATGCAGGCCATCGTGCTTGCCGTGCCCATCACCGCGCACGTTCCGGCGGTGGTGGCCAGATTGCCCTCCACCTCGTGGATGCCGTCGTCGTCCACCTCGCCGGCCCGGTACTTCGCCCAGAATCGGCGGCAGTCGGTGCACGCGCCCAGGCGCTCGCCGCGGTAGGGCATCGCCATCATCGGACCGGTCACCAGCTGGATCGCAGGAATGTCGGCCGAGGCTGCTCCCATCAGTTGCGCGGGAACGGTCTTGTCGCATCCGCCGATCAGCACGCAGGCATCCATCGGTTGCGCCCGCATCATCTCCTCTGTGTCGATCGACATGAGGTTGCGGAACACCAGACTGGTCGGATTGAGGAAGATCTCGCCGAGCGAGATAGTGGGAAACTCGAGCGGCAGCCCGCCCGCCTGCATCACGCCACGCTTGACCGCCTCCACCAGCTCGGGCACGTAGCGGTGGCAGTTGTTGAAGCCGCTCGCCGTCTGCGCAATGCCCACGATCGGCCGATCGAGCATGTCGAGCGAGTAGCCCATCGAGCGCGCGAAGGAGCGGCGCAGGTAGATGGCGAAGCCGGCGTCGCCATAGTTGGTGAGGTTGCGGCGCAACCCCTTCGGAGTGTCGTCTGCCATAGCGGCCACACTCTACCGCAAAGCGCGCCTGCATCGGCCCGGCATCGCCGTGGCCGGACCGTCTCGTCAGGTGCGGGTCGTCCCCGGTTCCGGCTCGTCGAGGAACTGGCGCAGCCGGTCGCGCAGGAACCCCTTCATCGCTTCCCAGGCCTGGCGCCACTGGTCGGTGTCAGCCGACTGCCGCGCCAGTTCGCCGGCTAGCGCCGTCGCCAGCCGCGAGCGCACCTGCATCAGCTTACGCTCCTGCGCCAGCAGCGCATCCTTGCTGACGTTGGGATCGAGTTTCATGCGATCGAGCTGTTCGCGCTGCGCGATCAGCTCGCGCGCCAGGACCACCTCGGAATCGGTTTCGGCGGGTGTCTCCTGCGCATGAACGGACGGCACGCCAGCCAGGGTCGCGACGAGCAGCAGCGCGGGGATGAAGCGATACATGGAGGTCTCCGGATCGGACACGGTGCCCATCGGACACGGTAACGCGTTCGACCGGACTGCGCGCCGGAAATTCCTGGCCGTTCCGCGGTGCAGCCTTCACTCCAGCCAGCGGATCTCCTGCGCAGTCGCCACGCCCACGAGCGTCTCGTCGAGCCCGCGCGGCATCGCAGCACGATCCGGATCGAGCGGGATGCGGCCCGCCATGATCTCCGCGTAGGCCTGAGGATAGGGCGGCGTACGTTCAGGCTCCGCGAATCCGTCCGGGTGCAGCGGCTGGTTCGTCGCCGGGTCGTACTTGTCGGTGGCGCCGAGCGTGTGCAGCAGTTCGTGCGCGATCACGACGTTGTTCTCTGCGTCCTGGTCTGTGTCGGCGAAGGCGTAGACGACCCCGACCAGCCCCTTCTGCAGCCCCAGCGAATGCGGCAGCCGGTCGACCTGCGCGGGATCGTGGAACAGCACGAACATGCGCACGTCGGGATCCGGACCGTCGTAATCGGCGTGTCGCCACGCCCACCAGCGCAGCTGCAGACTCCACAGCATGACCTGCACGACGTTACCGCCGTGCGGTGCCTGCGGAGGCAGCGCCGTCACCTCCTCTGCAACGAAGACGTCGACCGGGTCGTGCTGCGGCACCCCGTAGCGCTGCGCCTCGTCGCGCATGAAGTCCTCGATCGGCAGAAAGCGCTCGCGGTCGAGTGTGCGGATGTAGGCACCCGTGCTGTCCAGGCCATCCCCATTGATCGGGAAGACCACCACGCGCAGCGGCTGCTCCCAGCTGGTCGTGCGCGCGCGCGTGAGCCAGCTCCCGAGTGCGACGTTGAGCAGGATGAAGGACAGGATGAGGATGCGCAGCGCGCGGAACATGGGCGGGCCGGAGCCGGGGCAGTCGCGTCGTCGACGCAAGACCTGCGCCATCCGCAAGCCCGCCCAATTCCAACCCCCAGCCCCGAACCCCTAGCCCCTAGCCCCCAGTCCCCAGCCCCCAGTCCCCAGCCCCTGCCACGACTGCCTGATCGCACA